>CAIXKO010000820.1 GCA_903919925.1 uncultured Bacteroidota bacterium | reverse complement strand
AGTTGACAGGGTAACGCTTTACAATAAGATTAAAAAGTATAATTTAAAACCTGTTGATTAATAATGGTTAAAATAATCTAAATAGGTTATTTTTAATGAATTTACATGGGATTGATTTAATTTCCTTTGGCTATTTTGAGAATGATTTTCTCGAAAAAGTTGCTGATTCAGTTAATCGAGAATACAATCTGCCTGTCCACATCAAAGAGGGGCATTTGGATCTGAGTGAGTATTATGATCCGGGGCGCCGCCAATACAACGGAAACCAGATTTTAATTGAAGTCGATAAACACTATTCTTCTGACTCTATAAAAACCTTTGGACTGTTTTATGTTGATCTTTTCATCCCGATTTTAACCTACATTTTCGGGCAGGCATTTTTAGGAGGCAGAACGGCCATCGCCTCAATATATCGCCTTAGTAATGAACGATATGGACTGAAAGAAATCCAGGATCACTTGTTGGCACGCTTTACAAAAGAAGTTGTTCATGAACTTGGACATACCTTTGGCCTGATCCATTGCCACGTGCCGGGTTGTGTAATGGGATCGAGCACCTACGTGGAGGATATTGACCAGAAAGGAGCACACCTTTGCACCAAATGCAGGAGCGAGTTGATCAGCGGGACAAACCCGCTTTGAATTCCAAACCAGAGACATCAATCCAACATTTGCGGCTAATAACATGAATATACATCTATCATATGTATTTACGCCTGATAAAAAAGTTTAATTTTGGCTCAATGGAATACATTTTAATATGAGCAATCAGGAACCTACCACAAAGGATTTATTTGAAGAGTTAAACCAATTGAAGCATGATTATAATTCTTTAAATGAAGCATACCAGAAAGAGTTATCCTGGCATAAGCAGGCGGAGGAAGAATTGGTTGAAATCAAGGAAAAATACAGAGGATTAAATGAAGCATCGTTTGAAGCAATCTTCATATCCGAAAAGGGACTTTGCATAGCGCAGAACCAGGCGGGTGAAAGAATGTTTGGTTACACGGATGAAGAGGCATTAGTCAGATATGGAACCGAATGGATAGTGCCGGAAGACCGGGATATGGTTATGAATAATATGCTCAGGGGCTATGAATTACCTTATGAAGCAACTGCACTGAGAAAAGATGGGACAACATTTCCCTGTGTTCTTCGCGGGAAAATGATGTATTACAAAGGCAAACATGTCCGTGTTACTTCTTTAACCGACATTACCGTTCGCAAGAAGGCGGAGGAGGAAGTTAAGCAAGTTTCAACTCGTTTGGCATTAGCTGCCCGTGCCGGTGGTGTGGGAGTATGGGAATACAATGTTGCCAATAATTTTCTGGTGTGGGACGATCAGATGTTTGCACTTTACGGAATTAAAAGAGAGGACTTTAGCGGCGTTTATGATGCATGGCAAGCTGGAGTTCATCCGGGCGACAGGGAAAGGAGCAATCAGGAGATTCAGATGGCGATAAACGGAGAGAGAGAGTTTGATAGTGAGTTCCGCGTGTGCTGGCCCGATGGATCAGTACATAATATCAGGGCGCTGGCTACTGTTCAGTTTGATGAAGCCGGCAATCCTCTTAGGATGATTGGCACGAATTGGGATATTACTCAACAGAAGAAAACGGAGGAAGTACTGCTTCAAGCTACACAGGAAGCAAAAATCGCCAACAAGGCAAAAAGTATTTTTCTAGCTAATATGTCGCATGAAATCCGAACTCCTCTTAATGCAATTATTGGTTTTTCACAATTAATGAATCGCGACCAGCAATTAACTGAAATACAAAAGGAATACAACGGTTCTATAGTACGTGCCGGTGAGCATCTGTTAGTTCTCATTAATAACATTCTGGAATTATCGAAAGTTGAAGCAGGGCATATTGAAACAAATCCCTCGAACATGGATTTAGTTTCATTTTTTGACGACATTCAGGTTCTTTTCAAAGAACGCGCCCAATCAAAACATCTCCAGTTTATTTTTGAAACAGCTGATAATCTTCCGCGATATATTTTTGCAGATGAACATAAATTGCGGCAGATATTTATCAATTTGATTGAAAACGCAATAAAATTCACTGATGAAGGTGGCGTCGCCGTTCGCACCCGGATTAATCAAATCAATTCCAATATCAGCAACCTTATTGTTGAAATTCAGGACTCAGGCAGCGGTATTTCAGAAATCGAAATTAAAAATCTTTTTAAGCATTTTGTTCAAACCAGCTCTGGACTCAGGAAAGGCAGCGGTTCCGGATTAGGACTTGCCCTGAGTCAGGAACTCGCGCACCTGATGAATGGTAATATTGCCGTTAGCAGTGAATTGGGGAAAGGCTCCATTTTTACCCTTGAGGTTGAAATAAAAGAAGGTAAAAATGAAGCTATTCAGGAAAAGAGCAAGAAAAAAGTGATTTACCTCGAGAAAGATCAACAAAATTATCGCATCCTGATTGTAGACGATAGAGAAGAAAACCTGATGGTAGTGGTTAATCTTCTTAAAATGGTTGGTTTTGAAACAAATGAAGCCACTAATGGAGAGGAAGCCATTGCAAAATTCGAAGAGTGGAATCCGGATCTTATTTTGATGGATATGCGCATGCCGGTAATGGATGGATATGAGGCAACACGGCGTATCAAGTTAACCGAAAAAGGTTTGCAAACACCGATTATTGCACTAACTGCCAGCTCGTTTGAAGAGGAGCGTCAAAGAACACGGGACCTTGGTATGCAGGGTCATATCAGAAAGCCATTTCGGGAAAGTGAACTTTTCGGAACGATCGGAATGGTGCTTAACGTCAAATACCGTTATGAAGAAGAAAAAAACCTGGGGACAACTGACAAATACCTGTCTGATGAGCGGGCTATCGAAACAGATATTAAACAATTGCCTGATGACCTTGTAAAAAAAATGCAGGAAGCGATTGCGGTCGCAGATTTCGACCATTTGATTGAACTAACACAAAATATGAATGCTGAATTTTCAGAACTCGCTCGTCGGCTAAGAACCCTTGCCAACAATTTCGACTATGATTATCTGCAGAAATTGCTAAATAAAAAGGAGCAATAAGATGAGTAATAAAAATTCTGACGACCAAAAATATTCCAGCATTCTTATTGTCGATGATTTGCCTGCCAATCTAAAATTACTGGGCGAAATATTAAAAGCTGAAGGGTATAAGATCCGTCAGGTATCTAGTGGCGAACTGGCATTGCAGGTTGCTGACCTGGAGAAACCAGTGTTAGTTCTCCTCGATATTATGATGCCAGGCATTGATGGATACGAAGTTTGCCGGCGCCTGAAAATGAGTCCTGCATTAAAAGAAATACCCGTAATTTTTATCAGTGCATTAAATGAACCCCATGATATTGTAAAGGCTTTATCGGCTGGTGGAGTTGATTATATTACTAAGCCATTTAATGCTGAAGAAGTTAAAGCCCGTGTAAGCACTCACATCAAACTCTATCAGCAAAGCAAAGAACTTCAGGAGCTTAATGCAACAAAGGATAAATTCTTCTCGATCATTGCACATGATCTGCGCAGTCCTTTTGTTGGGCTGCTTGGACTTTCTCAAATCCTCGAAGATGACGCTAAAACCATGACTCCTGATGCTATTGAAGAGTTTGCCGGTATGCTAAACAAGTCGGCAAAAACCCTTTTCACCTTGCTTGAAAACCTGTTGGAATGGTCGAGAATGCAGCAAGGAACAATCAGTTATAATCCGGAGCCGCTGTCATTAAGCACCAAAGTCAATGAATGCCTTACACTCGTAAAGGATTTAGCACGAAATAAGGAAATTGAAACGATATCTGATGTAGCAGGAAACGTGGAGATTCTTGCTGATGAACGTATGTTCGAAACGATTATCCGCAATTTGGTATCCAACGCAGTGAAATTTACTCCAACAGGAGGAAAAATAATCATTTCCGCCAAAAAGCCAGCAGAAAGTTATGATAATCATGTGATGATCTCTGTTTCTGATAATGGGATCGGTATGACGAGGGAGCTTTTGTCCGACTTATTCAAAATCAATGTAAAAACGGGTCGTGATGGTACCGATGGAGAGCCAAGTACCGGCTTGGGATTAATGATCTGCAAAGATTTTATTGAGAAACACGGCGGAAAGATTTGGGTGGAGAGTGAAGTTGAAAAGGGCTCGGTATTTAGTTTTACCATTCCGGCAACTGGCACCCGGTAATTGTTTAAGGATTTTATGGAAAATAATATAAACCCGGAAGTGCAGAAACTCATTGAGGAGTTGCAATTGCAGCGGACAGAACTCGAAAGGCAAAATGAGGAACTCAGGAAAGCTAGAGCAAAAGCGATGGAACGTGAGTTGGAGCTCACGGCACTATTTGACTTATTGCCGGTTGGTATAACGGTACTCGACAGCGATCGGCACATTATTGAAATGAATGCGGCGATCCAGCCTTTATTGGACTTAACGAAAGACGACCTTCAATCCGAAAAATATCTTCATCGCAGTTATCTTAACTCTGATAGCCAATTACTTCAAACCGCTGATTTTCCGAGTATTCGCGCGGTGAAAGAAGGACGGGTAGTTTACGACGTTGAGATTGGCATATTGAAGGAGGATGGCAAAATCATTTGGACCAACGTTAGTGCTGCACCACTTCCCGATGGTAAGGTTGTGTTAGTAACCACCGATATTACTGATCGCAAGCTATTAAGAATTTCATTGCAAGAAAGTCAAGAAAAGCTCCAGTCGATTATCCAATCACAATCTGAAGGTATTGGGGTGGTTGATCAAAATGAGGTATTTGAATTTGTGAATCTTGCTGCTGCAGAAATCTTTGAAACTGATATTACCAGGCTTTTGGGCGCTTCATTAACCGATTTTCTGATTCCTGCTGAGAAAGAAAAAATCAACAAACAAACTACCGAGCGAAAAACAGGAGTAACCGGCTCTTATGATCTTCAAATCATTACAAAAAAAGGAAATGCCAGGTATATTCAGGTAAGTACAACACCAAAACTCGATGCCCACGGCAACTTTCTTGGTGCATATGGAGTTTTCAGAGACATTACGAAGCAGAAACAAGCAGAGTTGATTTTGGAAGCCCGATTACGGTTAGCCGAGTTTGCCCCCTTGCATTCGCGGTATGAACTTCAGCAAAAACTTTTAGATGAATTAGAGATTTTAACCGGCAGCCAAATCGGATTTTTTCATGCTGTGCATGCCGACCAGAAGACAATAACGCTGCAAAGCTGGTCAACCAATACCCTTAACGTCTGTAAGGCCGATGGGCGCGGGCAACAACGCGAATTGTCTGACTCGGGGGTTTGGGTGGATTGTGTTTATCAGGGAAAACCCGTGATTCACAACGATTACCAGAGCCTGCCTAACCGTAAAGGATTGCCAGAGGGACATGCTTCCATTCAACGCCAGCTTTTGGTACCCGTGTTCAGGAATAACCTGATTCAGGCTATCGTTGGCGTGGGTAACAAACTGACAGATTATAATGAAAGCGACATAGAAATAGTTACCCGGTTAACTGATCTTGCCTGGGACATTACCGAGCGAAAAGGAGCTGAAGAACAATTTTTAAAGCTTACGCAAGCAGTGGAGCAAAGTCCGGTTATGACCATAATTACCGATCTTAATGGTATTATTGAATACGTGAATCCTAAAGCTACTGAACTCACAGGTTACAATCGTGAAGAACTCATTGGCAAAAACCCACGCATCATTAAATCAGGTGAAAAGTCAAAGGAAGAATACGCAACCCTTTGGCAAACAATCATCTCGGGGAAAGAGTGGAAAGGCGAGTTTTATAACCGAAAAAAGAACGGAGAATTCTACTGGGCTGCATCATCTATATCGCCAGTTATGGACACCAGCGGCAAGGTAACTCATTACCTTGCTGTTCAGGAAGATATCAGTAATCGTAAAAAAGCGGATGCCGACCTACTGGACCTGAATAACAGTTTGGAGCAAAAGATTTTAGAAAGAACTTCGCAGTTGGCTGCAACTATCGAAAAATTGAATAAGGAAGTCGCCGATCGCACTCAAGCGGAGGAGAAATTACAAAAGCTTCTCTCTTTATTAAAAGAAAGTGAAATGCGGTTTTCGCTTTTCATGGACTACTTACCTGCGCTGGCATTTATTAAAAATTCTGAAAGCAGGATAATTTTTGCAAATAACTCGATGGATGTTGCACTGGGTGCGTCAAATTGGATTGGGATGCCGTTGGCGGAAGTTTTTGGTGCCGAAGAGGCGGAGAGGATATATACCGACGACCGGAAAACCTTCCTGAACGGTTATCAGAAAATTGATGAAAGCTTTCCCAATCTGGACGGGAAAATACACCAATATGAAACACAAAAGTTTGTTATTCCGATCCCTGACCAAAAACCTCTTCTAGGAGGAATTGCCATTGATATTACCGGGCGAAAAAAGGCTGAACAGGAGATTGAGATAGCCCGGAGCGAGGCTGAACAGGCAAATATGGCAAAAAGCGAGTTCCTTTCCCGGATGAGTCATGAGCTAAGAACGCCAATGAACTCTATACTTGGCTTTGCGCAGTTGATGGAAATGGGCGATCTCAACCCGGCTCAAAAAAAGGGGGTTAGCCATATTTTAAAAAGCGGCAGGCACCTGCTCAATCTGATCAATGAAGTGCTCGATATTTCACGAATAGAAACCGGGCAATTGACGTTGGAAATGGAACCATTGCAGTTGAATGTGGTATTAATGGAAATAGCAGACATTATTCAACCGCAGGCAGAAGGGTTACAAATTGGAATAGAAATAATTGATTCGCCATCCAATTTTCAATTTGTAAAAGCTGACAAACAAAGATTAAAGCAGGTTTTAATCAATTTATTCAATAATGCCATAAAATATAACAAGCCGGGTGGGTCAATTATCATCAGCACCGAAACCAGACACCAAAACAGATTCGGTTTTGATACCATCAGAATTTCGATAACCGATACAGGGCAGGGAATTTCGAAAGAAAACATTCCAAAACTTTTTAATCCTTTCGAGCGGCTAGGAGCCGATAACACTGAAACAGAAGGAACAGGCTTAGGTTTGTCGATTGTAAAAAGGCTCATCAGTGCCATGAATGGGAATGCTGGAGTAGAAAGCAAATTAGGTGAGGGAAGCACATTCTGGATAGAACTGCCGATGGCTGAAAACCAAAATCCACGGGTGGAACCATCCATTGACCTTAATATCCTGGCAACTGAAGTACCTACTCAAACCGGAACTATTTTATACATAGAAGATAATATTCCAAACATTGAACTTGCCCAGCATGTTCTATCCAGACAGAGACCAGGAATCCGAATGATTGTTAATTCCATCGGAAGAAATGCTGTTCCACTTGCAGTGGAATATTTACCGGACCTGATTTTGCTTGATCTCGATTTGCCCGATATTCATGGCAGCGAAGTAATGGCGAATCTGCAGGCAAATGAGAATACAAAATCAATTCCGGTGGTCATAATAAGTGCTGATGCCATGCAGTCGCAGATTGACAGGCTGTTGATTGCAGGTGCCAAAAGTTATTTAACCAAACCTATTGACCTTTTAATGTTTTTAAAAATGGTTGATGAATGGATATGAATAAAGATAAGGATTTTGCTCTTGGCAAAAGCCAGGAAGACGCATTAATATGGAACCAGTCGCTCCTGCACCTCATGTCGGACTCTTCCCCATTAGGGTTTTTGGTTGTAGATAACCGGACCGATGAAATATTGTATTTCAATCAAAGATTTTGCGAAATCTGGGGCATACAGCATTTAGCCGGGCGCATGTTAAGTGGTGAGCTAAAAAACAACGATATCATACCTGATTGTTTGCCGGTTCTGACCGATGTGCCCACTTTTGCAGAATCTTGCAAACCGCTTCAGGATGAGTCTAACCGAGTGGTGATTGAAGATGAGATCCCATTTACCGAAGGCCGCACAGTTCGTCGTTTCTCCACTCAAATCCGGGGAGAAAACGACCAATACTACGGTCGGTTTTATATTTTCGAGGATATTACTGCCCGCAAAAAGACCGAATTGGAAGCCACCCGGCATTCAGGATTGATCACTTCGTTACTCGACTCCATTCCAGACATCATCTTTTTTAAAAATACAGAAGGTGTTTACCTGGGATGCAACCCTCCTTTTGCCGAATTTGCCGGAAAATCAAGAGACGAAATAACTGGTAAAACTGATTATGATCTTTTTGGAAAAGAACTCGGCGATTTCTTCAGATATCATGATAATGAGATGCTTAAGCAAAAGTTGTCTGTACGAAATGAAGAACTGATAACCTATCCCAACGGCAGAAAGATCCTAATCGACACCCTTAAAACACCTTATTGGGGCAGTGATGGAAGCTTAATTGGTATTTTGGGGATCAGCAGGGATATTACGGAAAGGAAAAAACTGGAAGAGGAGATTAAACTTCAGAATAGTTTCTACAATCTGGTATCAACCGTAGCAGGAAAACTTATTCAGACGGATTCGGATAGCTTGGATGCAGAAATAAATAACTCGTTAAGGTTACTCGGAGCTTTCAACAAAATTGACCGGTCTTACATATTTGACTTAGATGCCCCTAATGACCTACTAAACAACACCTTTGAGTGGTGTGCGGATGGGATTTCCCCGGAAATAGATAATCTTCAGGGGATACCATTTTCATTTATTCCCTTATGGAAGGAAACCTTTTTAAACAAAGGGCATATTTATATTGAATCAGTTAACGATTTACCAGGTGAAAGACAGCTGGAAAAAGAAATTCTGGAACCTCAGGGGATTCAATCTCTTTTAACGGTTCCCATTTATTACGGGTCTTCGCTGATTGGATTTATTGGTTTTGATTCAGTAGTAGAAAAGAAACATTGGAGCGAGCAGGTAATCATTTTGCTGAAAATTTATGCCAGCGTTTTAGGCGGGGTGATTTATAAAAAGAAAACAGAAGCGGTTCTGCTAAAAGCCAAGCAGGAAGCTGAAGTCGCCAGCCATGCAAAAAGTGTTTTTCTGGCAAATATGTCGCATGAGATCAGAACGCCACTGAATACGATCATCGGTTTTTCGCAGCTTATTAACCGCGACCCGCTTTTATCAGCCGTGCAAAAGGAGTACAACGTTTCCATTATACGTGCCGGAGAGCATCTGCTATCTCTTATCAACAATATTCTGGAATTATCCAAAGCCGAAGCCAGTCTTGTTGTACTGAATCCATCGAATGTTGATTTACATGCACTTTTCAACGATATCCGGATTATTTTTAAGGAGAGGGCTCAATCCAAACATCTTCAATTCATATTTGAGACACCTGATGAACTCCCCCGGTGGGTGTTTATTGATGAAAGCAAATTGCGCCAGATATTTATCAATTTAATCGGAAATGCAATAAAATTCACAAGCGAAGGTGGCATCGCTGTCCGTGCCCGTGTGGATAGGACCGATAATGAAACAGGGAGGTTAATTGTGGAAATTCAGGATTCTGGTCCGGGCATTGAAGAAAACGAACTCAATAAACTATTTAAACATTTTGTTCAAACCAGTTCAGGTATCAAAAAAGGCAGTGGATCCGGATTAGGGCTTGCCCTCAGCCGGGAACTGGCACTTTTAATGGGTGGCGATATCAGCGTAACCAGCCAGGCAGGGAAGGGCTCGGTATTTACTTTTCATGTAGAAATCAAAGCAGGTGAAATGGTTGTATCAGAGCCGCTTGGGACCCAACGGGTAATCTGCATAGATAAGGGCCAGGCCACCTACCGCATTCTGGTTGTTGATGATAAGCCGGAAAATCTGGAGGTTGTTGTCAATCTGCTCAAATTAGTTGGCTTTGAAACAAAAGAGGCCGTTAATGGTGAAGATGCAATAAAAAAATTCCATGAGTGGAGCCCGAATCTTATCTTAATGGACATGCGCATGCCAGTGATGGATGGCTATGAAGCAACAAGGCAACTGAAATTAACCGAAAAGGGACGAAACACTCCAATTATTGCACTAACAGCAAGTTCATTTGAGGACGAACGGAAAAAATCCATGGCAATGGGAATGGACGGATATATTCGAAAACCATTTAGGGAAAGTGAACTGTTTGGCGTTATTGGAAATGCTCTGAATATCAATTATATATATGAAAAAGAAATAACTTCAGCTCCTGAGGATCACGCCGGGGAAGATGGTGTTATTGTTGATGATATTGCAAATTTGCCCAACACATTGGTGGAGCAAATGCTGGATGCTCTGGCAGTTGCAGATTTAGATCTGCTTATTGAACTCATTAAAAGTATCGGATCAAACCACTCCAGGCTCGCCAGGGGTTTAATGATGCTTGCCCGTAAATATGATTACGCCCATTTGTATCAGGTATTAAGCAGAAAGGAAAATGTTTTATGAATAATGACAATGAACTCAGTCCGTATATTCCAAGAATCCTTATTGTTGATGATATGCCTGACAATCTGAATGTATTGGGCGATATACTCAAGGCAGAAGGATGGAAAGTACGGCCGGTCCTTAATGGAGAGCTTGCATTATTGGTCGCTCAAAAAGTGATGCCCGATCTTATTCTTCTGGATATCATGATGCCAGATATGGATGGGTACGAAGTTTGCCGACGGCTCAAAGCAAATGCGGAATTATGTGATATTCCGGTAATCTTTATCAGTGCATTAACTGACACCCGCGATATTGTAAAAGCATTTGCAAGCGGTGGAGTTGATTACATAACAAAGCCCTTTCAGGCGGAGGAAGTAAAAGTCCGCGTTTCTACCCACCTTAAAATGCATTACCAAAGTTTGGAGCTTCAAAAGCAAAGGGAGGAACTACAAAAGCAAAGTTTTGAATTGCAGGAACTTAATGCCACTAAAGATAAATTCTTTTCTATTATTGCCCACGACCTGCGCAGCCCGTTCAACTCGTTCCTTGGCTTTACGCGGATTTTGGCTGATGAATTGAATGTACTTTCATTAAAGGAAATACAAAAAATTGTTGGCAGCATGCAGTTTTCCGCGACAAATCTTTACAGTTTACTCGAAAACCTGCTGGAGTGGTCACGGATGCAGCGTGGTCTGATTTCTTTCCATCCCGAGAATATTGATGTACTGCAAATCGTATATGAATGTTTAGCAATGGTTATAGAGCCTGCTAACCAAAAGGGAATTTCGATTAGTTACGATATACCTGATAACATTAATGTTTTTGCCGACAGCAATATGATTCAAACTGTGATTCGCAACCTCGTGTCCAATGCATTAAAATTTACAAACAGGGGAGGAAAAATCACCGTTTCGGCCAAAATCATGCCCGATCAAAGCACCATGTTTTCCATTACGGATACCGGCATCGGAATGAGTGAGGAAATGGTATCAAACTTATTCAGGATCGATGTGTCAACTAAAAGAAAAGGTACCGACGATGAACCCAGCAGCGGTCTGGGATTGATGCTTTGCAAGGATTTTATTCAAAAGCATGGAGGAACAATTAGCGTGGAGAGCGCTGAAGGAATAGGCTCAACATTCCTCTTTACCTTTCCATGCAATTCGATTAGCTCATAATTAACCGCCTGAACCCAATCTAAAGATTGCCATCTCAAGGTTTATGAACACCAAATCATCTATTCAAGAAACAGATAGTAAAATGCTCAAGCTAATTCTGGAGGCTTCCGGAGAGGGCATCATTGGAATTAATACATCGGGCAATCCTACCTTTGTCAATCCAATTGCAATTCAATTACTTGGCTATACCGTAGAAGAATTACTGGATCGGGATTCACATACTACCTTTCATCATCATCAGGACGGAACTCCTTATCCAATCGAAGAATGTCCAATACATAATACTATACTGACAGGAAATCCCTTTCGGGGCGAAGATTATTTCAAAAAAAAAGACGGAACATTTTTTCCTGTTGAATTCAGCAGTCTTCCCATTATTGATGACCAAATAATAACGGGAGCAGTGGTTACCTTCCATGATATTTCAGGGCGAAAGCAGGCTGAAGAAAGCTTAAAACAAAGCGAAGAGCGGTATAAATCCCTATTCCATTATAATCATTCGGTTATTCTTTTAATTGATCCGGAAACAGGAAGTATCATGGATGCCAATTCGGCAGCCATCCGTTTCTATGGTTGGTCGCTGGATGAATTATGCCGCAAAAACATTTCCGATATTAACACATTATCGCTGGAAGAGGTGCGCCTGGAAATGAAGAAGGCAAAATCTGAAGAGAGAAAGCACTTTCTTTTTAAACATCGTAAAGCAAATGGCGATGTACGTGATGTTGAAGTTTATTCGGGACCGATTTCTTTCGGTAACTCTGTATTACTTTACTCCCTGGTCCACGATATTACGCAGCGAAAACTTGCTGAAAACGAGATTTTTCAACTCAACCAAACGCTTGAGCAAAAAGTTGAAGAAAGGACACAACAGTGGGAAACAACTTTGGATCGGTTTCACAAAATTTCCGACCGTGTTCCCGGGATGGTTTATCAATTCCGGATGAATCCGGATGGCACTTCCTGTTTCCCTTACGCAAGTGAAGGAATCCGCGATATATACCGGGTTAGCCCGTCCGATGTGGTCCATGATGCATCGTGCGTATACAATTGCCTGCATCCCGAAGACTTTGACCGTGTGTTGGACTCCATTCAGCAATCAGCAAGCAACCTCGAGCTTTGGCGGCACAATTATCGGGTAAAGTATCGCGATGGAACCGTTCGTTGGCTCTCGGGGAATGCAATGCCGCAAAAGGAAGCTGATGGATCGGTATTATGGCATGGGTTTATTTCAGATATTACTGAGCAACAACAATCTGAAGTCGACCTGGCCATAGAGAAACAAAGGCTTGCCTCCATTATCGAAGGCACAAATATTGGAACCTGGGAGTGGAACATTCAAACCGGGGAAACGATATTTAACGAACGCTGGGCAGGCATTTTAGGCTATACGCTTAGTGAAATTTCGCCGGTTAGCATCGAAACATGGAAAAAGTTTGCTCATCCCGATGATTTAGTGAAATCCGGTGAATTATTGGAAAAGCACTTCCAGGGTGAGTTATCCTATTATGAATTTGAATCGAGAATGCGGCATAAAAATAACGATTGGATTTGGGTTTTGGACCGGGGTAAAGTTCATGCATGGGATAAAGATGGCAAGCCTTTGCTTATGTCAGGAACACATAAGGATATCACTGAACGAAAAAGAACTGAAGCAGAATATGTTAAGGCACGGAATGAAGCGGAAAAAGCAAATTCAGCCAAAAGCGAGTTTCTTTCCCGCATGAGTCATGAACTCCGCACCCCATTGAACTCTATCCTTGGATTTGCACAGCTTCTTGATATGGGTCAACTTAACTCATTACAAAAAAAGGGGGTAACTCATATTTTAAACAGCGGAAAGCACCTGCTTAGCTTAATAAATGAAGTTCTTGATATTTCGAGTATCGAATCAGGTGTACTTTCACTCTTATTAAAACCTATTCATACTGAAAGCGTTATTAAGGATTTGATTGATTCACTACAACAATATGCTGATCAACGGCGGATAACAATCAGGTTATTGGACTCCCCAACTAATAAGACTTATATTAAGGCTGATAATCTGAGGATCAGACAAGTGGTTCTGAATTTGCTTAACAATGCAATAAAATACAATAAAACAGATGGTTTTGTAACCATTTCAACCAGTATAATTCCGAAAAACCGTTTAGACGTGATTCTGTTGCGGATTTCGATAACCGATTCTGGCCCGGGAATTTCACCGGAAGATATTTCAAAGCTTTTCAAATCCTTTGAAAGGTTGGGTGCGCATAAAACTGAAACTGAAGGCACTGGACTAGGCCTCACGGTGGTAAAAAAGCTCACAGAAGCCATGGGAGGAAATGTGGGTGTTGATAGCATGCCCGACCAGGGGAGCACTTTTTGGATTGAAGTGCCGGTTGCGGAAGATCAGACCGGAGAAGTGGACTACACCGGATTCATTTCACAGCCGGCAGCGATGGAAACCAGGCAAAAAGGAACCATTTTATATATTGAAGATGACAGGAATAACATTGATTTAGTTGATCAAATTCTTTTCACAAATCGTCCGTCTATCAGGCTGATTGCGGATACAAACGGTAGGCACGCACTTGATCTGGCGATGAATTACGTTCCTAACCTCATTCTACTGGATTTGGATTTGCCTGATGTGCTTGGATACGATGTTCTGACAATACTTCTTACGAATGACAAAACAAAACAAATCCCGGTTGTCATTATCAGTGCTGATGCCATGCCTGTGCAGATTGAGCGATTAATGACCGCTGGCGCAAAAGGTTACCTGACCAAACCCATGGACATCATTATGTTTTTGAATATGGTGGATGATTGGATTATCAACAAGATGCAATAATTAGGCAATTACTTGTAATTTAGCGGCCTCAACTGAAATAGTATCGTTTATTCTTTTGTTTGATAATAGGTTAGCATAATGAGAAGATGGCGCATTGAAGATTCGGCTGAACTCTACAACATCAATGGTTGGGGGATCAATTATTTTTCTATAAATGAAAAGGGGCATGTGGTGGTCACTCCTAAAAACAAAGGGGCCAAAGTTGATCTCCTGGAGCTTGTTGAAGAGTTACAACTGCGCGATGTATCCGCACCAATGCTTATCCGGTTTCCCGACATTCTCGATGACCGGATCGAAATTATGTCGAGCTGCTTCAAGGTAGCCGCCGAGGAATACGGCTATAAGGCCCAGAACTTTATCATTTACCCGATCAAGGTAAACCAGATGCGCCCGGTAGTGGAAGAGATTGTGGGCCATGGAAAGAAATTCAATATTGGTCTCGAAGCCGGGTCAAAACCAGAGCTGCATGCTGTTATCGCCATCAATACCGATACCGATTCGCTGATTATTTGCAATGGGTATAAAGATGAGGATTATATTGAGCTGGCGCTTCTTGCCCAGAAAATGGGGAAACGTATATATATTGTAGTAGAAAAGCTGAATGAACTTAAGCTGATCACTAAAATTGCCAAACAGCACAAAATTAAGCCCAATATAGGAATCCGCGTTAAGCTGGCCAGCTCGGGCAGCGGAAAATGGGAGGATTCAGGGGGCGATGTCAGCAAATTTGGACTTACCTCCAGCGAACTAATCGAAGCTTTAGAATATCTCGAAAAAAGGGAAATGAAGGATTGCCTGAAACTTGTTCATTTCCATATCGGCAGCCAGGTTACAAAAATCAGGAGGATAAAACTTGCCCTGCGTGAAGCTTCTCAATTTTATGTACAGCTTTATTCCCGCGGGTTTAACGTGGAATTTGTTGATATAGGTGGCGGGCTTGGTGTGGACTATGACGGAACCCGCTCTTCAAATAGTGAGAGCAGCGTTAATTACAGCATTCAGGAGTACGTTAACGATGCAACTTTTGCCATGGTTGATGCCAGCGATAAAAATGGCATTCCCCACCCCAACATCATAACGGAATCAGGACGGTCACTGACGGCTCATCATTCAGTACTTGTTTTTGAAGTTTTGGAAGCCACTACCACTCCTGCATGGGACGAAAACGAAGAGGTGGGCAAGGATGATCATGCACTGGTGCAAGAGCTCTATTCATCGTGGGAAACTCTTAATCAGCTTAGCATGCTGGAAACCTGGCACGATGCTCAGCAAATCCGCGAGGAGGCTCTCGACCGTTTTAGCCTGGGACTTCTGGACCTTAAAACCCGTGCTCAGATTGAACGGCTATTCTGGTCGATTGCCAAAGAGATATACCAAATGACGAATGAGTTGAAGCATATCCCGGAAGAGTTGCTTCATTTACCCAAACTACTATCCGACAAATACTTTTGCAATTTCTCGCTTTTCCAATCTCTTCCGGATTCATGGGCAGTAGATCAGATTTTCCCGATCATCCCCATCCATCGTTTGGATGAAAAGCCCGATCGCTCGGCCACCTTGCAGGATATTACCTGCGATTCCGACGGGAAAATTGATAATTTCATATCCACACGGAACCTATCGCACTATCTGCCTGTTCACTCCCTTATGGCAAGAGATCCATATTATATTGGAGTGTTTTTGGTGGGTGCTTACCAGGAGATACTGGGCGATTTACACAACTTGTTTGGCGATACCAATGCAGTTCATGTATCCGTTGACAGCAAAGGTTACTCGATTGATCAGATTATCGATGGGGAAACTGTTGCCGAGGTTCTTGATTACGTGCAGTATAACCCTAAGAAAATGGTTCGCACAGTGGAAACATGGGTTACTACATCTGTAAAATCGGGAATAATTACTGCCGAGGAAGGCAAGGAATTTTTGTCGAATTATCGTTCCGGATTATATGGTTACACTTACCTCGAATAAAACAGTTCTCCGGCCCTGGCGCGAAGATGATGTAACATCACTTGTCAGGCACGCAAACAATTTCAATATTTGGAAAAACCTTCGGGATAGTTTTCCTTTCCCCTACACGGAAGAAGCGGGCAGGTGCTGGATTTTGACAACCCTGACAGATACCAACAATTT
>CAIXKO010000819.1 GCA_903919925.1 uncultured Bacteroidota bacterium | reverse complement strand
TCCTCCAATTCCAGGGGTTTACGTGGTAAGACTAATAATCGATAATTACCAGTTTGCTACTAAAGTGATGATTATAAACCACTAGCACACTTTTATTTGCGGCTGCTTTGATATTGCGTTAAAAACGGTTTTACCTGATCAACTGAAATATTCTTGGCAATTATCCGTCGGTCAGCGTCAAGTATGAAAAGGTTGGGTGTTGTAAACGCCTGATATTTTTCCAAAATTTCTTTTACCTTTTGAGGAGAATATAAGTTCACCCAATTTAATTGGTGGTCAGCTATGAACTTTGTCCAGAGGGCTTTATCAAGGCGCGAATTCACTGCCACAACCTCTGTCCCCATTTGCTTTAATTCCGCATATACTGCATTTAATTTGGGGGTCGCTTCTTTGCAAAATCCGCAATCAGGACTCCAAAAGTAAAGGACCAGGTAAGGCGACTTAACATTCTTTAATTCAAATGGTTGCTCATCCGCAGTAACCAGCCCTTCCATCTCCGGAGCCACTTTGCCAATCAACAACGGCTTAATCTCATTTACCCTGACCCTAATCCCTCTTAGATTGGCTGAATCTATCCAAGGTGTTTCTCCTGCAAGGTAATAGTTTTCAGCCAGATACACATAAACAGCATCTGTCCCCATAATCTCCGGATCAGAATAAAGATTGAAAAGATACTGAACCACAAACTGATACACCTCTTTCGAAGGTTTTGAAAGCAATATCATCTGCCTGGCCAGCTGAATAATACTGTCCGGCACAGGAGGAGCAACCTGCTTGAAAAACTGGTCAAGCTTGGTTTCTATCAGAGGTGTCCTTAATAGTTTTTCGTCAGTAAAACTGATGTCATCAAAAAAGTGCATCCTGATATATTGATATTGCTTAAACTGATTGTCGCGGGAATCAGATTTGGCCAGGGAATCCGGAACTTTCACCGGCTTCAAACCTTTAATGAAATTTCCAGGCAATGCTCCGGCAAGATCGTGAATGGCCATATCCCATTCCTTACTGCCAGCCAGTTGCAAGTTCTGTAACTCTTTGTTGAGCAGTTTAATACTATCAGGAGATAAACTCACTTTTTTCAATTGGTTCTGAATCAAACCGGTGCGATTCCTGATGGTAGCAATCTTTCGCTGCCACTCTAAAAACCGACTGTTTTCAGATGACCCGGTGAATGTTAAACTGTCCAGAGGCGCAGAACCCCAAGTTTTTAAGCTGAAAATCTGATTCTGATCCAGAAAAAACTCGGCAAATTTCTTTTCAGGAAAAACCACCTGGTACATCCCTTCGGGCAACCGGTTAGTCCCTTCAAAAACAGCTAAACCTTTTGAATCCGATTTTACCGTATCATCGGTATAAAACTTCAACCCAAACCGATGGGAAAGAATGATATTTTTATCCGGCAAATCCGGCACTAACAGGGTAATCCGATACCCCTGGCCCACCAGAACACCTGAGTAAAACCAGATTAAAACCGCAATAAGGAAGGTGAATCGATTTGGCTTCATGCTCCTGTTTTTTTGCAAAGATAAACAGACATTAACTACATTTGACGAAACGCTTTGTTTATGCTGTCAGTATTGATCCCTGTAAAAGATTGGAATCCCTGCGCCCTTGTTGAATCACTGGCAGCTCAGCTGATTCAGAGCAAACAAAGCTTCGAAATTATTGTCAGCGATGATAGCGTGGAATCTGAATCCCTCCCACTATCACAATCCATTGGCCAGCTTCCTGGGGTAAGGTACTTTTGCCGACAGCAGCCTCTGGGTAGAAGCGCAAACCGGAATTTTCTGGCTGATCAGGCAATCTACCCGTTCCTTCTCTTTATCGATGGCGATGCTGGAATAGCGGACCAAAAGTTCATCCGGAATTATTTCGACCACCTTTCACCAGGTACCGTTTTGTGTGGTGGAACCTTGTATCATCCTGATCCTCCCGATAATCCTGATTACTTGCTTCGTTGGAAATACGGCAGGTCCAGAGAACAAATTGATGCCGCAAAAAGACAAATGAATCCATGGAAGTCATTTTCCACTTTCAACTTCCTGATTCCGGCTGAAGTCTTCCTAACGATCAGATTCAATGAAACCATTAGCGGGTACGGTCATGAGGATACTTTTTTTGGGATCCAACTCAATCAATCCGATGTAAAAATCATTCACCTCAACAATGGATTGATCCACCTCGGACTTGAATCATCAATTAATTATCTGGAAAAGGTTCGTCAATCTGTCCTAAACCTTATTCAACTGCAACAAAGAAACTTGCTACCCCCAAAGTATTGGAGAGATATCAATTTGCTTCGAACATTGAATCTGTTGAAGAAGCTTAGAATTACATGGTTGATTTCTGCCTGGTTCAACTATCGCAGAAAAAGTATGGAAAAGAGATTATGCGGGACTCATCCATCACTGTTACTGCTTGATTTATACAAGCTTGGTTCAATAAGTCACATTGATTGATCTTTATTATCTTTGCGGCTCTTAAATATAAAAGATGGAGCGTATTGAGAATCGTATTGCCAGGGTAACCGTAATGGCAATTCGTGAACTGTATCATTTTGAGGAAAAGCAGGATAATATCCAGGTTTTAAGTACACGCAAGGATCAAATCGGAGATTATACAGTGGTAACATTTCCGTTGACACGGATCTCCCATAAAAAACCCGAGGAAACCGGAACCGAAATTGGAGATTTTCTCAAGGCTCATCTGCCTGAAATATCAAGATTTGAGGTAGTTAAAGGTTTCTTAAACTTGATTCTGTCTGATTCCTTCTGGGTCACTTTTTTTAATGGAATTAACCGGATTCCTAATTATGGCCATCGCGATGTTTTGCCTGATTCTCCTGTGGTGGTGGTGGAGTATTCCTCACCCAATACCAATAAACCGCTGCACCTTGGGCATATCAGGAACAACCTCCTTGGATATGCCGTTTCCCGGATTATAGCCGCAACCGGCAATCAGGTAAAAATGGTTAACCTGGTAAACGACAGGGGAATTCATATTTGTAAATCAATGCTGGCCTGGCAAAAATGGGGTGGCGGGGCCACTCCGGAATCGACTGGAATTAAGGGTGATAAATTGGTTGGGGAATATTATATCCGTTTCGATAAAGAATACAAATCGGAGATTAAACAACTGATAGCTGAAGGATTAACTGAAGATCAGGCTAAGACTGAAGCAAGCCTTATAAAAGAGGCGCAGGAGATGTTGCTCAAGTGGGAAAACAATGATCCTGAAACCATTGAATTATGGTCCACAATGAACGGCTGGGTTTATGAAGGTTTCGATAAAACCTACCGCCAGCTTGGGGTTTCTTTCGATAAATTTTATCATGAATCTGAAACCTATAAGCTTGGAAAGGATTTAGTTACCGCAGGGTTAAGCAGCGGGGTTTTATTCAGGAAGGATGATGGTTCGGTTTGGGCCGATCTTACTGCCGATGGGCTCGACCAAAAGCTTTTACTGAGGTCCGATGGCACCAGTGTTTACATGACCCAGGATTTGGGAACAGCACACCAGCGATTTGAAGAGTTTAGTTTTGATCGCCACATTTATGTAGTTGGTAATGAGCAAGATTATCATTTTAAGGTGTTAAAACTGGTTCTGAAAAAACTGGGTTTTGTTTGGTCTGATAAACTTTTTCATTTATCGTATGGAATGGTTGAACTGCCACATGGCCGGATGAAATCACGCGAAGGTACTGTGGTGGATGCCGATGATTTGATCCAGGAGATGGTAGATACAGCTCGTAAGGTTTCTTCAGAGTTGGGCAAATTGGAGGATTTTCCATTCGAGGAGAAAGAATTAGTTAATTACCGGATCGCTTTAGGCGCTCTTAAATACTATATTCTGAAAGTCGATCCACAGAAAACCATGATGTTTAACCCGGAGGAATCGATTGATTTTAATGGAAATACCGGCCCCTTTATTCAATATACCTGCGTAAGGATTCGCTCTGTGGAACGGAAAGCAGCAGAAATGGGAATAGGCCCTGACTCAGATTTGAAATCAACGCCTGATGCAAACGTTGACCAGACTCTTGACCCCCGCGAGTGCTCCCTGCTGAAAAGAATCTATCAATATCCGGATATATTGGCAGAAGCTGGCCGGTCGCTCTCACCGGCACTGGTAGCTAACTATTTTTACGAACTGGTAAAGGAGTATAATCACTTCTATCAGGGTTGCCCGATAATCAAGGAACCTGATTCAAATAAAAGGGATTTCAGATTATCCCTTTCAACGTTTATCGCCAATCATATCCAGGATGGTATGGGTTTATTAGGGATTTTGATACCCGATCGAATGTAAATCCCGATGAGTTTAAATATTACGTAATTAACTATGTTTGAAAATCTTAGCGAACGATTAGAGCGGTCCTTAAAATTACTGAAGGGCCAGGGTAGAATTACCGAAATCAATGTCGCGGAAACCCTCAAAGAGGTCCGCAGAGCGTTGTTGGATGCCGACGTGAATTTCAAAATTGCGAAGGATTTTACCACAACAGTCCGAGATAAAGCACTGGGACAAAATGTTTTATCAGCAGTTAAACCATCAGAAATGATGGTGAAAATTGTTCACGATGAACTGGTTCAGTTAATGGGTGGACAAAAAACGGACCTCAACTTAAAAGGAAATCCAACCGTAATACTGATAGCCGGACTTCAAGGTTCCGGTAAAACAACCTTCACTGGAAAACTCGGAAATTTTCTCAAAACAAAACGGGGTAGGCAACCTCTGCTGGTGGCTGGCGACGTTTATCGCCCTGCTGCCATCGAACAGTTGAAAATAATCGGTAGTCAGGCTGGTATTCAGGTTTATACTGAGGATGGGAATCTCGATCCGGTTGCTCTGGCTAAAAATGGTATCAAGCACGCACGTCTTCATGGCTTCGATCTGGTTATTATTGATACCGCCGGTCGTTTGGCCGTGGATGAGATGATGATGAAGGAGATCACCGCTATTAAAGCTGCGGTTGATCCCGAAGAAATACTTTTTGTGGTGGATTCCATGACCGGACAGGATGCGGTAAATACGGCTAAGGAATTCAACGACCGGCTGAACTTTGATGGGGTAGTGCTCACCAAACTCGATGGCGATACACGAGGCGGGGCTGCCCTTTCTATTCGCTCGGTGGTAAATAAACCAATTAAGTTTGTTGGAACCGGCGAAAAGCTCGATGCGCTGGATATCTTCT
>CAIXKO010000818.1 GCA_903919925.1 uncultured Bacteroidota bacterium | reverse complement strand
TTTATCCCCAGGATTTCCTTTCAAAACCTGACAATCCAGGATCAGATTACTGGATCCCGTGGCCAACGACACTTTGTGGCCGAACTCCACCTCCCGCTGACCTTTAACAATGATGTCAGTATGAAGCTCATAGATCGAATACAGTTTCTTTTCGTTAGGAACCTTATTGCCTTCTATTTGCAGTTCAAAGGCCATCTCATAAACCTGATACATCAAGTCAAGCAAGGAAGTCATCTGGATCTGGATAAGGCCGGCTTTCCAGTTCCCGAAGTTTTTTTTTACCACATTCGACAGCTGGTTGATTACTTTGGTAAAACGGATCAACTGAATGCAAAACAACTCAAGCCGGGCTTCTTCCTTCTTGGTCACGTTCAACTTAAAATAGGTTTTCTTGGCTCCCTTGGTGTAATCAATATATTTAAGATCAGTGATTTCCTTTTGAAGGTGGCCAAACAAGCGATCGCTTTCCTTGATGCAATCCCATACCAGCGAGTTGTTGGTCGGGTAATGAATGTTGCTCTTTACCACCGTGGTATCCTGGCACACTTGCTGAACGTCCTCGTAACCTTCCCCAATGGCTATCTGGTTGATCCGGTACAAAACTTTCTGAAGTGTCTCCGGTTTGATCCTCGAGATATAGCTCTGAAACATCTGAAAACTAAATGGTTTCCTCAGATCCAGCTTAATAAAGGTGGCGCAAATCCGGGAATCATACTGGGCATGAGCAAGCTCCCTGTAATCCATCCCTTTCATCTCTTTATAGATGGCTGCACGAACAATCTGCTCGACCGAAGGTACGTCGCCACGGCCAAACTGACTCCCGGAGCTTTTTCCAATGATATCATCCTTGAAAAGTAAAAAAATGTCAGAGTGCTGTTCTAATATCGTATCGATCACCCCAAACTCCGGATTCCGCGCCCAGTCTGGCTTTTCGAATTTTAGCTTAAAATCTTCAAATAATTTCATCGGTAGTATTTCGCTAAATAGTTTATCGAAATATACACATTATATCTACACTAATATGTTGATAACCAATATACTTATCAACAATTTATACATTATGGACAGACTCTAAGTAGATACTTCATGCTGATATGAGCTATCAATTAAGTATTTATATATATCAACTTCGGATGAAAATATTATTGTCGAAAAGTAATCAAGTTCCTCTCGGGAGAGACTTTTCCACGAAATATCGCCAAACTTCTTTACAACTATGTCCAGTTTGTTCTCATTAGTTATTTTTGTGACATACCGGAGAGTAAATGAGGCTGATTTCCATTTAAATCCATCACTAGTAGTTCGCATTATTGGTATGTCAGAACTATTGTCAAGCTCCAATGGGCCGTTAATATCAAAGAAATTTGGTTCAACTTTTGGATTGCAAATCTGCCACAATGGATCTTTAAAATCTTCATCCTTCAAAAAATCAAAGGAGATTAAATCATTAAATGGGAATAGTGGTAATAAGACACTTATTTGATAATCTGAGTAGCGCTTTATTTCTTGCTTAAAACTCCTGTCCAAAACATCCCGAGGCCAGTAAAACCAGTTTTCAACTCTACTGCTTTTAGTATTTTCAAATTCACTAATTACTGGTGAAAAAAGTGGTTGATTCATCTGTAAAGTAAGCAATCCAATGAATACTATTGATATTACGCTAGAGATGTCGATTTTTTTAAAAAGCAAATTTAATTTTGGAAGATTATATAAAAAAATAATTAAAACGAAAATCAAAGTAATCCACCATATTTTTGATGACAAAGTGGCATGACAATGCGATAACCGTTGTACACTAATAATCCCAAAAAGTAAGACGAAACACGATGGTAATATTCTTTTCCAAAATTTTGATAGGAATTGATCCAAAAGCTTGAATTTGCCGGAAACCTTATGGAAAAAGTTAGACAACATTGCTATTTATTCTTTCTCAATCGTTTACGCTTCAATTCTGACGCAATTTCAGGAATTTCAAATAGAATTTTCTATTCCCCATTTCCTGACCACGGGTTAACAAATATATGTTTAATTTCTCATTCACTTTCCTGATGATTTTATTTAATTCTTTTGACGGACTACAGACCAGATCTTTGGAGTCTATCCAATAGCTCTTGCCAGAAGCTTTTATCCTTATTGGTTTTCGTCCAGATGAATGCAGTCAGAAGGAGGTCGGCAAGTTTTTTGGAGGTTAATTCCGGTTTAAAATCAACCTTTTTTGCGTAATTCGGCTTATCCAGCATTTTTCTCAGCTCCTTGGCTGCCGGGTAAGCGCTGATCAGATTGAAATAGAACCATAGGTCACTGGTAGTGTATTCAGCGAGGATATCTTTTGTTGTGACTTCCATATTGCAACAATCGCAGGTAACATGATCGACCTGGTGGTAAGATTCCCATCTTTCGGAAAACCAATTATAGCCAGCTAAACTGTGACCAGTAATTTCTTGTGATCCGCATTGTGAACAAACCTTGATCTTTTTCATAGTCGCTGGCGAAATTTTCAAGTTTCAAAATAACGTAAATTGTTGAACATCGACCAAAAAAAAGGGGTTTTGGCCCCCTTATATTATATCGGCTGGCAGTAGAAATCATCAGCTTCCTCCGTTCCTAAGCAGAATCTCTGAATTACAGCGTAGTCGTCCTTGAAATCCAGTGCGGTTCTCATGTGAAGGCCTGATATTTCCGAAGCGAGTTCTCTCATGTGGTCTTCAAAATCTTTCTGAAAATCAATCAGTGTGCTAGTTGAGTGTTCCATGGTCGTTTGTTTTTAAAATTTTCTGCTCCTATTCAACCGAAAGGCTGATCTGTCAAAGAGGAATTGGAATACCGGAACACAGCGAGGATATGCCGAGAAAATCCTTGTAGAATCACAAGAGAAGGTTGTTTCTTAGCGGAATAATTTCGAACACACGGCCGGTTTTATGGACCAGTCGGCGGGCACACCTATTTAGATTTTCGAATGAGTTTGAATTCCCGAAAGACCAGATGGGGGAATTCGCATGTAGGATATCTCAGGACTTCACCTGATTCCGACTGAACTGGAATTTACGGTAGAACAGCTCTGTGGATGGTTAGAGGGTCTGGTTATATGCTGGAAATATTGCAGGTCACCTGAGGAAAAATCACTTATCTTAGTGGACATGAACATGATCCTGCAAATTCGAATGCATTGAAGCCTTCAAGTTGAACCCAAGGGGCTCAATCAATACCTAATTTTGAGTTATGAAGATTAAGCATGAAACCGTTAGAAAAAATTAAACTGATTGATGACATTGGAAGAGAACTTCAGTCACGAATGACTTTCTCTGAAATTGATTCATATTTTGAGACTTACGGTATCCCGACCGGACACACACCGAGTTACAATAGTAAGTATGTTTATGTTAAAGAAGTGCTGCCAAAAATTAATGATGAAATAGTAATTGCAATTGCTAGTGAACTTAATATTAAACATGATTTTCAGAGCAAACTTCCAGCGTTTAAAGACAATTCGACAGCTTTTTGGAAATCAGGGCATTTTAAACTTTTCATCTGTCATTTGTCTTCATTCAAAAAGACAATTGGAATTTTAAAAAAAGAATTAGAAAGGTTTGGGATAACTGCTTTCGTGGCGCACGAGGATATTGAACCAACAAAAGAATGGCAAGAAGAAATTGAAAAAGGACTTTTTTCGATGGACGCACTTTGTGCCGTTTTAATACCAGGTTTCAAGGAAAGCAATTGGACTGATCAAGAAATTGGAGTTGCGATTGGAAGAGGTGTATTAGTAATTCCGGTTAGAAAAGAACTTGATCCTTATGGGTTTATAGGTAAATATCAAGGGTATCAAGCTTTGGGTAAGAATATAGGGGAGGTTGCAGAAGGGATTTTTCAAATTCTTGTTAGGAATCCTAAAACGAGAAATAAAATGTTGAGTAGTTTGATTGACCTTTTCTTACTATCAAATGACTCAAAGGATGCTATTGAGAGATTAAAATCGCTTAAGAAAATAAAAGATATACCGACTGATAAATATGGTCTTCTGCATCAGAGAATTACTGAAAATATGACTTTAAAAAACCAACAAGTTTTGGATGAGTTTAATGGTCTAATCCGACAGTCTGGACTTAGAGAATTGCAATTTAAAGACTTTGAAAAAGTTGCTTCGAAGGAGCTTGATGATTTGCCATTTTAACAAAAATGATGGCTTGGCGAAGCATCCTACTAGATTTATAACCGGCTCTTTATGGAACCGATTCATTCAGCTGATAAATCACCTCCGGTTCAATATTTGTCGAAAGAACCGTCAGCCCAATTTGTTTTTCAGCTGCAAGTTCCCTTGCAAGGTTCATCATTTGAACGAAATCGTGCGATTTGTAAACCTTTGAACGGACCTTATCGTAATGACCTTTTACCGCAATCCAGACCAGACACAGCGGCTTATACGGATCACGGGTTGGGTGAAAGTGCTGACTGGTACAGAAATAGACTTGATTTTTCATGGCTTAGTGAATTTTGCAGTTAATGATCCGATGAGCTTTCTCGGTACAGAATGAACAAATCCGGCAATTGGCTTTGCAGATCACGCCCGGCAGACCGGTTGGGTCAGGTACCACATTGAACAGATTGTCCAGCATGAAACCTGATCCGGTTACCGTGAAATTTGTGGGCAGATTGGAGAAATCCAAATCCCGTCGAGCTGTATAGGTCCAAACCGGAACATCCAATAATTCAGCAATTCTGGAAGCTTTCGAAACATCGTCCTGGGAAATGAAATCCCCTGACTCACTCAGGCGAAGTTTATTGAATTGGAATTTCCGAAGCTCATAGACAAACAGTTCCGGTGTGCACATCTGCCAAAATGCGGCCTGATGGTTCCGGTGTTTGGTAACTCCTGGGAATATCCGTTCCGCTTTTTTAGCATAACACTTGCCTGGAAGTTTACAGAGCCCAAGCTTTTCAGAGGGGCAATCGGCGGAAGAACAGAAGTTGAATATCGCAGTACCGCCATCCTGCTTGAGATTACCGAATGAGAATAATTGTAACATGGCTGATCATTTTAAAGTTTGCGCCATGTCCTGAGCAGCATCCGGATTCGGTCAAGGGCGAATGTCAGATAGGGTACCCGCTATCTGACCAAGTGCGAAGCAATGGAGGGTTAAGGCTTCTTTGCGGGTTTTCATTGCTTGTTCTTTGCAGGAATCTGAACCCGGAATCCCTTTACCTATCCGGGGCTGCGAATACCTTAGTGCATACTTTAATACACACAGATGATTTCTCCTCTCCTGATGATTTGACATGGCTGGATCCATTGCGACCATTAAAAAAGCCCCGTTTCCGAGGCTTTTTTTGGGGTGTCACCCATCAGAAAGGGAGCGGCTCAGCCAATTCCGTTTGGAGTTCAATTTTCTTTGTTTTCGGTTTGCCTTTTCCTTTGGCCGGAGCCTTCGGAGCATCAGGTGTTTCGTGCATTTTGTTGTAAAAAGCGGAATGGGTTCTGCCGTAAGAGTCGGCTTCCTTCATTCTTGCGATCTCGAAGGTGACATACTTTGTTCCTTCCATTTCATAAGCGATTGACTCGAGGTCTTCCAGTTTACAGGTTACCTTGACGATGTCGAGGTTGGCAACTTTTTTCCCTTTTCCGATGTAGATTTTTTCGTAAGTTTTCATGACGTTTTTTATTTAAAAAATTATACGATCCTCACAGAGTGCAGTTTGGAGGAAATCATCAATGAGGAATTGGAATACCGGAAGGCACTGAGGATATGCCGAGAAAATCATTGTGAAGGCCGGAGAACGAACTTTCTTCGCGGATAATTTGAGGTATAAAAAGCTGATTTGTCATGA
>CAIXKO010000817.1 GCA_903919925.1 uncultured Bacteroidota bacterium | reverse complement strand
ATAATCCGGCAAAAATTTAATTCGGGAATATTCAGGTATTTGAATAAATTTTCATAGGTCATCCGATAATTACTCTCACTATCGGATGGAGGAACGCATCTTTCATCGCCCCAGAATAACGCAACTCTTTTCCAATCTATTTTGTTGTTATATTTTTCAGCAATTATTTTAAAAATAGAAAGCGGAGTTGACCCTCCTGATAATGCAATGGAATAATACTGCCCTTTTTTTTTATTTAATAATTGGTTTGAAATGCAATTGACTAAATAATCAGTTAATTGATTGAGGTCAGAAAATACTTTTGTTGTTTGTTCCATAATTACAATTCGCAATATATTCCATCGTCCGATAAATTTTTACAAGGGTATCTCCAGGTAATATTGGCTTCATCAATCAAGTCATCGGCTTTTTCAGGGCCCCAGGTGCCGGCCGGATAACCATGAATCGGAATGCAAGGATTATTTTTCCACTCCATGAGCACTGGATCCAGGAAATTCCAGGCAGCCATAACCGCATCACCTCTGGCAAACAGAGTAGAATCGCCCGACATGCTGTCCAATAACAACCGTTCGTAAGCGGCTGGAATTCTTTCGATCGACAGATCGGAATAATGAAAATCCATATTGACTGTTTGAACATCAAATCCGGCCCCAGGCATTTTCATTCCAAATTTGAGTAGAATGCCTTCGTCAGGTTGAATTCTGATAACTAATTGGTTGTGAGATTCCTCTGAGTGATTTCCGGCAAAAAGGTAATGTGGTGTTGGTTTGAAATGGATGACAGCTTCGGTTACCCGGGTGGGCAAACGTTTTCCGGTCCTGATATAAAACGGCACTCCGCCCCATCGCCAGTTATCGATATAAAACTTTAGTGCAGCATAAGTTTCGGTTTTTGAATCTGGATTCACCCCCTCCTCTTCCCGGTATCCGATGTGTTTTTCTCCTTTAATGGTAGCCGAAATATATTGTCCGCGGATCGTGGATTTTATAATATCCTCGGCGGTATACGGACGAATGGACTGCAGCACCTTTACCGTTTCATTCCGGATGGCATCGGAATTCAACGAGGCCGGGGGTTCCATGGCAATCAACCCCACCACCTGAAGCAAATGATTCTGAATCATATCGCGCAGTGCACCCGAGCCTTCATAATAGCCTCCGCGTTTTTCAACTCCGATGCTTTCCGCCGAAGTGATCTCTACATGGTGAACATAGTTGCGGTTCCACAAAGGCTCGAATATTCCGTTGGTAAACCGGGTAACCAGTACATTTTGAACAGTTTCCTTACCCAAATAGTGATCAATACGATAAATCTGATCCTCCAGCCAGTCTTTCTGAAGTGCATTGTTCAGATCAATCGCACTCTGCAAATCGTATCCAAAAGGCTTCTCAATAATGACCCTTTTCCATCCGTTATTTTGAATGTTTAGCCCGTTTTTAGCCAGATTTTGTGGAATCAAACTATATAAACTGGGTGGAGTGGAGAGGTAAAAGATAGTATTTCCGGAAATCCCCAGCTGTGTTTGCAATTCAGAGAGTTTGCCGGCTAATCCGATAAATGAAGAGGAATCCTGAGCATCAACACTTTGATAATAGATTTTTTGTAAAAATACGGAAACGCTGGTTTTGTCCTTTTCGTCCGAAAATTCCTCCAGACCCTGCTCCATAGCCTCACGAAACAGTTCATCATTCAACCCCGACCGACTCACCCCGATGATAGCGAATTTCTCAGGTAGCAGACCCTGAATTTCCAGCGCATAAAGTGCCGGTATAAGTTTGCGTTTGGTTAAATCTCCGGATGCTCCAAAGATGACTAAAATCTGATTTTCAGGTCGGCTCATTACTTGTATTTCTGTTGGGCGAAGATAGCCGGGATGTTCCGTATAAGCAAAAATAAATCAATCAACAATTATCTTTCTGGTTACTATGTAGTTACTTGCACCAGTTATGCGTACAAAATAAACACCTGGCAAAAAGTTCTTAAGCTTGATTGTATTGGAATTTTCAATCCTGGTCATCAGTTGCCCATTCAGGTTGAAAACCTCAATTCCTCTGATATTATCGCTTTTACTGCTGATATACAGGGCTTCTTTAACCGGATTGGGAAAAAGGGTTATGTCATTGTCCTGCTCAATTTCCTCTTTCTCAGTCAAGTTATCAAAAGCTAATTTAATCCTGTTATAGTAAAGCGTGGTTGTTCCTTCAAACCCGGAATCGGTTCCAATGCACACCCACACAGTGCCTTCATTGTTTGTTGATATAATAAAAGGATGCACTGAATTGTTTCTGGTGATCAAAGTAAATGCGGTGGTTGTATCCGAAACCCCTATGTGCCCGATGGTATCCATATCATGACCGGGCATTGCCTGATTTGATTTATTGATATTTATATGATAGAATCCGGATGATTCCGTTTTTTTGGGTTCAGCCAACGAGGCACCAGCTTTAAGATAAACACTTTCACCTGGTGCGCCGCCAATGCCACCAGCATTTGTGGGGGCCTCGGATGCCAGTTCTATATCAATGGTCAGCTTATAGGTCTTATTTGGGGATAATCCGGAGATTTTTCTTTTGATGAACATAAACAAGTCATCACTATGATTGGCACCCCTTAACATGAGTGCATGTTTATTAGTGTTTAAAGGCGATGGCAAGGTAGTCCGGTTAAAGGCAAGCTCATAAAAAAGAGAATCGGTAACCGGATAATCAGCGAAATCACCGCTCCAGCCATCGTAACCAGTCGAAAAATCAAATTCAAACTCGTTTCCCTGATTTTGATTTTTGGCCATCTGATTATCTATCTCTTTTTCCGATCCCGATGCGCTGCTTTTACCTCCTGTCCAGTTATACTCAACATAAAGCTGTGCCGCTTTTGAGGAGGAACCTTCATAAGCATAAGCCGTTCGGGTGCCTGTACCGGTAATTATAAAAGCCATGTTGTTTCCTGACACCCAATTGGTATGGCCAATAATGTCTTGAACAATCGCTTTTAAATCAGGTGTTTGCTGTGAAACGCCCGCTGCACCCGTAGTGGTCCAGCCTGCCACAGTCCAGGGAACAGAGTTGGTGGTTTTTAATCGGTTTGAAATATCTTTTTTAGTGGTAGAAAAGGAAGCAGATGATCCTGTATATTCTCCTTTAACCGTTAATTTGCATGTTGATGATGATTTTTGTGAGGTCCCAAATTGGATAAGGGCCTTGGTTATGATTGCCCCTTTGGGAATATTGACGCCGGTAAAACGCAGCCCTACAGTTTGATTGCCCGTACTTTTGCTTGCATAAACCAATTCAAGAGCTGTACTGCTCAGGGTAAGGGTGCCAGAACTGTATTCTTCAGCATCGTCAGTACCTGCAGCAATACGCTTGCTGAAAGTATAAGAGGTACTTACGTTATCAGAAATGAATATCGGAGAGGAAATTGCTTCATCTCCGTCGGCTTGCAGCACGCGTATATAATAATACTCATTTTTAGCGCACAAAAGGCTCGATAGGATTGAAGGGTTGGAGGTATTTGGTTTCCAGGTATTAAGAACCAATCCGTTCTTAATCAATTCAATCTTGCTGATCATCTCTCCATCGGTATCGGATAGCTGGATCTGGACCTGGTAAGGCCCGGCAACCACTGTTGATCCCATTTCGTTTCCACCAATTTTGAACGAAACGGCAAGATTTTTATCATAAGTTGTAAAGAATCTTCGGGCTTTCAGTGCGTTCATAATTTCAGTACGGGTATTGGCTGAAGCAAGAACAGCCAGTTTTGACTGAGCCATGGTTCCCCAGGTACCGGAATGATTGTCCTCACTTCCGGAAGCCCCGATTTTCCAGCCGCGCGTCAACGCTTCATCGTAATAGCCCAGATTCCCATCGCCTGTGTAATACCCATCTGTATAATAATAGATATCAAACCGGTCGGCTTTGTTCCATAATTCCATTCCCACAATCTTTTCTGTTGGGGTGGTGCTGAAATTGCCGAACTCCAATCCGGTTGAGTTGTATCGACCGGGATGGTTGAAAAAGGCGATACATTCATTGGTGTTGAGCCAGTTACATAAACCGTCAAAAGTATTGGCCGGCGCAGTTGTTGAAATGTAATCAGTTGAATTGATTACTGCCACATGCCCCAGCAACGATGATGTCCACTCGAAACCCCTGAAAGCAGTGAAAACATTAGGCTCGTTATATTTATCAGCAGCAGTTTTCATTGCCGTCCATTCTGCAGTGGTGATGGCAGAAGAATGATCCGACAGACTGAAAAAATCCAGATCGCCGGTAGTCTTTGCATAGTTATACGCATAATCAGGAGTTTGCAAGCCATCTGAAACATTACAGTGATTATGCAAATGCCCGTAATAAACATTATAACCACCAATCGAAGGCTGTGCCGTCAATTGCCCCCCGAACGTCAAACTAACCAAGCTCAAACCCAAACTCAAGCTCAGGCTCAAGCTCAAAATGGAAAATGCCGCTGTCTTCATAATCCTATCCACCCCCATTTATTATATACTCTCTTATTGGTTTTTTGTTTTTTTATCTATTGGAATTTATTTGCTATTTGTCTTTTGTTCATTGTGATTTATTTGCTATTTGCTATTTGTTTTTTGTGATTTAATTTCTTTTTATCTTTTGCAATTTCTTATTTCTCCCCCGATTTCCCTCGCAACGTAATCAACGTAATCTCGGCGGGACAATTAAATCTCACCGGCATACCGCTCACACCCGCACCACGTGAGGTGTAGCCTGTCATTTTCCCAACCGTCCACTTGCCATAGTTAAAGTGTTTGCCTTCAAACTGATGACTGATCAACGGAAAGCCTTCTCTCAAGCAAATCTGACCACCATGTGTATGGCCGCACAAGTACAAATCGTATTTATTTTCGGCGGCGGCTTTTGAAAGCTCCGAGGTATGTACAATAGCTATTTTGTAATCGTATCCACGGGTCTCTAAGCACAAGAGGGCAGGTTCAGTAAAGAAATTGAAAGGATCATCGGTCCCGGTGATTAAAATCTTTTGATCATCCTTAACTATTTCAACCGATTCATTGACCAGTAATTCCATCCCGGATTCCTTTTCGTACTGAGCCATCAGATAAGTATCATGGTTTCCCAGAACAGCAAAGGTGCCAAATGGAGCCTGAATATATTTCGATAAAATCCTCATCGGTTTCAGGATATGGCTGAAACTCCCCGAAATATCTCTCCGGTAATCTCCGGTAAGCAGGCAGATATCGAATTTTAGTGTTTTTATTTTATTGATAATCAGGGATGCAAATCCGGGAATGCTATCGATATGAAGATCTGATAGATGCAAAATCCTAAAACCATCAAAAGCAGGAGGAAGGTTATGAAAACTGAGAGTTAACTCCTTTATTTTAATTGTTTTGGCATTGCCATATCCTTTATGGTAATAACCTGTTATCTTGAGTAGAAAAGAGAAAATCCGGAGCAACCTCAGGAAAAAATCCCAATGACTCCTGCTCTTTTT
>CAIXKO010000816.1 GCA_903919925.1 uncultured Bacteroidota bacterium | reverse complement strand
GGAGCGGACGGCATCCACCTCGAGCTGGGCGATTTTACGTTTGAGGTTTAGACGGGTTTCCTTGCGCTTTGACCGGATACGGATAATAACAATAATGAGTAACGACAAAACAAATGCGCCGATGAGGGAATACCAGAAAACAGTGAGATTAATGGTTTTTACCTCCTGAGAATTTAATTTCGGCCAGGTCATCAGGTTTGTGAGCCCGCTGATTCCATAAGTTGCAATACGGTTGAACGGATCGATGACCATTATATCATCGGGGAGTCCGGCAAAAAACTTCTCCAGTGCCGGATTCACATCGCTTCCAGCGAGCAGGATTATTGATTTATTGCTGATTTTAGGTTTGATCGATTCCCGTGCCTCATTTGTCCTTGCCCAAATGAAGAATTTTACATTATTGTTGTTTTCCCGGCAATATTTCTCGGCCAGCCAAATATTGCCCTTCGTGTTCTGACTGTCATCTCCGGCAACAATCAAGCACCAGTACCTGCCCCTTAAATTACTTTTTTTGTATGTATTACCGGAATCATCTATGAGTTTGAAGTCTGGAATAGCTTTACCAATCCGGGCTTTTTCAGTCACTGAAAACTTTTTATTAAGGATATGCTGAAACTCAGTTCCCTGGTACTCTTCACAAAACCGAGAGTAAGTATTATAGTTGGACCCAGGTGATGCGGAAAGTCCCTCCTCGATCCAACAAGCCCTATACCAATACAAATCCCAGCCGGTTAGAACAATTCTGGCAAAATCATAAGGACTGGTTTGCGTACCCTCTGTAACGTACATGTAGGTAATTACCAGCATAGAAACAAATTCCTTGTAAGCATCCGATGTATACCCATCCGGGTTCCCTGTATATTTCTTGAATTTTGTCAGGCTGTCCATGGGAATATCTGCATTGCGCATTTTGGACGCATACAACCTTTCTAACTGACGGGCATACAAGGAATACCGGCATTCCATTACCATAAATTTCAGAAATGTTTCATTGAGATTCAGGTTTGGCTGAGCAAGATATTGCAGGTTAAGCGTTACATTCTTTATGGACTTAAGGGGTTCAGAAGGAACATAAGTTCCTGACAACTGATTCAGTACATTTTGTTCCGGTGAGGTTGTGCCCGAAAATTCAAGGGTTTTGAAGTCATTCAGGTCAAGAGAAAAGCTAATTGATTCTCCCGGCTTAACAAAAAACCGTATTAAAGTGGTATCGCCGGGTGAAACCACCAGGTCCACCAGGCCTGCGCTGATGTCCAGATCAAGATTCAGGAAAAATGTACCATTCTTATCAGGAAAGACAGGAACAACCTTCCTAGAGATTCCAGTTCCCGGCAAGGATGCCGTCAGTTTCCTGTGCTCCAGATGTGAAACTGAACCGGAAATTCGAATTTTACTTGTATTACTATTCGAGCGGTTAGTGCTGATGATTTCAACCTGTCTGATCATATCTGGATCAATTGGGATGTCAGTCAATCCATTGAAGATATCTTCGGGTGAATAACCCATGTACTTGATCTGATGAGGATAGCCGGACGATTTTGGCCAATAAATAACCATTTCGACCGCTGTGTCGTTTGCAGGTATGCACCCGGAGGCAAGGTCTCCGTTCCGGAATTCATAGCCCCTATTCAGTAGAATGGTATCGAACCGGCCTGGGAAGATTGACCTGACAGGCCACGAATTTATTCGTGAAACAAAATTGTTCCCTGATTCAATGCTTACCGTATCGACAAATGTTTCGGGAATAGCAGGAAAAAACTCTTGGATCAGGTACTTGTATTTTTGAATCCCGTAGCGTACCGCAATTGTGTTGTAATTGATAATCTCCATAATTGCCGGCATTTGTTCAGCAGACTGAATAATTGTCTCCCTAATTTTCTCATCTCCCTGTAGATTAATAATTGTGCCCCGCGAGTCCAGCGTAAAAATGATTGGATGACTCATCTCTGCATTTACCTCACTGTTGAGTATCCGCGCCCGTCCTAAGTTGGAACGCAATTCGGGATCTATTCCCATCGTTTGCCCGCTAAATGAAATACCCATCTTTTCCATGTACATACTAACCAGTATCATCGATAGACAGAACCGGTCCTTTTCAGTACTCACCACGGTAAACCGGTATTTCCAGATGGTATTCCCGGGGATGCCCGCCATTTTGATGTCGCCCGATTTTTCAATCACTTCGTAATCCAGCACCTCGCCTTGCTTAAAAGAATACCGTCGCCCATGCCCGAACCCCGAACCGCTAAATCCTAGCAAAATGAAAATCATAAAAACAGCTCCCCATATCTTTGGATAACCCAAAATCTGAAACCCGATACCCGAAACCATTTTCATATTCTCTGCCTTTATTCTGGTAAGGTGAAAATAAACAGATCAAATATACCCTTTGGCGGCCAATGTTTGAACGGATATTCTGACTGAGAATTTGGCAGATTTGAAAGAGAGTTGAATTTCTCAGTGGCGCAGTCAAAGAAAAAATCAAACGATTATCTGATTACGTAAGGTTGCCGAAGTTTGAATAACCTTTGCTGCTCATATCATTAAAAGCACCGCAAAATGCCAGATTTTTTTCCGTAACCTTTCGTCCTGTTTTGCTTAGGCAAGCTGAATATGGTGATTTTCAAGCGTCACATTAAAATTGTGATTTTTTGGACCGACTCTAATTAATCGTAAAAATTAAGAAAGCCTTTTTGTCTTAATCCATCTTTTAGTTTTTTATCCCCAGTCCATAG
>CAIXKO010000815.1 GCA_903919925.1 uncultured Bacteroidota bacterium | reverse complement strand
TTTCCTTGAAGGGTTGAAACGGATATTTCACCCAAAGTCCAGTCCAGTGCGGTGGTGCTGCTTTGAAACCTTGTTCCCGCAGAAGAAATAACATCTTGCTTTATTGGTGGAGTTTGAGCATCTAGAAGGCTGAAACTGCCAGAATAACAGCATGATAGAATAAGTAATTGCAGATATCTTTTCATTTTATTCAAAATTATTTCCAAATGGTTCAGTGTAATGCAAAATTCCACTTGTAGTTATTAATTCGCACCATCGTTAGTATTAGTACCGGCTTCTTTCATTTTGCCCCGCCGTGCGGAAGGTCCTACGTAATCAGTTGAGGTGTAACGTTCGGCGTACGATGGACTTACACCGGGAAGATAGGCCCGGTTCTCTGACAACCATACCTGCCAACCGATCTTGATCCACTGAAAATTGTGTCCATCCCTTATGTCAGTATAGAAGCCCGATAAAGATTTCTGGAAGTTTAATGTCCCCTCATGGCTGGTTTTCAACATATAACCATCAAGGGGTTCCAGATTATCCAGTTCCCCAAACCAGCCTGAACCCTCAAAAAAGGTGCTGGACCTGGTTTGGTTTTTAATGTAATCCCGGGTGACTGGTGAAATGGATAATAGTGCCTCCGTAATCGGTTTTGCTGATTGCGGCAAATATCCTATCCAGTTCCAGCCATTGCTTATGGAGATTGAATGTGTATTCAGGTCAACCGGAATACCAATGAATTTTAACGTATCAGGCTGACTGAGTTTGATTTTGTACATCTCATTTGGATTTATCCTGGCTAATTCGCCAAACCAACCTGCTCCATTGTAATAAGTAGCCGATACCGTTTGGCTTTTAATGTAATCGCCATCCCTGGCTGTCAAACTGCTCAATACCGTATTAACCGACATGTCCGTACCTTTCACATTGAGGCTGAACCAGGTCCAGCCCGAATACAATGGTTTGGTAACTTTTATGCCCGGAAAAGCATATAATTCCTTAGGATTCATTGCGTCTCCGATAATCATATTGGATTCAAAAACTATTGTATCCCTGATCGAATATGATGTAAGTGTTAATGGATCATAGTATTGAAAGGTGATGGGTTCACCATCAGCAACATTGCTAAAGCAGCGTAAAACAAACACGTATTTACCTGAAGGTCCAATAAAACCACCAGTTTTAACTCCCCGGCATTCTTCTCCCACAAATGCACCCAAAATGCCATTACCGTTGATTACCGGAATGCTATCTGCAAATACCTGACCCGCAACTTCTCCATCATAGGAATAAAGGTTTGGATCAACACTCCAGTTTGGCTTGCTATTGCAATCTTTACCAGTAATCAGGATCGTATCACTTACCGTTAAAAAGGAATCATAAGCATTAACAAATAGATAACTGACTGCCTGGTTGGGAGAGAAAGTGATCGTTTTAGCTGTTGCAGCGGTTGACCACAAATAACTAAGAGCATTTTCATCAAAGGGAGCCAGGGAACTGATACTTGCACCTGAATATTTATTTAATTCCCAGGTACTAGTTTTAATATGTTTATCGGTAGATATATTGCTAACTATCATGCTACTAGTACCTAAGTCTCCAAGGGTTCTTTCAAATTTTCCATTGTCAAAACTTGCATAATACCGCAATCCTGAAACCTGATTAACCAGTTTTTTATCTTTAATGATCATAACCTCCAATGGGGTCAAAGGAATGTCCCAGAGCCTGAATTCATCAATATTACCTTTAAAGTCGGGTGCATAATAGTACCCGGTTAATGCAGGAGTAGCAAATTTCGAGTTTTGAGGACAATGAGTTTGCCGGCTTCTTACCAAACCTCCGTTAAGATAAAGGAAAATACTATCAGGCCGATAGACTATGGCTACATGAACCCAGTCTGTAATAGGAATAGTATAGCTGAGCCTCGAAACCAGGATGAATCCGGAGTGTTCACCCACCATCAAGCCATTCGTTCCAATGGTAAGCCCAACAGCCATATTGCCACCTGACAGTCCGGCTGGCACCAAAGCCCAGTTCTGATTGGAATTGGCTAATGGCACACTTACATCACCAGCGCAGGCATTACTTTCACCTACCATATTAATGGTCCGTGTTGGCTTAACCCATAAATCGTAACTAAACGTATTGGATATCAAATCTAAATTTCCCGCATTGAGGGCAAAAAATCCATTTGTTCCGGAAAATGCTGCTGTTGTATCCCGAAACAAATATTTATTCGATAAAGATTTAATGCTGACGGAATAATCAGAATTCTCACCTAAACAGAGAGTGTCTTTACCAATTATCTCTGCAAGAAGATTACTATTGGAAACTTGCCCCAGGGATGCTGCCCCAACCCCTGATATCAGCATAACCACAAACAAGATATTTTTGATATTCATATTTTGGGTTTTTTAAATAGTATTACCGGTATTAATCCCTCATGCACCGCACGGAAAATCCGTAACTGATATCGTGATTGTTATGGATAACCCCACTGCTGGTGTATATCAGGTACCGGGTAAAAGCATTCAATGTCCCGCTATTGCTAACGGACCAAAAATAGGCGTGTGTACCCAAACTGCTGAAAGCTCCGGATAGATTCCGGTATCCACCAGGCAAAGCTGAAAAACCGCTGCTGTTATTTATGCCCTGATCATTACCTACCGTTCCGGCTGTTGGGCTTAAGGTCCAACCTGATGTTGATGCCATTGACTTCCCAATGTCGCTGCCGCTTCCGTCGAATCCGTAATAATTGTTTGTCAGAAAATCAGTGAGGGTGGTCCATTCCGTATCATTTGGCAAATGCCAGCCGGCGGGGCAGGAAGTTTTGGCAGCCTTCCAATTGTATAAAACTCCATAGGAATTATAGTTGCCTGATAGTTTAGCATCAATAACATTAGTACCCTCGTATCCGTAAACATAGTAAGATGGTAAGGTTAGCGAACCATTTGCCGGAGCGATCACCGCCGGCAGATAAGCCAGATTTTCAGCCATCCAGACCTGCGTTCCGATTCTTATCCAATTATAAACTTCTGAATCCCGCGTATCTGTCAGGGTTCCGGCATCATCGCTGCCCAATGCGGTTTTAAAGCTGACCTCTTGTCCGTAAGCCGTTCCTTCACTGTTTGTTGCATAAGCCCTAACGTAATAGGTGGTATTTGATGTCAATCCAATCAAGTTGCTGGAATAGGAACCAGATTCGTTTCCATTAACCGTGTTTGACGATGGTAAGGTTGGATTTTTGCCAGTTGACCAACAAACCCCGCGCGCCAAAATCGACGATCCCCCGTCGTTGGTAATATTGCCGCCTGAAGCTGCGGTAGATTGGGTGATATCGGAAACGGCAGTTGTAGTTACAGTTGGTGTGGTGACCATCGATTTTACCGGATAGGTTAAAACGCTTGGTTTTCCGGCCTTGAGCATGTACCCATCCAGCGGTTCCAAAACGTTCATCTCGCCAAACCATCCAGGGCCATCATAAAATGTGGCTGATTTCGTTTGGTTTTTGATATAATCATCGGCCATTGGTATCATCGATGCTAAAGCTTCGGAAACCGTTTCCATTTGCTGGGGTAAATAGCCGATCCAGTTCCATCCTTTAAAGATGGTTAATGGCATGGTGGCCGGATTAACCGGATATCCTTTATATTTAATCGTGTCGTTTCTGGCCACCTTAACTTTATACAACTTTCCGGGATCAATAGTTTTAAGATCACCGAACCATCCTGATCCGCTAAAAAATGTAGCCGATACCGTTTGGTTTTTTATGTAATCACCTGTCTGGGTATCGAGGTTTGCCAGTACATTTCCGATCGACATATCGGGATTCTGCAAATTCAGGCTGATCCAGTTCCAACCGGCGGCTAATGGCTTTATTGCAATCGGTATGGTTTTGGCATGCATCGGATATGGATTCATGGCGTCCCCTACCTGCATATTGATTTCGAAAGGCATGGTTTCTGAAATAGAAAGCACGGTATCCAATACCGGATCAAAATATTTAAAAGTTAAGGTTTCACCCGATGATTCGTTGGCATAAACCCGAAGTGACATCCCGTATTTACCGCCCGGCCCTATCGATCCACCTTGTTTAACCCCTCTGCAAGAGTTTCCTGCAAAACCGGCCAAAATTCCCTCTGGCTCTGCATTTACAAGATCGTCAATCAGAACTTGTGCAATTATTTCGCCATCGTAAAGGAATTCATTCACGTTAACCACCCAATCGGGTTTATTCAGGAACCGATACAGTATCACTTCAACATCCAGCCGGTTAAAGCTCTCGCAGCCATCAACCGTTTGAGAGGCATAATAGTGATTACGATCCACTAAAATATCGGAACTGGTCAGTGGTAATCCTCCGGTGGCATCTGCGTACCAAAGAATCGCCGTTCCTGTGGCTTTTAAATTTGCAACCGTTGCGCCTACACGGAATGTTTGAACGGAGGAGCCAACTGGAGCGGATCCCGGTGGAGCAGTATTGATAACCACATTTGCCGATGCTACGGAGGTACAGCCTTCGGCATGAGTCACGGTATAGGTGTAAATTCCAGTAGCCAAACCGGAAATGGTGGTAGCTGTTCCGGTCCCTGTTGTTGTTACTCCCCCCGGATTCCTCGTCAACGTCCAGGTGCCTGTTCCCGGCAATCCCGATAAAGCAACACTCCCGGTTGCCAAATCACAGGTGGGCTGAGTAATCGTTCCAATAATTGGGGCGGATGGGGTTACCGGCTGGGGATTAATCACCACGTTGCCCGATGCCACCGAGGTACAGATTGCGGCATTAGTTACTGTGTAAGTATAAGTTCCGGTAGCCAATCCTGAAACCATGGTTGTTGTTCCAGTGCCAGGTGTTGTAGCTCCTCCAGGGTTCCGCCTCAGTGTCCAGGTGCCTGTTCCCGGTAATCCTGATAAATTCACGCTGCCGGTTGCCACCGCACAGGTTGGTTGCGTAGTGGTTCCCACCACAGGAGCTGTCGGAGTTACCGGCTGACTATCAATCACCAAATTAGCCGATGCCACAGAGGTACAACCCACCGCGTTGGTGATAGTAAAATTGTAAGTCCCTGCTTCAAGGTTAGATACAGTTGTGCTGGCTCCTGTGCCTGCAATTGTTCTGGGGTTAATCGTCCAGGTGCCTGCGGGTAATCCTGATAACACCACGCTCCCGGTTGCCACCGCACAGGTAGGCTGGGTAATAATTCCGATGTTTGGTGCCTGCGGTGTTACCGGCTGCGTATTGATCACCACATTGGCCGATGCCACAGAAGTGCAACCCACCGCATTAGTTAAAGTGTAGGTGTATGTTCCGGTAGCCAAACCAGAAATGGTAGTAGTTGTTCCTGTTCCAGTGGTGGTTGCTCCTTCCGGATTTTGCTTCAGCGTCCAGATTCCTGTTTCCGGTAATCCTGATAAATTCACACTGCCGGTTGCCAAAGCGCAAGTTGGCATAGTAATCGTTCCAATAGTAGGTGGAGGTGGAGTTACCGGTTGAGCCTCAATCACTACATTGACCGATGCCACCGAGGTGCAGCCCACAGAATTGGTTACGGCAAAGTTGTAAGTTCCTGCCGCCAATCCTGAAATTTTAGTAGTTGTTCCGTTGCCAGTGGTAGTAGAACCTCCCGGATTTCTTGTCAGGGTCCAGGTGCCAGTCTCCGGTAAACCGGTTAAATCAACACTCCCGATTGCCAAAGCACAAGTAGGTTGTGTCAATGTTCCAACAATTGGGCTGGCCGGAGTTGCATTTATGGTTACTGTGGTCATCGCCATAACCGTGCATACATCCGATGTTGAAGTATAAAGTACTGTATAACTACCTGAAACGCTGAGTTCTACATTAATTCTTCCGGTACTGGAAGCTATGGCAAGCCCGGTTGGTGATGAAACAAAGGAGGTGCCTCCAGAGGGTAAAACAGTTGGCAGAAATGTCCCACCCGCACCTTTGCAATACGACGGACTTGAATACGAGATCGATGCTGTTGGAGGAGCAACGATCTCAATATCTACAGTATCCGGTACACTGCATGCTCCGGTTGGATTAAAAGTGTACGGAGTAATACCGATGGTTGTTGTGTTTATTAAAGCCGGAACCCAGGTGCCGGTTAATCCATTAGGCTCAGCCGGCAGAGCTGGATTAGATCCCTGGCAATAGGTGTACTTTGGAGCAAAGGCCGGTATTAGCAAGGCAGTAACGTTTACCGATAAAACATCAGGTGCAGCACATTGCCCTGCTGTTGGGGTAAAAGTGTAAGAAGAGATTCCTGCCGCAGCGGTGCTGATGGTTGCAGGGCTCCAGGTTCCGGTAATCGGGGGATCGTTGGTTGGCATTGGCAGTGTCGGCGGAGTATCATCCTGACAAAAGTTCCAGGGTCCAGGCGTGGCCCATGTTAATACTGTCAAAGGATTAACCGTTATAGTACCGTTTGGTTCTGTTAATCCAGAGGTACGACTGCAGGAGTTTGAATCAACAATTGAACTCAGGGTGTATACCGTAGTAACCGTCGGGTTGGGAATGGCTTTGAACGCGGTGCCGCTAATCACCCCGGTGTAACTCTGACCGCTGATCATCAGCGTAAAAGGCTCCGTTCCTTCAGTTGCCGTAAAGGTGAACTGCCCCGTTCCGCCTGCGCAAATAGTGCTGCCGGTTAAGATCCCCTGAGGTAACGGATGAACTGATATTGTTGCTGTGCGTCCGGTAAAAGTTGCCGTTCGCGAACAGCCATTGTTTCCGGTTACTGCAACAAGCGTGTAGGTTGTTGTAGTAGTTACGGGAGTGGTAAACACATTATAGGGAGTGCCGCTTGTAACATTGGAGGCCACCCGGTTGCCGAAACCATCATTATATACTATGGTAAAAGGGCCTGTTCCGGCATTGGCGGTCCAGGTTAGCTGGCCTATACCGGTACCGCAAAACGGCCCGTTTGCCGTAAGGGTGCCCTGAGGATATGGGTTGATCGTAACTGCTAACGTGCGTGCAGTTCCTGAACAACCAGGATTCGAAGGTGTTACCTGTACGTTTCCGGTGGTTGTTCCAACCGTTACTACTATTGAATTGGTTGTTCCGCCGCTATTTTGAACCCACCCGGCAGGGAAAGCCCAGGTATAGGTTAATCCTCCCACATTGGTTACACTATAGGTTTGCGCGGTGCCGGCGCATGGCGTGGTATTCCCGGTAATCGTACTTGGCTGGGAAGGAACGGTATAGTAACTAACTGCCAGCGTCCGGGATGTTCCAGAACCACAGGTATTCGATGGGGTAACGGTAATTGTGCCTGAAATTGCTCCGACAGTTACCACAATTGAATTGGTAGCCCCTCCGCTGGTTTTTGCCCAACCACCCGGCAAAACCCAGGTATAAGTAACTCCGGCAACATTGGTCACGCTGTATGTTTGTGAGGTACCCACGCACACACCAGCTGCCCCAACAATGGCGCTGGGTTGTGAGGGTATATAACTATCCACGACTGTGACGGTGCCTGCTCCTGATATACTTGTGCAGCCTCCGTCCGATGCAGTTACCGTATAAACTCCAGCACTGGTTACAGTAATTGACACTGTGGTTTCCCCGGTGCTCCACAATAAAGTTCCTGTATAACCCGAAGCAGTCAACACTGAATTCCCGCAGTTATTGACAACTGTCACCACAGGAGCGGGTGGCGTAACTGGCTGCGTATTGATCACCGCAGCAGCTGATTCCACCGAGATACACCCTCCAGCATCCGTTACGGTAAAAGTCCACGTACTGCTTGCCGGAATACCCGAAACAGTCCAGGTGGCTCCCGTACCTGGAATAGTGGTGCCGCCGGGTAGGATGGTTAGGGTCCAGGCCCCTGTTCCCGGCAACCCGTTCAGCTGAACACTCCCGGTTGAAACTAAACAAGTAGGCTGCGTGATTACTCCGATGGTGGGTGCCGCTGGTCCGGCTGGAATGCCATTGATTACAACCGAAGTTGCTGCCGAGGTACATCCGTTTGCGTCGGTAACAGTAAAATTATAGGTAATTCCAGCTGTTAATCCGGTAATATTAAGGCTGTTCCCGGTACCTGAAGTTCCGCCTGGATTAACGGTCCAGTTTCCAACAAGTGGTAAACCGGTCAACTGAACGCTCCCGGTACTCAATAAGCAAGTGGGCTGGGTGATCAATCCTAAAGTTGGTGCCGGAGGAGGGGAAGGAACTGTATTGATGATTGCAGAATTTGGTACTGTTGACGGTGATACGCAACCTTCCGCACTCGTAACAGTAAATCTGAAATTGCCGGGAGGTAAGCCTGTTAAAGTATAAGTTACTCCCGTACCAGTGGTTGTTGCCCCACCAGGATTCCGGGTGACCGTCCAGGTACCGGTAGCGGACAAACCATTTAAAACAATGCGCCCGGTTGGAACGGTGCAGGTAGGCTGTGTTATGGTTCCAATAATTGGAGTTGTAGGGGTGGCACTAATGGTTACCGTTGTGCTAGCCATAACCGTGCATGCGCCCGATGTTACTGTGTAAAGTACTGTGTAAGTTCCCAC
>CAIXKO010000814.1 GCA_903919925.1 uncultured Bacteroidota bacterium | reverse complement strand
GCTGAACGGCCCTAACACCGAGAATATTGGCCTGATTAATGAGGTTAAGGGACGCTCAAATGCCACTTTATTGGGAGCTGCCACCAGCTATACCAAAGAATCCCTGCGTGATGCTATTTTGCTGGAACGCGGATTTGAATTCTTCTTTGAGTGCAAACGCCGCCAGGATTTGATCCGCATGGGTAAATATGAACCAATCGTGAACGCTTATCTGACAGCTATAGAGCAGGTTCCGAATATTAATCTGGCAAAGGATAAATACTTCCCTTATCCGCAAAAGCAGGTTGACCTGAACCCAAATCTTAGCAATGCCGACAGACGGTAGATTTTGTTTGGATTAAAGTTTTTGACTTAATGAGGATGAGTTGAAGGTATTACCTTTGACTCATCCTTTTTTAAAGAGGTTATATTTTTAATTATGATACGGATAAACAGAAAAATCGTCCTGATTTCCATCGCCGTTGTTTCCATGTCCTTAATGTTTCATGGGTGTTCAAACAGCTGCTCAAATAAAATTACTGACATCCATATCAGCAATCCCGATGGAAATGCATTGAAGGTATCGGTACAGGTGCAAACAAAAGAAAATCTTGATGTTAGCATTTTGTATTGGCAAAAAGGTAACGAGAAGAATCCTTTCACCACATTGGTTTCGCCTGAAAGCAAAAACCACCGGCTTGTTCTAACCAATCTGAAACCACTGCAGCAATATGCATTCCGTATCAGGACCAGTAAGGAAAACTGTTCTGCTGAGAGCAAGGATTATTCCTTTAATACGCTGGATTATCCCTTGTGGCTGAAAGATATTTTTAAGGTGATTTGCCCTGATACCAATGTTCTTCCTGAGAATTTTCAGAAGGGTTATACCATGATTTTCAGGAGGGAAACACCCGGTATATTATTTTTGCTTGATTTTAAAGGGAACATCGTTTGGTATCATCAGGTAAACGGAACCGGGTTTAAAACAGCCCATTTTACCAACAACAATACCATCATTGCACTTCTTGGAACAGCGGACTATCAAACCAGTTACGGGAACGAAATACTTGAATTGTCGCTTGCCGGGGACACCCTTTTCCACTTAAAAAAAGGTCAGGGTGATTTTAAGCAAACTATACACCATGAGGTATTGTTGAACGATCAGGATCAGGTGGTTACCATTTGTTCAGAGGAACGAATTATGGATCTACGGTCCAAAGGTGGGAAAGAGGCTGACACCGTAAAAAGTGATGGAATTATTGTTCTGGATAAAGTAGGTAATCGAATCTGGAAATGGACCGTATTTGATACCCTTAATCCGCTGGATGATAAAAATATAATCAAGGACAAAAGCGACTGGATGCATGCCAATTGCTTAAACTACGATACTGACGGTAACTATTTGCTTTCCTTCTATAATAACGGCCAAATCTGGAAGATTGACGCAAAAACCGGAAAGGTGCTCTGGAAATTTGGAAAGGGAGGAGATTTTGAAATGCCGGAAAACGGCATATTTGATAACAGCCACGCGGTGCATATTAATGATCACAACCAATTGATGCTGTTCGACAATGGCACGAGCAAACTGTTATCTCGCACGCTGGCTTTCCGGATGGATGAAAAGAACAAAAAAGCTTCACTCGAATTGAATATTCCCTTGCCCGTTGAACTATACAGCGAAAGGATGGGAAGTGCCTTTATGGTAAGCGATTCCACTGTATTGCATAGCAGTTCAAAAAAGAATACGATCGTTCTGACCGATCTCCGGGGAAGGTATCTCTGGCTTTTACGAACAGGATTTATGACCTACCGTGCCGAGTTTATTCCTTCCGATCGTTTGATGCCTTATATTCAGGCAGTTGAGTAAAATACCTTTGGAATAGTTTATCTGCCGGGGATTGTTATTCCTATAGCTGAAAAAATCCGAAGTGCACATTCCGTTGGAGTGGTGTTCAAGGTGGTAATCCTAAATTCATCTGAAGCCGGCTCTTCAAAAGGGGAAGATATACCGGTAAACTGACCCATCGTTCCTGTCCGG
>CAIXKO010000813.1 GCA_903919925.1 uncultured Bacteroidota bacterium | reverse complement strand
AGGAGAAATGGTGGGGAACAGGTAGATGTCGCGTTTTCCGGTTTCTAAACCTGCTTTTCCACCGAATTCATATATCAGCAGATTTCTGATGATAGTGGAAATTTTCGCAGCGCCCCAGGCATGAGGGGGCGGACAAAACTCTACCTGCCTGTCGGTCCATGGACGGACTAAATTTTCGAAACCTTCATAAGTAGAACCACTGTGCAGCAGCAGGTGATAAAAGTCGATCAATGCCTGCTTACTGTCACCCATAACCATGTATTGTTCAATCAGATTGGCTGTTATATACTGATGAAGGTGCTGTCCGTGCCGATAGGTCATTATTCCTTCCGCATAACCTTTTCTCACGCGGTTGAGAGTGCCCTTCACATAAGGATTGTCAGGCAGCAAAGTTTCTGAAGGAAAGGCAAGTAACATATTCTCCCAGTCGGAATGTGTCTGATACTCATAAAAATTCCGGCGAGCCGCCTTTCCGGTCAAATATGGATAAAGCCCGGGCGGTACATATCCATCCTTTTTTACCGATGACTCGATTCCCTTAATAATGCTGGTGCTGTAAACTTTTTCCAATTCTTCCCAATACCTGACATCGCCGGGTTTATCCAATTCCCTCGCTAACCGTATAGCAAACCTGAGGCCGCACAAAGCCCATAGATTGTTTGTAGTATAATGTCCATCAATCATTTCGGCATCGTAAGGCATTGCCGGGGGCAGCAATCCGTATTCATCCTTTTTTGTCTCCGCAGAAATATACCCGATCGCTTTTTTGATATTAGGATAAATCTCATTGATAGTCTCCGTATCGTGTGTAAACAGGCTGTATGCGCACAATGAAAAGAGGACGATCCCATGCGAGGCCGGTGGTTCCCCATTTCCTTGTTCAAGCGCCATATCGGCAAACCGGCCATTCGACTGTTGTTTCTTTACTGCGTTCAATGATAATATCCTGGCATATTCCGGCAGCCCCATATACAGATATGCAAGGGCCATTTCAGGGGTGGAATAGAGAAAAAAACTCTGGTATGGCAGTCCGTCGGTCTGAACAATTTTTCCCTTAATAGTGCGGGTAGCCAACAGCAGGTGTACCGTCGATGCTTTTTGGGCATTCTGAACAGCTGGTTCCGGAATTTCATAGGTTACCTTTCCTTCCAATGTCTTTTCCCAAAACTTTATGGTCTTTTTCCGGTAATAATTATAATCCGCCTCACGAATCTTATCGATGAACCTGGTATCGGACCGGGTTACCGGGGTTTTGGGCATTTTAAAAACCAGCACGATATTTTTACCCGGATCAAGTTTGATCTGATAGCGGGCCAGGGCCGCAGCTGTTTCCGGTTTGATATTAAAATCCTTTCCCAGAAACGGCTTATCATATTTCACTCCCGCAACAGCCTCGATAACGGATGCCGTGGGAAATGAATAAATTAGCTTATCATCACGGAATACTGATGAACGGACTATTTCATATTTATTTTCAGGCGAAAATCCAACCAGGTCACCTTCCCGGCAGTCGGGATATTTCCCCCGCATAACAGCTGTAAAAAAAGCATCCCGTGTAATATTTGCCGTATTCGTCATGGTTACCTTTACCATATTCAGCGTATTATCTTCCCGGTAACCATCGAGCACGGTTGCCAACATTTCAATATCGTAGCGTATTTCCTCCAGGTTCCATGAATATTGCACGATTGGAATCCATCCCTGGTAAAATGTCTTTTGCCGTGCCATTAAGGGGATATCATTTTTGCCATAGAAGAATCCCAGCTCAGCATTGTTGGTAAAAAGGGAACCATCATAAGTTACCTGGGTTACCGCGCCGTAAGTGTATATCGCAGTTTCCGGAGTTCCTGAGGTATATCCGGATTGATGAGGCACCCCGATTACCGTGGTGGACTTTGCCAGATAGCACCAGGGTTTTGTTGGATCATCGATGCCCTTATCGAACATTTTTTTATAAGGGCCAAAAGCCTGTGGAAAGGCATTGAGATTGACGAACAGCAGGATTAAATAAAAAGGTACTGTTTTCATGGTATTTAACTCAGCATCTATTAGCAATTAATATTCAAAGTTGCATT
>CAIXKO010000812.1 GCA_903919925.1 uncultured Bacteroidota bacterium | reverse complement strand
CGGAATTTTAGCAGACAGCCTGTTTATAAATAATTTAGTACATTTATTATTGCAAGGTTGAAAATGCCATGTAAGATTCAACGATTTAAGTTTTATTATGTATGAAATCACCCCCCCCCCCCACATCACAATCATCTGATAACAAGTTAGTTACATCTGATGAGAAATCCAAAACCAAAAGGTCAGGCAAATCAGTAGCCAGCGACTTCCCCATAGTTGGTATCGGCGCTTCAGCGGGCGGGTTGGAAGCACTGGAACAGTTCTTTGGCAATACGCCCAAAGACAGTGGGATGGCTTTCGTGGTGATCCAACATCTCGACCCTAATCACGTGGGCATCATGCCTGAACTGCTGCAGCGGATAACCCCGATGAAAGTCTATCAGGCCACTGACCAACTAAAAGTCAAGCCAAACTGCGTATACGTCATTCCTCCCAACAAAAGTCTCTCGATATTGAACGGAGGGCTAAACCTATTCGATCCACTTGAAACAAGGGGCTTGCGCTTGCCGATTGATATATTCTTCCGATCCCTGGCCCTCGATAGGGAGGAAAAGAGTATCGGGATCATCCTCTCGGGAATGGGCTCCGATGGTAGCCTGGGGCTAAAAGCCATCAAAGAAAAAAACGGTATCGTACTGGTACAGGATCCTGATTCGGCAAAGTTCGATGGAATGCCATCCAGTGCATGCAATGCGGTAATTGTGGATATTGTTGCACCAGCTGAGGAGTTGCCGGCAAAACTGATTGATTTTCTCAAATATGTTCCTGTTATTAAGCCCGGACCTGAATTTGACGATAAATACCAAAGCAATCTCGATAAAATCATTATACTGCTTCGCGAAAAAACCGGTCACGACTTTTCAAAGTATAAGAAAAACACGCTGTTCCGCCGCATCGAAAGGCGAATGGGGGTTCACCAGATTGACAGGATAAATACATACGTCCGATATTTGCAGGAAAACCCTAATGAAATTGAAATCCTTTTCAAAGAGCTACTCATCGGCGTGACCAGCTTTTTTCGCGATACCACAGTTTGGGAGACGCTCCGGGATGTTACCCTGCCGACCCTGTTTGATCAGATGCCCAACGGCCATATCTTGCGCGCATGGGTACCAGCCTGTTCAACAGGCGAAGAGGCTTATTCACTGGCCATCACCTTTAAAGAAGCACTGGAAAAGTCGAAAAAAAGAAAAAACCTCGCCTTGCAAATCTTTGCCACCGATATCGACATTGAAGCCATAGAGCAAGCCAGAAAAGGCATTTACCCGTTAAACATTACTTCTGATGTATCACCCGATCGGATCAATCGGTTTTTTATTGAAGAGCCCAATGGATTACGATTAAATGCTGCCATACGTGAAATGGTGGTGTTTGCTCCTCAAAATGTGATCAGGGACCCTCCCTTTACCAAGCTGGATATCCTAACATGCAGGAACATGCTGATTTACATGGAATCCGAATTGCAGAAAAAATTAATGGCCCTGTTTAATTACAGTATCAATGACGGAGGCATCATGGTGCTGGGTACTGCTGAAACCCCAGGAAACTATAAAGAGGGGTTTGAGGAGATTGACGGCCGGTTGAAAATCTATAAACGATCGACACGGCTCGAACCGACCGTGCTGATTGATTTCCCAAGCTCATTTAGCCGGTCAAAATCTGCTCAGGCAGATACAAAGATAGTGGCCAAATCAGCGACAAACCTACAATCCGTTGCGGAACAAATTATGCTTCAGCAATTTGCTCCTGCAGGTGTACTTACAAATGAGAAGGGCGATATCCTGTACACTACCGGCCGTACCGGAAAATATCTGGAACCACCGGTAGGGAAAACCAACGTGAACATCCATGCCATGGCGCGTGAAGGTTTGCGCGATGTGCTGCCCGGGGCGTTCCGCAAGGCTACACTAAACTTCGAGCCGGTTACCGTTCGAAATGTTAAGATAGGTAACAATGGGGGCACACAGATGGTTGATGTTACCGTTAAGCGCCTCGAAGGTCCCGATCAGGCCAAAGGCATGCTTATGGTAATTTTTGCGGAAGTAAAAACCCTGTTACAAGAGGATCCACTTAACCCGAAAACAGCGAAGCGAAAGTCAGGAACACGGTATAAGGAACTGGAAAATGAACTCCAGCGAAGCTATGAGGATATGACGGGTATTCGCGAGGAGATGCAGACTTCACAGGAAGAGTTGAAATCTACCAATGAAGAGCTCCAATCAACAAATGAAGAGCTCCAATCGACCAACGAAGAACTGACCACCTCAAAAGAAGAGATGCAGAGCCTGAACGAAGAACTGCAAACGGTGAATGTGGAGCTACAAAGCAAGATCGGTGACCTGGTACAGGCAAACAACGATATGAAAAACCTGCTCAACAGTACCGAGATCTCTACCCTTTTTCTCGACAAGGAGCTTAATATCCGGAGGTTCACCGATTCAACAACCGATATATTTAAACTGCGGCCAGCGGATATCGGCAGGCCTTTCACCGACCAGACCAACAATCTGCTGTATCCTGAAATAGTAAACCATTGCGAATCGGTACTCAGAAGCCTGATATCCATGGAAACAGCCATCTCCTCCAACGACGGAAGCTGGTTTAAAGTGAGGATCATGCCTTACCGCACGCTCGACGACCATATTGACGGACTGGTTTTAACTTTTACGGAAGTAACCGAATCCAAAAAGCTGGAAATTCAACTGCAGGAATCAAACCGTGTGCTTCAAGCCAGGGATAAGGCATTGAACCTGACGGAAATCCGCTATCGCCGCTTGTTTGAAGCAGCAAAAGACGGGATTTTGATTCTTGATGCCGAAAGCGGAAAGATTGTTGATGTGAATCCCTTTTTGAATGAGATGCTTGGTTACTCAAAAGAGCAGTTAATCGGTAAAGCCATCTGGGATATCGGATTTTTGAAGGATATCCTGGCTAATAAGGAGAATTTTCTGGAATTGCAGCAAAAGGAAATTATCCGTTATGAAAATCTTCCGCTCGAAACAGCTGGCGGAAAAAGGATCAACGTTGAATTCATCAGCAACGTGTATTTAGTAGATAACCAAAAGGTTATACAATGTTTTATCCGCCAGGAACATGAATAAGGATATCACAACAAATGAAGCAAGGCTCCTTCGCCAAAAGGCCGAAGATGTGCTGAAAGACAGGTCTGCCCAAGCCAGTTCGCGACTGTCTGAGTCTGAAACATTAAAACTCGTACACGATCTTGAAGTCCACCAGATCGAGTTGGAAATGCTTAACGAGGCGCTCATTCTGGCCAAAGTACAGGCTGAAGATGCTACCGAAAAATACATTGACCTGTACGATTTTTCACCTTCAGGATATTTCACCCTTTCCAGAAAAGGTGAGATTGTTGAGATCAACCTCACCGGGGCTAAAATGCTTGGCAGCGAGCGCAGCCATCTGAAAAAATCAGGTTTCGCCTCTTTTCTTTCGGCCAATTCGAAGGTGGTTTTCAATTCGTTCCTAGATCAGGTATTCCATAGTAATGAAAAGGATACTTGTGAGGTGGCACTGACTCACAACGGCGAAATTACCGGTTACGTTCAACTTACCGGTATTGCTGCTGAGAACCGGGACCAATGTTGGGTTACAGCGGTTGATATTACAGAGCGCAAGCTGGCTGAGCAGGATGATCAGCAAATAACCGAAACCCTTACCTTTCTGGCGCAATATGGCGGCATCGAAATAAAAACAGGATTTTTTGAATCACTGGCACAATACCTTGCCCGTGCCCTTGATGCCGATTTTGTATGCATCGACAGGCTTGAAGGCGATGGCCTGAATGCCCGCACACTTGCAGTATGGCACAACGGGGTTTTCGAAGATAATGTGGTGTATGCGCTTAAAGACACTCCCTGTGGGGATGTTGTAGGCAAATCAGTTTGCAGCTTTCCGGCAAGTGTAACCCGAGTTTTTCCACGCGACACCGTACTCCAGGAATTAAAAGCGGAGAGCTATGTTGGGGTTACACTTTGGAGTTACACAGGAGTACCAATCGGATTGATCGCAGTAATCAAAAGCAGTCCCCTCCTTAAACAGAAGCAGGCTGAGGAATTGCTGAAAATAGTAGCTGTGCGGGCGTCCGGCGAATTGGAACGAATTGAGGCGGAAGCGGAATTAATCAAAAACAAAGAGAAGGCTGAAGAAAGTGAAGCTATGTTAAGAGCCGCTTTGGAAAACAGCCAGGCAGGGATTGCAATAGCTGAGTTTCCTTCAGGAAAACTGAAATATGTAAATAAGGCTGCCTTACTGATTCGTGACAAAGATTATGATGAAATAGTTCAAGGTATTGATATTGACAAATATGTCGCCAGCTGGCAAATACTCCATTTCGATGGAACTCCATTACAAACAGACGAAGTTCCGCTGGCCAGGGCAATACTTTACGGCGAAACTAACAGCAGGGAGTTCATAGTGCGCCGCGATAACAATGAAGACCGCAATGTTTGGGCTAATGCTGCTCCTATTTTTAATGATAGCGGAATTCAAACCGCGGCAATTGTAATCTTTCTAGATATTACTGAATCAAAGAAGGTTGAAAAAGCTCTGATCAGAAGTGAACATGAACTAAAAATGGCCCAGGAAATTACGCATATCGGAAGTTGGTACTTCGATGTTATCTCGAATGAGGTGACGTGGACCGAGGAGTTGTACAAAATGTATGGTTTTGATCCAACCTTGCCCCCACCGCCGTATACTGAACACATGAAGCTGTTCACATCGGAAAGCTGGGAAACTTTATCTGCATCCTTAGCTCACACTGCCGAATCCGGAACTCCATATGTACTGGAATTGAAAACAGTAAGGAAAGATGGTAGTAACGGCTGGATGTGGGTTCATGGGGAGGCCATAAAAGATGACGCTGGTATAACGCTTGGTTTATGGGGCGCAGCTCAGGATATCTCGGCACGCAAACTTATTGAGGAAGAGTTAATCGTAGCCAAGGAAAAGGCCGAAGAGAGCGACCGGCTGAAATCAGCTTTCCTTGCCAATATGAGCCACGAAATCCGTACACCCATGAATGGCATTCTTGGATTTGCCGATCTGCTGAAGGACCCTGATCTTACCGGTGCAGAGCAAACCATGTTCCTCCAGATGATAGACAAAGGTGGCCATCGCATGCTCAATATAATCAATGATATCATCAGTATTTCAAAGCTTGAATCGGGGCATATGGAAGTTTCGATTTCAGAGACTAATGTCAACGAACAGATCGAATACGTCCAGGCCTTTTTACAACCAGAGGCTGAACGAAAGGGCATTCGGATATTTTTGCACTATTCCTTAACGCCAGTAGATGCTATTCTAAAAACCGACCGTGAGAAAATCTATGCCATTCTTACCAACCTGGTTAAAAATGCGGTTAAGTTTACTCACAAAGGATTCATTGAAATTGGTTGCAATAAGAAAGGCAAATTCCTTGAATTCCATGTAAAAGATACTGGCGTTGGCATTCCTGAAGGACAGAAGGAAATTATCTTTGAAAGGTTCAAACAAGGCAGCGACTCTCTTACCCGCAATTATGAAGGCGCAGGTTTGGGTTTATCCATTTCGAAAGCTTACGTGGAAATGCTTGGCGGTAAAATTTGGGTAGAAAGCGAATTCGGCAAAGGGTCCACTTTCTTTTTTACCATTCCCTGCAATGCTGAACCGGAAAAGGAAGTTGCTGTTCAGTCTGTCGTTTCCGAGAAGAAAGAACCGAACCCGGTCAGAAAATTGGATATCCTGATAGCCGAAGACGACGAAGCATCAGAAATGTTTATTCAGGCGGTAATCAAAATGTTTAGCAATGAGATTTTTACCGCGAAAACTGGTATAGAAGCCCTTGAAATATGCCAAAATAATCCAGACATAGATTTGGTTTTGATGGATATTAAGATGCCCGAAATGGATGGG
>CAIXKO010000811.1 GCA_903919925.1 uncultured Bacteroidota bacterium | reverse complement strand
TTTCCCAAGCAGAAATCCAAGAGTTCCGGGCTGTGCAGCGGGATCTACACGGAAAAAGGTGGTTAGGTCCTCAAAAACCAAGCGGCCGCCGGCAGTGATTTTGAATTTCGGTGTCACTTTATAGGTTCCGTCAGCAAAAACTTCAAATGCACCGTTTTTTACCCCGTTCTCATTCAGTTTCTCGGTGTGAAAAGTTTTTAAAGGCTGATTAGTTAATGGGTTTAATGTTACCGATAAATTGGATTCTCCGTCAATAGTGAGTGGAACCGGCTTGACCCACGGAAGTTTGTCAGCAACCAATGGCGATATCAGGGCAAAAAAGCTCCTCTCATCCTGAGTTAAAACAATACTTTGATTACCGCTTTCCCGAAAATAGTTTACCCCAGCAAAACCAGAAAACCGCTGGTGATCGTAGTTTACGCGAACCTCCTGGCTAAACTGATTATAAGCAATATCGGCATCGAGTGCGAGGGCCATCGCCTTGGTGCCATCACCATCAAAAACAGATTTAGCTGTTAATATACGGTATCCGGTAAGGGTGGTCAGGCTGAACCCCTTATCATAATAGTGCTTGTACTGAAGGGTGGTGCCAAATACATCCCGGTTGTCCCTCAGGTTTTTACCCCCTTCAAGGTCCGCAAAGGTATACGGACTGAGGTCACCACCCTTGGGGGCATAAGTGCCACTTTTAAAGGCTGTTCCCGGCATCAGGTCGTGCTGGTAGTTGAGTATGAGGTCGATTGCATTGTTTTTATTTGGCAGGTACTTGAAGGAAGCCCTGGCTGCAGCTGAGTTTTTACCCATCAGGGTGCCACCCGAAAGGTTTTCAATATAACCATCGCGCTTATTATAAATGCCAGCCACACGCGCAAACAGCTTGTTCTTTACCAATGGAAGATTAACGTAACCATTGGCTCTCATCTGGTTGTAATTTCCTCCGCCAAGTGTTAAATTCCCCGATGATTCATTTTTGGCGCGCTGGGTGATCATGTGGATGGCACCAATCTGTGCACTGCGGCCAAAAAGAGTACCCTGAGGACCTTTAAGTACCTCAACATGATCTATATCAAAGAATTCAGAGTAGGCACCAACCTGCTTGCTGATCGAAATGCCATCCTGAAAAACCGATACGCGGTTATCTGCATTTAACGAAGAATTATCGGAGGTTAAACCCCGTATCACAAACCCCGGAACAATGGCTGATTGCTCCTGAATCTGCACGCCGGGAACATATTCGGCCATCCGGGCCATCGATTCAATCACATTGATCTCCAGGAATTTGGACGAAAGGCTGGTTAGCGCAATCGGCACTTCTTTTTGGTTCTCCGAGCGTTTTTGTGCGGTAACGATCACACTGCCAAGCGTAATGCTTTCATTTTCCAGAATCGCATCAACCTCTTTGCTTTCGCCTGTACCCAGAGTTACCGGAGTGGTCACGGTTTTATAGCCGAGGTAACTGATTTCCAGAACATAATTGCCTGCCGCAATATTGCTGAGGCGGTAGCGTCCCTCCTCGTCCGATACGGTGCCCGCTCCACCCGGGATCAGCATAATATCGGCTCCGGAAATAGTTTGATTTTCCTTGTTTTTGATTATCCCGGTTAAGCGACCGGTTCCCTGGCCAATGGCCGTGATACTGCTGAAAAGAAACAGTATGAATAGAATTGTAGCGTTTCGCATTTTGAAAAGAGCAGGTTATTTTTCATTCTTTCATAATGCTAACAAATTGATCGAAATCTAGTTCAAGGTCTTCGCGAATAATTTTTCGGAGCAATCCTTTTGGCAGATCTTCATTTCTATGCACTGGTACTGTAAGGCAATAACTTCCCTGATATTTTGAAGAGCTTCATCAACCGTTTTTCCGTAAGAATGACAGCCTTTAAATACAGGGCAACTAACTATATAAATACTATCCTCATCCTGCTCAATAAGAATTGGTAAATGAATAATATTCGTTTTTTCTGTTTTCATTTTTATTATTTATTTCAGATATTTTTCAAAGAATTCATTCATTTTTAATTGACTGAAATCATTTACCCTTTTTACAATATCCATGGTGTGGGGCCACAGTGGTACGCGGTAGTAAACCGATGGAACACCCAGACTATCCAGCTTCTTTTTAAGCAAATCCGACTGGCTGATTGGTACCAGCTCGTCCGATGTTCCGTGTAGAAGCATCGTGGGCGGATCGTTTTTATCCAGATAATAAATAGGTGATGCCTGCCGGTAAAGCTCCGGAGACTCCTGCCAGGAATGTGCCAGGAAATTGGTGACTAATGGCTGATTGCGGGCATAATCCGTAGTCAGATCAACAGGGCCATAGATATCAACTACTGCCTTAATGCGATGGTTAATAGGTGATTGGGTGCTATCCACAATGGGATTTGGTTTTTGCCATCCATAAGCGGCCAGCAGTGCCAAATGTGCTCCGGCCGATCCCCCGATCAGGGCAACACGGTCAGGATCATAACCATATTTATCACTATTCCTGAAAAACCATTGTACCGCATCAGTAATATCTTCGGCACAGGCAGGGTAGGGGCCATCTTTTAGAAGCCGGTAGGAAACCGTGGCTGTTATATATCCTTTTTTGGCAAAATCAACCAGGTAAATAAGGTAATCTGCCCGGTTTCCACCTTTCCATGCACCACCATGTATAAATACTAATAATGGTGCCGGCTTTACCAGATTTTTGGGAATATAAATATCTAATTGAAGCGATTTTCCATTAATATTTTTATATTCAATATTTTTAATTTCTTCAATATTTTCCGGAATAGCTGGAGTTTTATTGATTAACTCCTCCAATCCAACTTTTGTGGCCAGATAAGCTGGAACCAGAAAGTGATACCCCAGCGGTGGTTTACCGGGATTCAGGGCCGACCAGGTGCCCGGGATAACCATCAGGAAGCAGAACGTAACCACAGTAATCAGCAGGCCCATAAGAATACCTTTTAATAATTTTGATTTCATCAGCTAAATGATTTTAACGCTTTCAGGATTCTGTCTACAATCAAAGACAGATGCTATTGTGATCAGGTTTCCCTTTTGCCAGTAAATAATCTTATAATTGTTTTCAACAAGGTATCTATAATCTTCGGGATACTCCCTGAGAAGTTCTTCTTTTTGACCAACTAATGGATCGCTTTCCAGTATCGATACTCTATCAAGAATTCTATGGATTATTTTTCTGGCTATTTTTGCACTTGCCTCAAATGAGTAATAATAAAATACCCCATTGAGTTGTCGTTCTGCCAATTCGGACCATACAATACTTATTTCCACGTAATGATCTTCTTTTTCAGATCCTGGTGAGAGATTACTTGTCCCGCATCACTTTCGCGTTTGGCCTGGTCAATCATTTCATGAAATTCGTTCAGCGACATGGGGCTTAAGCCTCTTTCGTGAGAAATCTTCTTCTCTTGCATGATGAATGATTCAATCTTAGTGATAAGGCTTTCGTCGTTTATACTAAGAAATTCTTCAATTAAAATCAGCTTCCTGGCCTGAATGCTCATGGTACTTATTTTTTACAAATATACAGGTTTTAATTCACTCAACATTTCTTTTAGATTCTTGTGCAGGATTGGTCCTGTTTCAGGGCCCAAGGAGTTTTCTTCGCCATAAGGCGCACCGTCCTTTTTGTAAGTGAACGGGGCCTTTACATCCCATTGACTTTTGGGAATGATATACCCGATTTCATCGTTGGCCAGGCAAAAAATGAATTTGTATTTTCCGGTCATCATATCGCGAACCGGTGGAACTTCAATCGGATCAATGTTAAAATCCCTTCCTTCGGGCGCTTCCACGGGTCCGTTAACAATTTCGGGATATACTTCACCGGGAATGGTTGTAAAAGCGAGCGGGCCAATATTAAATACCGATAGCTCAGATCGCATCTTCATCCAGCCGGTTGTTCCACGGTCCAAAACACCAAATGCCGTTCCCAGTTTAAACAGGGTATTTTTGATCGGCAAAGTGAGGGTTCGCACCACCAGCGAAATCCCGGCTGAATCGATTTCCTCAACTGGCTTATCCATGGCATTCAGCACGAGCAGAGCCAGTTGCTTACCCTGTGCCGCTGCTTTTTCAAAAGTGGGTTCTTTAAACTCCTGGCCGGTAAACGGATCCTTAACAGTTAGGCTGGGATGCGTGGTCATTAATCCACCGATAGCGCCATTAATGTAAACAGCAATTCCACCAATTCCTGGCTTAACGAGACTATCACCGTTATAAACTCCTTTTTCAACACCTTCACGCACATAGTGAGCAAAATCGGAAGTAATCAGCAGGTTTTTGCTCCATAAAGTTTCCGCGTGATCGGCCCATGAAACCAATGATCCCATCGTTTTGCCGGTCTCTTGATCGATGGCCCTGATTAGTCGCAGCCCGGAATCAAACACTTCTGGTTTACGCGTATCCTTAACCAGCGGAATGGCTCCGGTTAAATCCTCAGAAACAGATAAACGTGCCGGTCTGAGGTTTTTTGCCGCCGTTACAACCGATTTGGCAATCTGATTTTTTACATACTCCAGGTATGCTTTATTAATACCGTTTTTAAATGGAGTTTTACCCCAAAGTCCCAGTAAATCCGGACCTTCATGCGTATGGGTCGAGGTAATGATGGTGTAAGTTACCCCTGATTCTGCCGGAATCCGTTTCCTGACATCAATAATATCATCGTTCATGAACCCGATGGCATCCAGTACCACAATGGCGATGCGGGTTTTGCCATTGTCAACTATCATGGTCCGGGCCCACAGTTCATCATGTATTCCATTAGCTGCCCGGCTGTTGCTGAATCCGGCAATCCATACCGGATCAAAAATACCATTGCTGTTTCCATCAATAAAGGTATCGCCGTCTTTTGGCCGGTATTCCGCATCACCATTCTTATCCACCCAACGATCAGGCACTTCGGGGGTGATAGGCATGGCAGCAAACCCGGCACTTATCGATCCGGGATTTCCGCCGGTAATCTTCAGATCGGCCTTATACCCGGGATGGCGGTCCTTCATATTAGTACAGGTCCACAGGCTTAACCCGATTATTAGCACCAGGATAATTGAACCAAATACTTTGAAAACAGTTTTAATTAGTTTCATTGTGGTATTGATGAGGAGTTTGCTGATTTATTTTTTGTAATGAACCGCCCTCTCAATCTCTTCATTATCAATGGGTGGCCCTTGTTCTATTTTGCGCCAGTCAACCGTGCGGTTATATTTCTTCATTGCTTTTGTGGCATCAAATATTCGTGAGTCATTGCGTTCCATCGTATATGGAGCGTAATCGGGCAGGGGCGTGAAAAAATCCTGTAATAACGACGCAGTTACATCAAACTGATTCACATAGGGCACATTAAGTATATTGTAAATTGTTTTCAAAATAGATCCGAAATTAGCATGTGTATGGGAAACATACCCTTTTTTTACATATGGGCCAGCCATCATTAATATCGAGCGATGGGCATCCACATGATCAACTCCACCCTGCGGATCATCCTCAGTAATAATCACCAGCATATTTTTCCAATATTTTGTTCGGGAAAGAAAATGCAGTATTCTCCCCACAGCCAGGTCGTTATCTGCCATAAATGAACTTGGATAATAGTATCCGTCTTCTGGCCTGATCCCGGCCCCATGATCATTGGGCACCTGCATGGTAATTAAGGAAGGCATCTTTTCTTTGCCTTTGATCCATTTATCGGTAAACTCTTTTTCAAACTGATCCATGCGGTATTGGTCCGGAATATTGGTGTTGTAGCCGGCATAATTATGGCTGGTCCGGGTAAACAGGGCCTTCTGCATAGGCACCATCACCCCATGGCCCGCACCCGTCAGGGTATCGCTCCATTCCTCGCGCACATGTGCCGTTTCATTGGCTTCTCCAAAGTTGTAAAACGATACGTTCTTGCGCTCCAATGCTTCCCAGAGCCCGCCAATCTCGGCAAAATCTTCGGGATCAACACTGCCCGTACTACCAGGGAATCGCCTGCCCGGTGCTTTGGAAAATATTTTAGCTGTTTTCGATACACTGGAATTAGTTTCAACCCACTCATTGGGAATAACACCAACCATCCAGTGATGGCCGTGGATGGATGCATCACTGTCGCAATAAAAATTGTCGGAATAAGCAAATTGTAAAGCCGCTTTATGATGATTGGGACTGATCTTCAGATTCGTAAATTTCGATTTTAACGAATCGGGCAGTGTATACTCATTGTTAACCCCAAACCGGGCAAGTGTGCTATCGCCATCTGCGTTTTTTAACTGGCCAAAAACCTCATCATAGGTCCGGTTTTCCTTGGTTATATATACAACATATTTTATTGGCGATTGCCGCAAACCAGGCAGGGCAGGCAAAGGATTTTTCTTGTCGTCAGTAATAGTTACACTTTTAAAAGTATTATCGATTGATTGTTTTGTGTATTCTGCCAATTGTTTTGCATCAGGCATTGCCAACTTTTGAAAACTACCCAATTGAATATCACCTACATAATATCCCTGGATGGGCGATACAAAACCCTGACCACCATTGGGACCGGCTCCCAAACCACGACAGGTAATGATATAAACCTCTTTCTCATCACCTGATAATTTTACACGTGTCGGCCCCCAGCCGGATGGTATTAATCCAATGGTCTTTTTGGATTGAACATCAATTACGGCAACCGCATTAAATCCCAATAATGCCACAAATAATGTTTTTTCATCTTTACTTAATGTGATCCCAAAAGGTAATAATCCGCGATATTTATCGATCCGCTGATCCACTGAAATAGAAATATGGTCCACAATTTTATGTTTCCGGTAATCAATAACAGAGATATTATCATTGGTAGCATTGGAAACGTACGCATACTGCTGCCCAACTGCTATGGAATTTGGGCTGGCACCACCTACTACCTCGGCTTCTTCAATCATGTGCCCGATCTGATGGCCGGTTTTAAATTTATCGATCACCAGGTTAGTTTGCAAATCGATGGTGAAAACACTCATGGCATCGGGATGCAGCGGGCTTCCAACCCCTGGAACCTGTCGGCCTTCCACCACGGTTCCATTAATCGATTCGGGTGTATTATCGCCGTAGGGATGATGCGGAATCAGCAATGAATCGTAATTAGCCGGCGTGGCACCGGTAATTAGCGGATATTCATAAAGACCCACATTGGCTACAAAGGCAGTTTTTTTATCGGGGCTGAGTGTTAACCCAAATGGCTGCCGGCCAACTTTTATTGACGCGGTAATCTGTTTGTTTTTCAGATTGATACGCACCATTCTGAAATTTCCCCGGTCCAAAACCAGCAAGTCGTTGCCGGCTTCATTTAAAACCAGGTCCGATGTAAAACTGTCGGTATATTCAACGCCATCAACCGTTCCGTTTAGTGAAATGGAATCCAGGCGTGTATAATTTTCGATATCGTAAATGATTACCGCTCCATTATCTCCACCACTTAAATAAACCGTTTTTGAATCGTTGGAAAATGCAACTCCCAAAAAGGATCCTTTCGATAGAGGTGACTCGATTTTGTTATCGTAACTGGGTACTCTGATTGGCTCAAGTGATTGGATATCAATTACAGTAAATACTCCATCGTGCAGGGTAACCGCCTTTTTGCCATCCGGCGAAATGGCCAGGCCAAACGGGTCATCAGTGATTCTGATCAACTGACCGGCTGGTGTAGCAAACCGTCCGCTGGGTAAAATAGTTATGCCGGAAGTGTTGATTTTACTATATTGATTAATGCCAGGGACCGTTAATATTCCAATTTTTTTTTGCGAAAAACCTGACAGGCAAATTGATGCAAATATAAAAGTTAAGGCATACCGATAAAAAGGTGTCATATTTCTTTTATTATTTAAGATTAATAATAAATATCTGTTTTATTTTATCCTGACTTCCGTTAACCGGAACTAACCGGTTATAGGCGATTGTTTTTCCATCATTTGACCAAACCAGGTTTGTTGGAGCTTCATCGGTTCTGGCAGTCAGTATCTTATATCTATTCTCAAAGGGAGCATCGGAAATTTCACACTTAACAATACTATTATCCCAGGTGTAAATAATGGAATTATTATCGTGGCACCATCTTGCAGTAGATTGAACATCAGAGGGATGGAATGTAATTTGAACTGGTTTCCCACCCATCGGCGAGATTATAAAGATTTGCTGAATACCTTTATCATCCTTGGCCAGATAGCCTATACGGTTGCCATCGGGCGAAGAGCGTACCACGCCGCCGCAACCGGGATGCGGAGAGTTAGCGGTATAGGTCAGCCTTCTTTGAACGGTACCTTCAGGAGGCATCGGAAAGGAATTTTGAGTGCCCTGGAGCGGACCAAATTCTCCGGGTTTATTAATTGAATCGGGTATATCAACCACAAAAAGTTCGTCAACTTCTTTACCCGCCTTGTCCCGTACTTTCCCAATGAATGCCCTAGCTACCTGAAGGGTGCCGTCGGGTTTTTTATATCCGCTGGTTCCTACCCAGCTGTCCGATGCGGCATTGCTGATCTCATCGCTTTCGGGCCCGGGATCGGGAACCACGCGAACAACCACAGCACTGTACCAGGTTCCGGTAACATTTTCGCCTGCCTTGTCCTGGTCAACCGCAGGAGGGATCTGCTGATTGGAAACGGCTATTGTCCGCAGGTTCCATTTAATACCGGTAGAGTCTTCGAGCTGCTTCATAACCGCATCGTTATAAGTATATCCAACCCATTTGCCATCGCGGCTCCACTCATGGCGATGGGTTCCACCTCTCAGTGCACCTGGGGTATAGGGGAAAGTTACATCACGCGAGTCCAGGTTTACAGGAATGTTTGGCTGGTTATCAGAAACGATTATCCCGGTGCGGCGCCATTGCTGATATGGATTTTTTTCCGTGCAAACCGGCAAGCCATGAATAAATATTACCTTGTTTTCAATCGGATGGTAACTCACAGCGCCCGCTCCCGGCCCATAATCATGGTTATCAGGAATCGCGAACAGTACCTCATTTTCTCCGGTTTCGATGTTTACCCTTTCAATCGTAGCACACCCGCCGATTCCGCCGGCATTGGTCCGGGTATCGTAAACCAGCCATTTTCCGTCGGGCGAAAAGTTGTCGTTATTATCCAGATCG
>CAIXKO010000810.1 GCA_903919925.1 uncultured Bacteroidota bacterium | reverse complement strand
CCGGTGATGGTGCCCCACAGAGCCCTGGTGCTGGCTCCGGTGATGGTGCCCCACAGACACCTGGTGCTGGCTCCGGTGATGGTGCCCCACAGAGCCCTGGTGCTGGCTCCGGTGATGGTGCCCCACAGACACCTGGTGCTGGCTCCGGTGATGGTGCCCCGCAGATACCTGATGCTGGCTCCAGTGATGGTGCCCCACCGATACCTGGTCAGGCTCCGGTGATGGTGTCCCACAGATACCTGGTCAGGCTCCGGCGAAGGTGTCCCACAGATACCTGGTCAGGCTCCGGCGAAGGTGCCCCACCGATCCAGCTCTTTAAAACAGTCCGTCTACCGATAAATATCTTTCGCCGGTATCATAAGCAAAGGTCAGTACGCGTGCGCCCTGCAATTCATTCTGTACTTTGGCGATTGCGGCGAGTGATGCCCCGGTGGATACTCCGACAAACAAGCCTTCCTTTTTTGCCGCTTCACGGGCAAAGTGATAAGCTTCCTCTTTTGATACCTGTATCACCTTGTCCAATATATTAACGTCCAGATTTTTGGGTATAAAACCGGCTCCGATTCCCTGAATCGGGTGGGGTCCGGGATTACCACCACTAATTACCGGCGATGCCTCCGGTTCTACTGCAAACGCCTTTAGACCGGGCCATTTTGTTTTCAAAACACGGGTAACACCTGTAATATGTCCGCCGGTGCCAACTCCGGTTATGATGTAGTCCAATCCTTCAGGGAAATCATTTAATATCTCCTGAGCCGTGGTCCGGCTGTGAATTTCCGGATTTGCTGCATTGCTGAACTGCATGGGTATCCAGGCATTGAGCTCTTTCTGCAATACCTCGGCACGCTCAATGGCGCCTTTCATTCCTTTTTCCCTTGGGGTTAAATCAATTTCAGCACCATAAGCTATCATCAGCTTTCTGCGTTCCACCGACATGGATTCGGGCATTACCAAAATAACCCGGTAACCCTTTATTGATGCCACCAGGGCCAGGCCGATGCCGGTATTCCCTGAGGTAGGTTCCACAATCACTGTATCCTTGTTAATCAAACCCTTTGCTTCGGCATCTTCAATCATCGATAAGGCAATCCGGTCCTTAATACTGCCGCCGGGATTTTGTTTTTCCAGCTTAATCCAAACCTCTGTGCCTGGATTAAATAAATGGTTTATCCGGACAACCGGAGTGTTTCCGATCAATTCTAAAACATTGTTCGTTTTCATTTCTATAACGTAAAAGTTAAATAACAAAATTTATTATATTACTCATATCCTGCAACTTATCGATTAAGCGGATCTTGTCCTGATTGATAACCAAGGAATGAGGCTCCACTGAATGGGTTAGCCAAACATTCCCTCCAATTACCGAATCATGCCCGATTATCGTATCGCCCCCAAGTATGGTAGAACCTGCGTACATCGTTACATTGTTTTCAATAGTGGGGTGCCGCTTATTTCCGGCGCAATCCTTACTAACACTTAAAGCTCCCAGCGTAACACCCTGGTATATTTTCACGGATTGCCCAATTTCAGCTGTTTCACCGATTACGATCCCTGTTCCATGATCGATGCAGAATGATTTCCCGATTTTTGCCTTCGGATTGATATCTATTCCTGTTTTACTATGTGCGAATTCCGTGAGCATCCTGGGAATATAAGGTATCTTCAATCGATCCAATTCATGCGCAATCCGATAGATCATTATAGCGTAAAATCCAGGATAACTGATGATTACTTCCTCAACTGATGCTGCTGCCGGGTCGCCTTCGTTTATCGCCTCTGCATCGCTGGTAAGTGTTTTATACATTTCCGGAAGTGCCTGTCTGAATTTCATCGTGGTATCATGTGTACTTGAAATTCCAGTATCAAAAGAGTTCAAGATATCTTCCAGGAGGATTAGTATTCCATCGAGGCACGTTTCCTTACAAGGCATCTGGTCCTCGGCCAATACTGGAAATAAATACTCAGTAAGTTCATTAACAAATCGATATACCTCTCTTTTTAAAGGAATTTTACCAATTACATGCGCTCTGAACTGCCCCCTGTTTTGAATAAATTGTTTCTCCATGGTTGTCTGATCTTTTAAACAACAACGTTTGTTTAACGATTATGTTGAACAAAAGGGTAGTTAAGTGACAAGGGGCGCAGACAGGTAAGGTCCGCCAGCATGTTGCCATTTTGCCCCAAACCTAATAATTCGCAAACTATTCGCACATAGGCGTTTAAAGTACCCACCCCCTAACCCCCTCCCTGAAAAAGGGAGGGGGAAAGAGCTCCAAATTTACATCGGAGAGGAGCCCCTCCCTTTTTCAGGGAGGGGTGGGGGTGGGTACTTTAAGACAATTTAAATTTTATCAAAAGCCTGCTCCAGATCAGCCTTTAAATCATCCAGATACTCAATACCAACCGATAATCGTAATGATCCGGGAACAACTCCCGAACTCTTTTGCTCTTCGGCATTCAGTTGCTGGTGAGTGGTTGTTGCGGGATGGATGATGAGAGATTTTGCATCACCAACATTAGCCAGATGGCTGATTAATTGAAGGTTGTTGATCATTTTATCACCGGCTTCGCTACCACCTTTAACGGTAAAGGCAAGAACACCGCCGAAACCATTTTTGAGATATTTTTTTGCCAATTGGTGGTAAGGACTGGAGGGTAATCCGGGATAATCAACATGAACAACTTTGGGATGTTTTTCCAACCATTGCGCCAGTGCAAGGGCATTTTCAACATGACGTTGAACCCGTAAAGAGAGCGTTTCAATTCCTTGCAGGAACAGAAATGAATTGAAGGGGCTAAGCGCAGGACCGTAATCGCGCAATCCTTCAACCCTGGCCCTTATGGCAAAGGCAATATTCCCAAATGGACCCGGTGTTCCAAATACATCCCAAAACCGGAGACCATGATAACCTTCAGATGGTTCTGTAAATTGGGGGAATTTCCCGTTGCCCCAATTGAATTTTCCTGAGTCAACAATTACCCCGCCAACACTGGTGCCATGTCCTCCAATCCATTTGGTTGCGGATTCCACGACAATAGCTGCACCATGTTCGATTGGCCGGAACAGATAGCCGGCTGCTCCAAAGGTATTATCAACAATCAAAGGAATATCGTGCTTATTGGCAACGGCTGCAATCGCATCAAAATCGGGGATGTTAAACTTTGGATTACCAATAGTTTCGAGATAAATGGCTTTTGTTTTATTATCTATAAGCTTTTCAAAATCGGAAGGATCATCGCCTTCAACAAATTTTACCTGAATGCCGAGCCTTTTAAATTGGACCTTAAACTGGTTATAAGTACCACCATATACAAATGAGGTTGAGATCAGATTATCGCCCGCTCCGAGAATGTTTGTAATGGCTAAAAACTGAGCTGCCTGACCCGATGAAGTGGCCACCGCTGCTACTCCTCCTTCCAATGCAGCAACCCGTTTCTCAAACACATCAGTGGTAGGGTTCATCAAACGGGTGTAAATATTGCCGAACTCTTTGAGCGCAAAAAGGTTTGCGCCATGTTCAGCATTTTTGAACACATAGGAGGAGGTCTGATAAATCGGAACTGCCCTGGATCCGGTTGTAGGATCGGCTTCCTGTCCCGCGTGAAGCTGTAAGGTGTTAAAGTGATAATCTGTTGCAGACATAATATCTTTGTTTATTTACCCGACAAAAATACCTGCCTTGAAATTGACCCGAAATACCATACATGAGGTAATTTTATACCAACATATTGGTATAAAATTACAGATTCCACTCTTTATCAGATTGAATAATCAATTACATCGATAAAACCAGCGCGCATGGCAAACAGCATTAATTCTGTGCTATTGTTTATTGCCAGCTTCCGGAATATGTTTTTCCGGTGAGTAATGATGGTGTGAATACTTACCCTTTTCCTATCGGCAATTTCCTTGCTGGTTAACCCGGTAGAGAGTAACTTAACTATGTCAACTTCGGTGGAGGTAAGGCCTCCGGAATTCGGTCGGGCCTTACGCCTGATGGTTTTTCGGGCAAGTAATATTTCCAGTATTCCACTGCACAAAAAGTTCCGATGATTTATAGTTGCATTTACAGCCTCGATAAATTCTCTTTTTTCACATGATTGTAAAATGCAATTGGAAATTCCGGAATCTAATAAGACGAGTATTTTATCGTGCGACTGACACGTGGAAACCACCAGGATACCCATGTCCGGAGCGAAAATTTTCATTTGAGCAAGATCATCTGTGATATTTAAACTAAGTAAATCGGAAGAAATGACCAGGATATCCGGTTGTATTAACTTTAGCCGGTTAATCAGGGCATCTTTTTCTGAAAACTGTTCAAATGAATGGCTGGAGTTGAAACTTTCAGTGATAATGGAGATGATTCCGGCCTTAATAATAACCCGGTTATCAGCAAGAAACATCAATAAATCACCCATTATTTAGTTTTTGAGGGCTAACCCATAAATCTTACGATACTGGAAATCCGGTATAAATATGATATTAATTTTCTTATCCGATATAAAGGCTTTCAATTCTGTCTTTATAACTCAATTTACCCTTGCATGATCCGGCAGATTTTGCTAACCCTAACCTTTCATTAGTATTCCCGGTTGAGAACCGATAACCAGATTTATCTGTTGCCACCATTAGTATAAAATCGTAATTTGCATTTGCATTTATGCGTATAATTGTTCTCCGTATAGTTACTTATGAGTTAAAAAAGGTAGATATGCTTTCAAAAAAGACCCGTTATGCTATGGTTGCTTTGGTTTATCTGGCAAAAGAAGATAGCAGTAAGGCTGTTTTAAGCACAGAGATTTCGAAAAACGAAAAAATCCCGCAACGATTTCTGGAGAATATTTTACTTGAGTTGAAAAAGATGGGGATACTGGGCAGTAAATTAGGCAAATCCGGGGGTTACCATTTAATAAAAAAGCCTGATGAGATCAGGCTTTCCGATATAATCCGCCATTTTGAAGGAGCCATTGCCATGTTATATTGTGTATCGGAGAAGCAGTATCAGCCTTGCGAGTTTTGCAAGGATGAACTCACTTGTAAAATCAGAGGAGTTTTTAAAGAAATTCGCGATACTACTTATGGGATTTTGGATAAAACTACTTTGCAGGATTTGATTTGAAGAGGGTTAGAAGCTGTTGGTGTATTTCCCCCAGAGTTCATCGGCAAGTTTCCAGTAACGGGTAACGGAGGAGGTGGCCATATCCAGAGAATATTTGGTGAGTAGTTCCGTTACTTTTGCCGGATCGGTTTTATAAAGGTTAATCATTTCCTTTTCAAATGTTGATTGGTTGGCGAAGGCTTTGTCCTCAATTTCTTTCCACACCGCTTCAACGTCTTTACTCATTGGCTGATAGCGCAGTAAGCAGAGCTGGCTTACCTGCCGGAATGCCCACCAGGCGCTTTCGCGGTTAAATTGTTTTCTTCCGTCAACCTGATATGAAGCCGGCATGGCCGTTATGCCGCAATAGAACGGGGTGTGTGGGGTGGTAGCCGGATTATCGTAACCCAGCCAAACTACTCCACCGATGGGATCGGGCAACCAGCTGCGTGATTGGGTAATCTGCAGATAAGTGGCACGCGGGCAGCAGATAGTCCGCTCACCAGGAACTTTTAATAAAGTGCGCAGATCGCTGCTCATGAAGGGATTAGCCACGGGGCTCTTGACCAATTTCCCAGTGCGGTCGATTACCGTAAGGCTTCCGGTCATATCGAACGGGGTATCCTGATAATAATTTCGGAACATCACGAGCATGTCTGGAACTGAAATTTTCTTTTCTGCTTTAACCGATAGCGGGAAGTTTTCACCGTTTGGATCGAGCTTGAGTGAAGGGGCCACCAGGCTCAGAACGCGCCATTCCCTGCGCCGGCAAGCCATGCTGGTGCGGTCGGCATAGGCATAGCAGAATTCAAACGGCTTACCGCTTTCCGGATCCCAGAATCCCAGCTCGCGGGCCAAGGAAAAAACATTTGCAGAAGCCATGTAATTCTCGGGATCGTTGAGGTTTATGGTTCGGATGCGGCTTGCGTTTGCCGATACTCCCACCTCATCGTCCGGGATACGCACCGCGGCCCAAACGGCTCCTTTTTTGCCTTTGCCGGGACCCATAATTTCAAAATGCCAGGTCTCCTGAGGATCGGCAAAAGTGAAGCATTCACCCCAATCATTGTAACCATATTCCCTGGTCAGCTGATCGATTATCCTGATAGCCTCACGCGAGGTTTTGGCCCGCTCCAGGGCCAAACGGTAAAGCTCGGGGCAATCCAGGATTCCATTATCGGATTGCAGTTCACTTTTACCACCGAAAGTGGTTTCCCCGATCGCCAGCTGGTACTCATTCATCACCGGATAAGCGGTATTGATATAGGCAAATGTTTCTGACACTTGCGGGATAGTACCCGTTTCAATCCGGTCGGGGTCATCGATCCCCTTGGTTAACTTGGGCTCCAGATAGACAGGGCACTTTGACCCGGCGGGATGTTTTTTATGAGGAACCACATTGATCCAGGTACGGTCAGAATTACTGTCGCAGGAGTGCGATGTCATGGTTGACCCATCCACAGATGCTTTTTTCCCCACTATGATACTGGTGCAGTTGTCGTATTCTTTGGTCTGCTGAGCATTAGAACCAAAAAAAAGCACGGTGCTGAAGCATAGCACCAGAAAGCCAAATTTTCTCAAAGAGGACATTGGATTAAAGTCTGATAATGATTAAAAACCCCTTGCATACATAGTCCACAGTTGACCCTTAAGTTCCACCCATTTTACCATAGTTGCGCGTGCAAAATCATTGGTATACTGGGTCATGAACTCACGGTATTTAGGTGGTTTTATAGTTCCCTGGTTATCTTTTTGGGGCTCCGCCATCTTTTCCTCTTTCATGAGTTCCACTGCCATTTTATCGATCAATGGAAGTTCTAAAAATGCCTGATCTTCAAATGCTTTGGCTGCTTCGTTAACAATACTGCGGGTACGTTCCCATTTGAGTTCGGCCAGACGGTTGGTTTCCCGGAAGTTCCAGATTGCTGCATCGGTACGGAATTTTTTCTGACCGCAAATCTCAAAGCTTTCCGGCAAACTGAGTGTTCCAGCGTAGATCGGGATCCTGGGACTGCATGCCGGGTTGTCGAATGAAAACCAGGCTACTCCGCCAATATCATCAGGCAGCCAGTCGCGGCATTGGATTACGTTGGAATAGGAGCATCCGCTAATGGCGATTGTTCGCTGGCCCTCAACAGTACCGGGTTTCAGTGAATTCATCAGCATGGAAAGATCGCGGCTCATAAAAGGACTGGCCATTGCGCTTTTTACCATTTCAGGAGCTGGTGCCGGCGTATTTTCATTGGCAGCACCACCCCGGCGACCAAAATTGTTTTTTTGCACCTGCATGTTTTTTGTTACATCCAGATCAGTTCCTTCATAAGTACTGCGGAAATATGCCATGACATCGCGCACGCTGACCTTTTTTTCAGCTTTTACTGAAAATGGAAGCTCCTCCATATCTGCAGTGAGGTTAAGCGATGGGGCCATAGTACTGAGCACGTACCATTCACGGGTGGAAAAAGGCTTGCGACCGCCATAAGCCTTCCAGAATTTGAAAGGCTCACCGCTTTTTTTATCGTAAAAACCTAACTCTTCAGCCAGTGAAACTACGTTATCTGAAGCCATATAGAAATTGGGCTTTGAGAGATCCAGGGTGCTGATTCTGCATATATTTGCCGATACACCAACGTGATCATCGGGGATCCGGACAGCTGCCCACACGGCACCGATTTTTTCAACACCGGCACCCATGATTTCAAAATGCCATACTTCATTTTTATCAGCAACGGTCAGGCATTCGCCTGAATCGCCATATCCGTATTGTGTTGCCAGGTCGCCCATCAATTTAATGGCATCGCGGGCGTTGGTGCATCGCTCCATTGCAATAGCCTGGAGTTCTTCTATAAGGAATAATCCATCGTCATTCTCCATGCTGGGTTTTCCTCCAAAGGTAGTTTCACCCATGGCAAGCTGTTTCTCATTGAGCGATGGATAACAGGTGTTCAGATAGGAAAAGGTTTCGGCAACCTGCGGAATCTCGCCTTTTTCGGTTACATTTCGCTTATCTCCGTTAAACTCGTTATGCATGAGGCCCCACGATACTTTCCGGAGGGCACCTTCTCCATATTTCTTATGTGAAACAATATTCAGCCAGGTGCGGTAATTGCCATCGCAAGTATGGCTGGTGATCACTGAGCCATCGGTAGTGGCTTTTTTCCCAACCATGATGCTGGTACAGGATGCATCTTCTTCACTAACCGGAATAAACTGAGCGAATGAGAGTTGTGTAAGAAACAACAACGCCGTTAGCAGGAAGAAGTACCTGGAGGTGTTTTTCGTTTTCATTTATCGGGATATTAATTGTTTTCGGTTTTTGGGCATCGGGATACCCTTGTCATTCGTTTACCACTTTTCCTTTATCTGCAATTTTCGGATCTTTCAGGAAAGCTCCAACTCCTTTAGCCAAGAGTTCTGAATACTTGGGAACGCCGTTGCATTCGATCATTTTCTCCGGATGAAATTCGTTCCAGCTCTGAAAAATCTGGAGCACGGTGGAGGTATGGCGCCCAACGCGCGTGGCGATAGGCCAGCCTTTGTCGTCGATCGGGGCATACAGAAGACCATGCTTGCCGGCTTTCACCACAAAGGCATCGCGTCCTTCCAGTAGTTGCTTTTCCCCGGTAATTCCCCTGGTGGCATCGAGAAATGGTTCCGGGGCTTCGAGGAGGAGGGAAATAGCATCGGAGTTGTCGCCAATTTCACGATGGGAGAGCCCATGTAGATTTTTAGGAGAGAATTCGGTTCCAATCGAAAATCCTTCGAAATCAGTCAGAGTCATCGAAGCCATGGTGGCAAGATCCTGTCCTTTTTCATGTGTTACAATGGTGTTGATAACAGGGTATTGCAGCTCAGCTTCGTGCATATCTATAACCACATCAACCTTTTCCTGCTTGATCAGGTTCATGAAAGCGAAGGTTGTTTTCTCCGTAAGTGTGCCATTGGCCCTGCCAGGCCACGCCCGGTTCAGATTCCGGATATCGATATAAGCCAGGTTTTGCTTGCTGGGGTAGTGGATATAAACTTCAGGATCGGGCCATTGATCCAACGGGTTTGACCATCTATCGCCCATACGGAATTTCTGCCCACCCCAGGAGGTTGAAATGGTATAGAACTGCGGATAAGCACCGCTGGGACGGGTAACGGTGGTACCGCTTCGGTTAGCAGATAATACCACTATCATCCGGCCTTTTTGAATATGTGCATTCTCCACCAGGATCCATCCGGCCAATCGTCCGGCAGGCTCTTCAGGATGCGATGCCGCCAGAACCAAAATAGTTGCCCCGGGCTCACTTCCCTCCACAAAAAACAAGTTGCAATCGTTAATTGAACCAGCGAGGTCCGTAAAATAATCACCCAGCTTTTTAACCTTAATCTGATCCGAAACAACTACCTGTTCCTTAAAATTCCTGTGCTGGTAAAAGCTAATTCCGGCAATTGCGAAAACAATCAGTCCGGCTAACCCGATCACGCATTTACGAAAAATGTCTTTTCTGTTCATCGGGTTATTTTATTTGAGCATAAATAATCGTAAGAGAAAAGGTATCAGTATAATTACATATACGATTTCTTTTTTCCAGTCCTTGGTTTTGATCATATTATAGATGATTAAAACCACGATAAAAGCAACCAGCGCATAATACAGAACCGATATGGAAGAGGTTAGAATTGCGTTCATTTTTTAAAATTAAATTCCGGTTAAGAAACCCAGTTGCTTGCTGTAAATCACCATAAGGGTACCCAATACCATGATTACAATTGCCGGCACGATACACTGTTTAAGGAACTTGCCATAGTTATCGGTTGCTCCCGCCACATCAACCGTCAGCCGGCCGATGATGGCTGTTGGGGGTAATGCATCGCCAAGCGGCCAGATTACGCTCATTCCTGCCAAAGCAACAATTGGATTGAGTCCCATCGAGTTAAACAAAAGAACCAGCGGTACACCAAAAACTGCAGCGGAGCCGTACATCAGAACCGATTCTGTTATCGGTAAAAAGAAAAATAAACTTCCAATCACCAGGAAGGCGGGCAATGTGATAAAAGTTATGGCGAGGAGTCCGCGTACGCCCGTCAAGGTCATAATTTGAACCAGTATCCCAACACAGGTGAGGGTCCCAATCAAAGGAAGGAGTTGCTTGATGGTATCGGCAGAGATTCTGAAAAAATCAAGCTTCTTGGGTGACAGCAGAAAAGAAGCCAGTGCGGAGAGAAGAAACATCAGCGGCAGCCCGATAACAGGAGTATCGTGAGGCCATTTGCGGCCCATGAACATCAGCCCGAAAAAAATTAGGAAAGGAATGATGATTCGGGTCCAGTTCATCTTTTCGGGAGGCACGGGCAACTCTTCAAACGCTTTGTCTACATCGATTTTATGGCCTTTCCAGCCCAGGAAGAATATGGTGAAAAGAGCGCCAATCACGCAGGGAATCAGCAGTGGCCAGAAGAATCCGACGTAAGGCATATTTACGCCTGCAGCCGTCATCATGGCCCACAGGCTCACTGGGGGTGCAGCAGCGCTGAGGCCGGCGATCAGAAAAATGATTGCAGCGGTCCTGATTTTTGTGATCCCCATGTAATTCAATACAACGGCAACCATACTCCCCATGATCAGAACAGTTACGCTGCCCGCACCGGTTAAGGCTCCGGGTATCAAAAGCAAAATGGCGAGCAGGGTAAGGAGGAGAACGCGGCTTTTATGAAAGGTTTTAATGATGGACCTGACGAGGAATGCTACCCCGCCCGATTCCTTGAGAATATTCATAAAAAGGGTGGCACAAATAAATATCAGGTTGATATCCAGATAAGTAATTGCACCTTCTGCTACATGACGAGCGGGAAAAAAGTGACCGCCGGCAATAGCCCCTGCCAGTGCTGCCACCAGCATGGCCAGCTCGGTGGATAGTTTAATCCAGAGAGCCAGGAAGTAAACCAAAACCATCACCCCCAGGATAATGGCCGCGGAAGTGTACATGTCCACGCTAATAGGGGTTATTTGGTGTAAACTTTCTTGAGGACGCCTTCAATCTCGGTATTCATCTCAAACAAGATAATCGGAATATTCTTCCCCTTTGAAATGGTGGTGAATCGACCGTCAATATCGCCTTCTTTCTTGACAATCAGCAAGTCGCTCACATTACAGACCGCATCGATGGATAATTCATCGGAATTGTCACCCGCTGTTGCACCTTGTGACCGGCGCGCCATTCCTTCAATATGCGATCCGATGATTTTGATTCCCTGCTTTTTGGCTTCAGCAATCAGTGCTTTGGTGCGGGAAAGTTCATCATCCATCGAAACACCTGCCCCACCCATGCCTTTCAAACTCGCACCGGTAACAATAATGATCGATTTATAGGGTTTGCCTTCCTTCTTTTTGGCAATCAGATCATCGGCTTTGGCCTGCAGGTTGTAATCGAAAGCGATTCCAAGCTTTTGCAGGAAAACCCTGAGCCTCACGGGTCCCGGACTCTGGCCGCACGAGGTTAGTAATACGGGTTCGCTGGCTGTTTGAGCCACTGCCGCTGTAAAGGAGAAAAGCGCGCCGGCAATAAAAATCAGGAGAAACTGGTGTACTCGTTTCATGTTATGGTTTTCAATTTTTTTCAGTGGATAAACTTACAATTTAGCTCGCATTATTTCCATGCGTTTTATGCAAAAATCTATGCGGTTCTCTCCGGTTAAATTGAGCCCCATACCTTACCATGACTATGATAAACCACAGTAAGCCAATAATACTCAATGCCAAGCCAACATAACGCGAACTGGAATACAGGTGAAATGATTGTTTGATTATTTCCGGCTGTGAAACCGGATCCCAGGGGAGATTGTATTTCTGTGCCAGGCCCTTGATATAGAGCAGATGAATGACCGGGATGTTTTGCAAAAGCATTTCATGAATCATACCTTGCTTCCCAGGTTCGGGGATCCGGGATTTTTTTACCAGGCCGGGTTTAATGTTCAGAACCAACGGACTGCTTCCGATATTGGCGTATCCTCCACCGGAGTTTATGAATGCTTTTATTCGCTCCGGGGTCCCATTAAAATAAAATCGTGTTCGTTGCAAGCGGTTGTCGGGCAAAGATTTTTCATTTATCAACGGAATCCCCGCCTTATGAAGGCTCATCAGGATGCTGTCTTTTAGGGATTTGTCAAATTCCGATCCGGTATCATCCTCCCCTCCAAGAGAAGCGGCAACCGGAAAAACAGTAAAAATGTTCTGGTTGAGTAATAGCTGGTAAATATCCCAAACATTAAAATCAGGATTTGACGCGCCAAACGAAGACGACCCAAAGGAAAAAATCACCAACGGATGTAGCTCCATTGCCTTAGCTGCTGACAGTGAGGCAATCAACAGGGCAGGGAAGGAGGCTGAGCTGCCTATGGCAACAGTATCTCCTTTTTTTACTCCGGCTTCCACCAATAAATGCACCATCAGGGCAGCAATATTCGGATTGATGGTAGTTCTTTTAGCTTCAGGATCTCCTTGCGTTGTAGTGATCTCCGACCATTCCGGTCCGATTAGCCCGGTATTCCGGGGGTCTTCTGCAGTATTGGTATTGATCTGATGGCTGATACAATAACTCTGGATTTCTTTCAGCGCCTGTTCCATATTTTTTGCAGCAATCAGCATTTCTTTGGTTCCGGGTTGGTTTGATGAGCCGAAAAGTAAAGAAAGGATGGTGATCAAAATGATACCAATTAACCCGTTGATTGATAGAAAAATATTTCTTTTGCTGATCATTTTCATTACTGGTTTCTGTTGCGCGGTGGGGGCAGAAAATCTTCTGCCCCTACATTGTGATTGGAATGAATCCGGTAGGGGCAGAAAATCTTCTGCCCTGCATTATATCGAATCAAAATAAATAGAAATAGATTTTACCGATACAAAACAGCACCGCCAATACAATAGCCATCGAGGAGATTGTTGCCACCATACCCTGCCGGTCAAAGTTGATGGCAATGAGTCCGGGGATCACCCAGCCAATCATTTTCATTTCCATTGAAGCCGGAAAAAGGAAAGGGGCAAAATAAGTGAAGGAAAACGAGAGAATGGCACTTATGAAGATGATGAATACAAACCTGCGTTTGCCGAACAAAATCAGGTAACGGGAGGTTAGCCGGTAAACCAGGAATGCCAGCAAACCAGCCAGGATGGTGCCGGTGATCCTTAGAGGCTGATCAAAATATAGCACCAGATACCCTGGTACAATGATCCCGCCTGGATAATAGCCTGTTACTGCTATAAAAATCAATGAAATCAGGAGTCCGATGAAAAAAAGTTCGTACAAGAATAATGATTTACGAAATTATTAATCCGGTTTTCCAATATTCTATAAGTTCCATTCCCAGGCCATGGATATTCATGATTCCAAAGGCAACAATATCCCCACTGGTTGAAGCAATGATTTTTCTGGTAATTTCTGCCGGTTTTTTAGCAACCAGTTTTTCACAATGATTAAGCTTTCGGGTAAAAACCGGAGAATGGATTCCGGAAACAAAAGTATGGCTGAACATATTCTTTCCATCCGCAAGCAGATAATCGAGCCACTGCCTGCTGCGTTCGCCACGATCGTTGCGGAGTGCCAGAAGGCCAATAATTTCGGTAGCTGCGGTAATTTCTGGAGCAAGAATCCGAAGGGTTTTCTCCATAATCAGTCGGGTGGATAAGGGATCATTAGCAGCAAAAGCATTCACGAACCAGATTTTTCGGATCCCTGAATGCAGGGTAAATATTTCCATCTTTCCAATATCGAGCCGGGTGTTTGTAATACCTTTTACTATGGTTTCATCGGGTATTCTCAGGTAACGGGCTGTGGCAACAACGACATCGAGGTTCGCAGAAATGTGCATTTGGCAGACGGTTTCATTGAGATTTAGCTCATCACTGGTACCCGTTATTGCCGGAATCAATCGGGCCTTATTTTTCTCTATACCTTTTATTATAAACTCATTAATCTCTTTTTCCGGAATAAAAACTTTTGAGCCGGGATAGATGTCGTTAATAAAAAGCGCAGAGAGTTCATCAATGGAATCACCGGCAACATCGGTATGATCGGCCCGGAAATTTGACAAAATGGTGATGGCAGGCCTGATCAGCTTGTGAGTTTCTACCACGTGATTTTCAGGGTGAATGCTCATGATCTCGGTAATCACGCAATCTGCATTTAGCCTGGCAGTTTTAAAAATCAGCCTTTTTTGTTCAAGAACAGTGGTTAATCCTTTACGTTTGATTGGCTGAGTTGATCCATTGGGGAGGATATAGGTTGCTTCGGAACCGGTTGTTTTAGCCAAAACCGTGATACCATGTTCTCTTAAAACCGAAGCCAGCGTTCGGACGATGCTTGATTTCCCCCTGGTTCCGGATACGGAAATGCGGAGTGAAATTCGGTATAGTCGTCGGTTATAATAGACGGATTCCGCAACGAGGAATACAACAAACAAAAGAAATAGTCCAATCAGCAGCACAAAACGGCTCATATTATTCCTCCGGCCTGAACAAACCCTCTTCAATAGCCCCAAGAAAAACAGCATCCATCAGTTTTTGATCAACCCGCTGAAGCTGGTTGATGGATTCAGGTCCAAGGGCAGGGAGATGAGGAATCGAGGTCAGGTAATCCCCGATAAACTCAAGATCGGAATCGGTTTGGCACCAGTTTCCCTTATCGAAACGAGACAAGTTCACTGGTCTGGAATAGGAGCGTAATGATTTATCGCCCAATGTATTAAAATAGAAATCGAAATACGACATGACCAATTCCCTGATGG
>CAIXKO010000809.1 GCA_903919925.1 uncultured Bacteroidota bacterium | reverse complement strand
TACCCTCGCGTTCATAGATTCCATGGGAGCGCATAGGGTATTCCATCATGGAAAAGATTTTCTGCTGTTTGATCAATTCATTCACCAGGACCTCACAACTCTGGTAATGGCAATTATCATCGCCCGAGCCATGTATCAGCAACAGGTTTCCTTCCAGATATTTTGCCCAGGTTACCGGGGATCCGTCGCGATAGCCATCTTCGTTATCATCCGGCAAGCCCATGTAACGTTCCTGATAGATAGTATCATAGAATTTTTGGTTGCTGATAAAAGCTATAGCGATACCGGTTTTATAGATTTCGGGGTAACGGAACATGCAGTTAAGTGTCATGGAGCCACCACCGCTCCATCCATATACGCCTATTCTTGAAGCATCGACAAAAGGATATTTAGCGATAATTGCTTTTGCAGCGGCAGCCTGATCTTTAGAGGCCAGTATTCCTATTTGGCGATAGATACTTTTGCGCCACTCGCGGCCCCGCGGAGTTTTGGTACCCCGGTTATCGACACTCATGATTATATAGCCCTTTTGTGCCAGGTATTGATTGTAGAGTTCGCCCCCACCCCAGTTATCCTGAACAGTTGCACCCGCAGGTTCACCGTAAATATTAAAAATAACCGGATACTTTTTTGCAGGATCAAAATCGTAAGGTTTAATCATATAGCAATCGAGTTCAACACCAGGCTCGACAGGTACTCTAAAAAACTCTTTCTGTTTAATTTTAAGGGCAGCAAAACGGGCTTTTAGCTGATCATTATTTTCGAGGATCCGCAGCAACTTGTGGGCAGGTAAGGAAACAAAATTGATTGTATTGGGGGTGGTCACATTTGACCAGGTTTGTATGGCAAATTTAGCATCGGGAGATATTTGGTAGCCATGCTGGCCAGACTGGTTTAAGGGGCTGATCCTTTCGGGTTTACCTTTTCCATCGAGTTTACTTCGAAAAAGATACCGCTGAATAGGATTATCCGGAGAGGCGATAAAGTACACATAGCCACCTTTTTCATCAATACACTGAATACTTACTACATCGAAATTACCAGGGGTAACATCCCGGGTTTGTGTACCATCACGCGATATAACATAAAGATGCTGCCATCCATCGCGCTCGCTGCTCCAGGTAAAGGCTTTTCCACCCTGCATCCATTGCGTATCATCCTGAATATCTAAAAAGGCTTTATCGGTTTCGGTGAGAATGGTTTTCAGGTCCATATTATGGATATTCGCCAGCATCACCTTATTAGTATTTTGAAGGCGGTTAAGCTGTTGAATCAGCAGCTCATCATTGCTGGCAGCAAATTCCATTCGGGCGAGGTAATTATTTCGGGGATCACCGGGGACATTAAAAAACCGGGGTTCACCGCCCAAAACCGAAACCACTCCGATTTTAGCCGCGGGGTTAGTAGTGCCCACTTTGGGATAGGGAATCGGAATCAATTTCGGATAGATGGAATCGAGGTTATTAATCATATAAAATGTTCCGATTCCTTCGGTATTCAGCTGCCAGAAAGCGATATTTTTGCTATCGGGACTCCAGCGAAAACCATCGCGGCAATCGAGTTCCTCTTCATAAACCCAATCGAAAGTTCCATTGATGACATTTCCACCACCGCTGGTGGTTAAGGCCCTTACCGTGCCCTTTCCAAGATGCTCAACATAAATATTCAAATCGCTCACATAGGCAACGTAAAGACAATCAGGTGAGAACTTTGCAAACATCAGGGAAGAGGGCTTCAAATCAGTTCCCAATTGTTTTAATTTCCGGGTTTTGAGGTCAAGCACCCAATAATCGCCTTTGGTATTATATCGCCAAACTCTTTTAGTGTTAGTAAAGATCATCAGTTTGGAGGCATCGTCGGACCATATATAGTCTGCAATTCCAAGTGGCTCAGATTTACCATCGGGGATCAGTTCAGATGATTTAACCAGAATTGTTCGTGCACCCGACACTGATTCATAACGTACGATATCGCGACCTTTTGCATCAGCCGATGGCTCGAGGGCAGTATAGCCCTTTCCGCCGTCGGTCCAGCGTACGGGACCAAAACCTTTAGCTGAATAAGTTCCATTAAACTGATCATCGAATGTAAGCTCCTGAGCCCAGGAGGTGATCGAAATGCTTAGGAAGCAGATTAGAAGAAGTTTTTTTTTCATTTTGATTGTTTTAGGAGGTGAGGTTGATGAGGGTGGGTGTGGGGAGGAGGAGTGATTGATTGTATGCCTGGTTAGCGATAAAGAAATCCTGGATGGCATTTCCAACGGTTTTGAATATGGTGATATCGTCAGGACTTTTTCGTCCGGGAATGGTTCCGGCGATAAGTTCGCCCAATTCACCCATTACATCCTGCAGATGAAGGAGGCCGGTGCTAAGCGGAACAATCAGGTCGCCTGATTCCTTGAGGCAGGCCGGGGCATCATCGAGATAAACCATCCCTGCCTTAAGAATTTCGGGATCAATTTCCTGCATATCGGGACGGAAAGAGCCGACAGCATTAATATGAACACCGCGTTTTACTTGAGACAAGCTGAACAGTGGTTTAGTGCCGGGTGTTGCGGTGCAGATAACATCAACTTCTTTTAGTACGCTGAGGCCCGGATTGACAGTAAAACTGATATCGGAGTGGGCCTTCATTTCATCACGAAGATTATTTGCCTGATCAGTTGACAGATCAAATAGATAGACTTTTTTTATGGGTCTAACGGAGATTACCCCTTCGATTTGCGTTTTACCCTGGGCCCCGCAACCAAAGAGTGCCAGTGAGGAGGCGTCTTTATTGGCCAGCCATGAGGTTGCAATCCCTGAAGCTGCTCCTGTGCGTAAGGCAGTTATGCTTTGGCCATCGGACACCGACAGTATACTACCGGTTACCATATCAATAAGCAGGACCATTCCTTTGATGGTTGCATGATTATGGTTTTGATTTGGAGCGGAGTCATGAATCCCGGCATCAAGGATTTGAGTCAGAATTTTAACACTCATGCGCTGAAATCTATTCAAAAAGGCAGGTTTAAAAAAAACAGCCATTGAATCGTCGGGAGTATTCATCACAACCCTTTGGGGAACGTAAGCTGACTTTTCAGATAATACCCGAAAAGCATTCTCCATCAATCCGATAGCTTGTGACATCGGAATATGGGATTTAATAAAAGAAGCATTCAGAATCCTGACGGAGTCCGGCAAAGCGATGGTTTCGTCCATGATGACCGTATTAAGTTTGACACCGATCTAAAAGTATAAAGGTTTTGATAATATGCTCAACATCAAGTTAGCTCATTTGGGTTTTATGTTAACCGGTAATCAGGTAAGATACAATCCAATTGCGATAAAATTCTGTGATCCAAAAGCAATTGATGAGACTACTTTTAGCCATGAATCATTTTATTTGTTTTGGTTAAACATTCTTAGATTGGCTGAAAAGAGGCCGCCATAATCAGCGGCCTTTTTTTTTACTTTCGCAGTTCAATATTTTGATTTAGATGAATCGGAACAAAACAGAGAAACTGAGCAATGCCGCTCAAACCAAGCATAATAAGTCATTAGTGCTCCAATCAGTTCAGGCAGAGGATGGTATTCCGATGTTTGAGATCTGCAACCGCACCGGGCTCAGCACGGCTACGGTATCGCGGCTGGTGGAATCGCTGATCAAGGAACAATTTTTAGTAGAACATGAGCCGATTGCTGTACCGAAAGGACGTCCGATGAAGTCGGTTTTTTTCAATAGCAAGGGTTTTTATATGATTGGTATCGACTTGGGTACCACCTATATCAGAGGGGTATTGACTGATTTATCGGCTGAGATCATCAAAGAGGTTGAGGTGGTGACTGAATCCAGGAAAGACCCGCAATATGTTTTAAACAAGGTAATCCAGGTTATCCACAATCTGGCCAATACCAACCTGATAGATCCGGCAAAAATTATTGGTGTTGGGATGGCTGTTCCGGGCATCATCAATCACAATACGGGAATTGTTGAGTATTCGCCGGCATTTAACTGGAGAGATATTGAATTGAAGCGGTTTATGGAAAAGGGCATTCCCTACCCTGTTTATTTTGATAATGTGAGTCGTGCCATGGCTCTTGGTGAGCTTACTTATGGAACCGGAAAATCGTTTAACGATCTCATTTGCATAAACGTAGGATATGGAATTGGTGCAGGAATCGTGATAGGCAAGCAACTTTTTTACGGCACCGATGGAATGGCAGGTGAATTTGGACACATTCCGGTAGCTGGTGATGGAAAGATATTATGTTCCTGCGGGAAGAACAATTGCTTAACTGCTTATGCATCGGGCGATGCTATCGTACAGCGTGCAAGGCTGAGGCTCAATGATTTTCCTTTAAGTGTACTGAATGCCATTCAGTCCGAAGATCTGGATACCAAGTTAGTTGCTGAAGCCGCGGCGGAAGGTGATCTTCTTGCGCAGGCCGTTTTTAATGAAGCCATTGAATATTTGGGCATGGCAATCGCAGGATTGATGAATATATTTAATCCGCAGGCAATCATTCTTGGCGGAGGGATCACATTGAACGGTCCCATTTTCTGGGATAAGCTTAAATTGGTAATAACCGAGAATGTTTTCGACCACCGGTCAACCAAATATCAAATCCTTCCGGCCAGCCATCCGGGACAAACTGCGATGTATGGTGCGCTGGCACTTGTTTTTCGCGAGATTATCAGCCTGAATCTTTCGCTTCCAAAATAAACCAACTGACCTTCCTTTTCAGTTGGTTTTCCTTTGTTCAAAAAAAATATTTATTTTTTCTTGTTATGAAATTTAAAACAGCATATATTTGATACGTATACTTTATATAACTGTATTACAATATTATTAGATCATGAGAGAAATGGAAGCGATTTGTTTTAAAGTTCCCCGTCTGGACAAAGAAACGGTACGCGTGGAAAGCTGGGATCTGCCTTACTTTTATGATATGGTTCATTTTCATGAGGAGTGCCAGCTCACTTATATACTGGAAGGTCAAGGGATTATTAAAGTTGGCGAGCAATGGGAAACCTTTAGCGAAGGCGACTTGATTCTGATCGGAAAAAACACACCACATGTGTTGATGCATGATAAAAAGTATTATGAAGGCAACGCCTCGCTTCACGCCCGTGCGATATCGATTTTTTTCTCTAAAGACACTTTCCATCAGGTATTTAATCAAATTCCGGAAACTGCCAGGATTGAAGAGTTTCTGGAACAATCGCAATTTGGTATCCGGATAAAAAACAATGAAACCAGGAGAATCGGAGAAGATCTGAAGCAAATGGTGAGATTGCGTCAGGTTCCGCGGATTATTCTTTTCATGAAAATATTGGATATGATCTCCAAAAATCCTCAATACGGGTTCATTTCATCCAGTATTCCGCATGTCAGCGGCAAGGAGGATAATATTAAGTTAAAGAGAGTATTTGATCATATAACCAAGAACTTTGACAAGCGCATCACTTTGGAAGAAGTTGCCGGATTAATTAATCTGACGCCTACGGCTTTTTGCCGGTTTTTCAAATTGCGGACCAACAAAACATTTTCACAATTTTTGATTGAAGTCCGTATCAATCAGGCATGCAAGATGTTATCGAACGGCAACTTCAATGTCACCGAAACTTTTTTCTCGTGCGGATACAACAACAGTTCCAACTTTCACCGCCACTTCAGGCAGCAAACCGGGCTCACACCATCGGAGTACAAGGATCAGGTAATGAACAAGCACAACATGGCTGAATCAGCCTGATTAACCTGCTATCTGGTACAGGGCGCCCTTTTTAGTTACAAACTCGATCGTTCCATCGGGTAATTGCTTAAACCTGACGGTTTTCCCTTCTGATTTAATTTTGGCTTTTAAAATTCCTGTTTTTATTCTGCAGGTTCCGCCTTCTTTTGCAAGTACATCAACAGAAGAAATTTTGCTATTGGTCCATTTCATATCGAGTTCAAAGGCACCTCTTGCGCAAACTCCATTAAACTGTCCGTTAGGCCATTCTGATGGCAAGGCAGGTAAAAGATCGATCACACCTTCATGTGATTGCATCAGCATTTCGGTAATTCCGGCAGTTACACCTAAGGAGCCGTCGACCTGGAGAGGAGTAAAACATTTTGCAAATAACTGAGGATAAGCTTGTTCTTTAATATAGCCCTTAAATATTTTATTTGCACGTTCGCCATCATATAAACGGGCCCATAGAGCCATTTTCCAGCCACGAGAGAAGCCGGTACCTCCATCGCCACGCTGTTCGAGGACCGCTTTAACCGGACCCACAAGCTGGGGTGTTCGTTTGGCTGACAGCACATTACCTGGGTATAGCCCATAGAGGTGCGAGAAATGGCGGTGTTTGTCCTCCATTTGCTCATAATCCTCGGCCCATTCCTGCAGGCTACCATTTTTTCCAATCTGAGGAGGAACCAGGCGGGCACGAGCGGCAGCCACTTTTCCAGCCAAATCCTGGTCGACTCCTAAAACTTTAGCAGCTTCTCCAAAATAGCCGAACAAATCGGTCAAAATCTGCATATCCATGGAGGAGCCGTAGCAGATAGTTGTAAAATAGTACATCCCGGTTACCTCATCGTAAAAGTACTTATAGCCAGGGCCCTTTGGTGGATTTTCGGGTGAGTTGGAAGGATTGGTTACGAGCCACTTTCCATTGGGATGCGGAACGAGGAAGTCCATAAAAAACTCCACCGATCCTTTGATCACCGGATAAATATCTTTCAGATAATTTCGATCGAGCGTGTACAGGTAATGTTCCCACAGATGGGTAGTCAGCCATGCGCCGCCCACGGTAAATGTCCCCCAGGTGGGGCCATCCATAGGTGCTGCAACTCTCCAGATATCAGTATTCTGATGAAATACCCATCCGCGTGCGCCATAGTGCTCCCTGGCCACCTGAGCGCCCTGATCGGTTAATTCCTTTACCATACGGATCAATGGTTCCGCGCAATCCGACAGGTTCCCCGACTCCACCGGCCAATAATTCATCTCGGTATTAATATTGGTGGTATACTTTGAATCCCAGCTCGGGTTCATATTCTCGTTCCATATACCCTGCAGGTTGGCAGGCTCCGTACCCGGCCGAGATGACGAGATCAGCAAATAGCGGCCAAAATGGTAGCAAAGTGAAGCCAGGTTGGGATCGGCGTTTTTCTCAAATCCGGTCATTCTTTTATCGGTAGGCAGCCATGAATTATCGGTAACCGGAAGATCAAGACGAACCCTGCTAAACAGAACCTTATAATCCTTTACAGCAGACTCGCGTACTGATACATACGATTTGCCCTGCAAACCGCTCAGATATTTTGCTACCCGGGCATTTTGATCGGCACTGACATCCTTGTAATTAACAAAATTGGTAGCGGCAACAATATAAAGTGTTACGGCATTGGCCTTATCGATAGTCATTTCGGTATTATCGATTTTCATAGAGCCCCCATCAGGAATGGCTTTAAGCTCGACTTTATATCGGAGGGCACCCGTAACGCCAAGGTAATCGGCTGATTTGCCGTTGATCATCAAACCATCGCGGCCCAATCCATCCATTCTGAAATAATCGGTAGCATAATTGGAGTGTGCCTGATTGCGGCACCCGCGCAGGCTCGCTCTGAAAGAAATGCTATTGGGCTTATCTGCAGTTATTCTCACCACAATTACCTGATCCGGAACGGACGAAAAAACCTCTCTTTTATAGGTAATTCCATTAGCCTTATATTCTGATCCGGAAATACCGGTTTCGAGATCGAGCCACCGTTTATAGGCAGTAACTTCTTTTTCATTTTCAAAAAACAGGTGCAGGTTTCCGATCGATTGATATTTCATTTGCTCCACCGGATAGCCCATCAGGTAGCGGCCAAAAAGCTTGTGCGCCCCGATAGGGTTTCCGTCGAAAATCATTTTCTGAATATCGGGGAGTACCTTGGCGCCTCCTTTAACGACAGTAGAATATGGACCGCCCGACCAAAAAGTTTCCTCATTAAGCTGGATGCGTTCTTCCCCGTTTTTGCCAAACACCATGGCACCGAGGCGGCCGTTTCCAACTGGCAAAGCTTCCTCCCAGGCTTTTGCAGGGGTATCGTACCATAGCAAGGTTGCAGGGTCAAAGCTTTTGTTATCAATACTTTTAGGCAGATCGGATTGCTGTCCGTAAGTAAACCCCAGAGAGCAGAAGAGGATAAAAATTGGTAGGATGAGGGATGGTTTCATTGGTAAAGGGTAAAGGGTAATTGGTAAATGGTTAAGGGTTAAGTAAGGGTAATTGGTAAAGGGTTAAGGGTAAAGTAAGGATTAAGGGTGAAGTAAGGGTTAAGGGTGAAGTAAGGGTTAAGGGTGAAGTAAGGGTTAAGGGTGAAGTAAGGGTTAAGGGTGAAGGAAGGGTTAAGGGTTAAGGAAGGGTTAAGGGTTAAGGGGGAGTTGGAGTGTGTCATGGAATAGAATATTATCGGATTATTAATGGGCCTATCAGGCCGGAGGGTAAGAGAGGCATATTGGTGCGGTAGCGGGTTTGGATGTTGGTGCGGGTAACCCGTTTGGCATCCGGTTTGCCGGCATCACCAACCAGGCGGTTGTGCCAGGTATTGGTGATATCGAGCTGGAGCTCATTTTGCCCGGGTTTTACAAAC
>CAIXKO010000808.1 GCA_903919925.1 uncultured Bacteroidota bacterium | reverse complement strand
TCCTCCTGATCACTTTTTCACCAGCAAAAGCCCAGCAACAGAACCTTCTGGACAACAATTTATTAAGTCGCGCTGAAAAAACAAATTACCTCGAAACTTCGCATAATGAAGATGTGGTAAAATTTATGGATGCATTAAAAATTGCGTGCCCTTTGGTTATGGTGGAGCAATTTGGCACCACCAAACTTGGCAATCCGATGCTTTTGGCGATCATGGCCAATCCTAAAATCAGCACACCCGAGGAGGCTAAAGCTTCAGGGAAACCCATTATTTACATCCAGGGAAACATTCATGCCGGCGAGGTGGAGGGCAAGGAAGCTTCGATGCAGCTTATGCGCGATATTGCTTTTGGATCCAGAAAATATCTGCTCGATAACCAGATCATCCTTTTCTGCCCTAATTACAATCCGGATGGCAATGACAAATTTGCTGATAATAACCGCCCTTCACAGGAAGGAAGCCCCAAATTAACCGGTGTGCGCGCCAATGGGGAAGGACTCGATTTGAATCGTGAGGGAATGAAAGCTGAGGCGATCGAAATGAAGGCTTTGCTGAGCGGCGTGTTTCTGCGCTGGGACCCTGCACTTTTCATGGATCTGCATACCGATAATGGTTCCTGGCACGGTTACATGGTGAACGTGGCGCCTGCATTTCAATCGGCCGGCATGCCCGAACCAACCAATTTTACCTATACACTTCTGAAGGAAGCCATGCATTCCACACTCGATAAATCAGGAATCAATGTTTTCTGGCACGGGTACTTAAGCATGCGGCCAAATGAGCAGCCAACTTTTACCGCTTATGACCATTTACCCCGATATATCGCTAATTACGTGGGGCTCAGAAATCGTATGGGGATTCTCAGTGAAGCTTTCCCCCATGAGTTGTTTGAAAAACGCATTTTATCGAATTACTATTTGCTGGTCAGCGTACTGGAATATATGGGAAACCATGCAAAAGAGGTTACTGACCTTATTGCAAAGGCTGACCAAACCACTATCGGAATCATTAAATCCGAAGCAGGGAAAATCCAGCGTGGAGTGAGTTACGATCTGGCACCTGAGCCCGATCCTATCCGGATGCTGATTCGTGAAACCGTTCCTTACACCGATGCAAATGGACGGAAACGGCAACGTCCGACCGGCAACCTCACCTGGCTCGATAATATTAAACATTCCAACCATTTTGTTCCTGTAAAACTCAGCACTGTTCCACGCACTTATGTTTTTCCGGCTGAGCTTGCCGGTGTTGCTTCCAAGCTGGAGATGCACGGAATAATCGTGAAGAAAACCATAAAGAAAGTTAAGATTGAGGGAGAAGAATTCATGATCAGCAAGTTTAGTAAATCGGAACGTGAAGGCTATGGTGGTCACAAAACCGTTACGCTTGAAGGTGATTTCAAACCGGTAAAAAGAACGGTTCCAGCCGGTTCTTTTTATGTAGATATGGCACAGCCACTGGCCTGGCTGATTTTTTACCTGATGGAGCCACAGTCCGATGATGGATTGTTATACTGGAACTATTTCGATGATTTCCTGAATAAAGCCGGAATTGATAAGGGCAATGTGGCTTATCCGGTTATTAAAACCAATCTGGCTTTTTGAGTCCCGGACTTTCCGGATATCCGTGCAATATTGCTTCGGTGGTTAGATTTTAGTATAATTGAGTAAAATTTTGACACTACAAGTAACCGATGAAAACCAGGTATCCTTTTTTGGCATCCATTACCATTCTTTTTATGAGTTTATCCAGTATTGCACAGGACATTAAGTTAACAGAGCCTGATAAAACAGGAGGAGTTCCATTAATGCAGGCTCTCAACAATCGTGCATCGGCACGCGAATATGATAGCCGCAAGCTTACCGGTGAGCAGCTGTCAGGTCTTCTGTGGGCAGCCTGGGGAATCAACCGCCCGGCTGAAGGCAAGCACACAGCGCCCTCCTCTAATAACAAACAGGAGATGTTGGTTTACGTGGCACTCGAATCGGGATTGTACTTGTATGTGCCGGAATCACACACACTTAAGCAGGTACACAATCGTGATATCCGCAAAAGTACCGGAAAGCAGGATTTTGTGGAAATTGCTCCGGTAAATCTGGTTTTTGTTTCCGATTTGATCAGGGCGGGGGTGAAAAACCCGGAAAATGCCGGTCCCGAGGCACTTAACACTTCTGCGATAAACACCGGTTTCATGGCCCAAAATGTTTACTTGTATTGTGCGTCTGAAAAACTTGCTTGTGTGGTAAGAGGATGGATGGATACTCCGGAGTTGGCAAAGGCAATGGAACTCGCACCTCATCAACGAATTATTGTTTCACAAACGGTTGGGTATCCCAAAAAATAAATCATGGCAATTTCCCCGCAAAAAATCGGAAGCTACCGGTGGCGAATCCTGGCGCTTCTTTTTATGGCAACCACCATAAATTATATCGACCGAAGTGTTCTCGGTGTTCTTGGCCCTACACTGCGCGATAATGTGTTTGGATGGACGGTTAAAGATTACGCCAATATTACCATCTCTTTTCAAATTGCTTACGCGATAGGATTACTATCGATGGGAGGGATCATCGATAAATTGGGAACTAAAAAGGGATATACCCTTTCGATCATCATCTGGAGCACATTTGCGATGCTGCACGCGGCTGTAACCAGGGGAATGGGCTGGATGGGGTTTGCAGCGGCACGATTTGGTCTTGGAATCGGAGAAGCAGGAAACTTTCCATCGGCAATCAAAACTGTTGCTGAATGGTTCCCGCGGAAGG
>CAIXKO010000807.1 GCA_903919925.1 uncultured Bacteroidota bacterium | reverse complement strand
ATTTTATCCAGATCCTCAATGATTATCAGGAGATCGGTTTTGTTGACGTGTTTAAGTTGCAATTTAATTTCGTTGATCAGCAAATTGCAATGTTCAATTAAATCGGATAGTTTAGGCTCTATGTTTCTTTTAATCGTTTCTTTTAATGACAGACTGCTTTTGGCGCTTAATCTGAATTTATAAAAGAAATTCTGAAGAAAAGGAATTCCGTATTTACCTTCGGCTCCGGCTTCCACATCTGCTCCAATATATTTGTCCTTAATTTCCTGAATCTCTTTTGTACGTATCCAATTAGTAATATTATCGATATATTCCTGGCTAATATCAAGATTATTATCTTTTGCTAAAGTGAACAATCGTTCCAGGGTAACAATAAAAAGCTCGATGTAGTTGATATGCACAGGATCAAGTTCGCGGAATACCGAGTAATTAACCACCAGATAGTTATTCTGTATATCCTTTTGTAACTGATTAAGCTCCGTACTTTTACCGCTTCCTTTGTAACCCACAAAAAGGATGTGCTGATAATCGCTGATCTCCCTATCGAGCAAGCGGGCCAACCTTTTCCGCATGGGGCTGCCACCCCTAGCCGAATCCGTTTCGACAAAGAATTCATCCAGATCATCAATTTGAAGCGGCTGATATTTGAATGAAGTGTAAATATCATCAATATTCAGAGCCTTTTTAAGTTTCACGGAATTTGCCATTTCAAAGGTATTTATCGCTATATTGCATTCTGGTGCATAATTTATTAACTATTACAAAAATACGATTTTGTTGACAATAATTACCAGTTAGTTTAACCCATTTCCTCCCAAATCCGAAAAACATCTTTATGATCTCCCTCCTCGCCCTCCTCTACTACTTTGGATTTTCGTTTCCGTTCCGCGGTGCGCCCTATGATACAGAACAACGGTTGAACCCTCCTCTTACTCCTGCCTGGGCCCTGGAGTGCTGGCTCTGGGAGGATGATGCCAATACGGCGCAACGTGTTGATACGTTGCTGATGGGCTATGCCGCAAACGATATTCCTGTTCGTACCATTTTGCTGGATAGTCCGTGGAGCACCATTTATAATGACTTTCAAGTGGATACTGTACTGTATCCCAACCCGGATCAGTGGTTTAGGACGCTTCAGAATAACGGTTACCGGGTGGTGCTCTGGATGACCTCCATGGTGAACAGCAAAAGCAAGGATACCCGCATAAAAGACTCTGAAAACTGGTACAACGATGCCCGGTTAAAAGGTTATCTGGCCGGCAAGGGCGATCAGATCAAGTGGTGGAAAGGCAAAGGCGGTTTTATTGATTATACCAATCCCGATGCGCTGAAGTGGTGGCGTGGGATGCAGCAAAAGGTGTTTAACTATGGGATAGATGGTTGGAAACTCGATGGAACAGCAACCCTGTTTTATACCCTTTTCGGGCCCCTTCCACTCTTTTACAAATCCACTCACGCAGGTCTGATGACCACACGCACGTACATGAATCATTACTATCGCGATGAATATTTGCATGGATTATCGCAAAATCCAGAGTTCATTACCCTGGCCCGGGCCATCGACCGCGGATTCCATCCCGAGGGGTTTGCCCCGATCGATGCTGCTCCGGTAACCTGGGTGGGGGATCAGAAGCACACCTGGGAATCGACCGGCAAAAAATCGTTGGAAGACCAGCAAAACACTGATATTGCAATGGATGGCATCGGTGGAATAGAACTGGCCATGCAGAATATTATGGCCAGTGCCAGGTTGGGCTATAACATTATTGGCTCCGATGTGGCCGGTTTTTCCGGTAGCACTATCCCTCCAAGGCTATATATTCGCTGGGCCCAGTTTTCGGCTTTTTGTGGTCTGTTTCTCAACGGGGGGCATGGCGAAAGAGCGCTTTGGAAACGGTCGCCACAGGAGCTGGAAATTATACGCAAATTCTCCTGGCTGCATACTGAATTAGTCCCTTATATGTATACCTATGCGGTTGAAGCACATAACGGTGGTACGCGGTTACAGAGGCCTGTTGAGGGCAAGTATCACTATCGGTTTGGCGATCAGTTTCTTATTGCACCCATTTACAAGGATGAATTAACTAATACTGTTACATTGCCAGAAGGCACCTGGCGATATTTCTTTAATGATCAGCAGGTTATCCAAGGCCCATTAACTTTTGAGCAGGAGTATCCGCTCGATGAGTATCCGGTATATATCCGGGAAGGGGCCATAATCCCGATGGATATCAGGCGTGATTATACCGAAATCGGTGATAAAAGCTCTGAAGGATATTTAACTCTTTTGATCTATCCTGATAAGAAAAACGAATTTACTATTCATCATCCCGATAAAAGTGGCAGCACGCAGGTAATCGTTGAAGATCAGCCTGATAAAACAACTATTTCGATGAAGGATATTCATAAATCGCATATTCTGAAAATAAATATTAATTCAAAGCCGCAAAAGGTGGAATTAGATCATTTAATTCTTTCAGATTCTATTAATTACCATTTTGATGAAAAGGCTAAAAAACTGATTATCAAAACCGATCAGTATCAGGATGGGAATTACACGATTTATAAGTAGCGGTAATTGTATGGAGGCCTGGCCAATATATCAGAAACGGCCTGAATTTCGTCATTTCCGGAATAGCCATTCCAGACTAATTCACTCCGTTGATATTAAACGAACCAGGTAATTTCTCTGCGGTTCTACTATATATCTTGTCTTTAAGTACACACCCCCACCCCACCCCATAGCCGTCAACCTAAGGATTTAATTTGTTAATAATCTAGCATTTGAGATCCCTTTTGTTGTTTAAAGTATTAAAGGAGTTAGAGATTCCCGGACCCGTTTTGGATTTCAGCCGATAAACTTCAATGGACGCATATTTGAGCCCACCATCCTCCATCCTGCCCACCGATGCCATCTTACGGAAGCAT
>CAIXKO010000806.1 GCA_903919925.1 uncultured Bacteroidota bacterium | reverse complement strand
TTTAACCAGTGCCTTGTCGGGCGAAGAAATGCGGATATTATCGCAATTTGCAATAACCAGAGCATCCGGCACATTGGTTTTACTCGATGGACCGAAGGCAATTGCAGAGGCTGTAAAAATCAATAAACTGAAATATATTTTTTTTATATTTTCCAGGCTGTTCATTTTATTCTGCCCCGATTTAACCAATCAGTATTAGAATGTAATATCGATTTAACGCTCCAAGGATTTAATTCTGTTCAGAATTATTTCATCTGCATTTTTGGGAAAAATATCAGGCATCCCGTACCAAAAAAATGACTCTTTCCCCTCGTAATTACCCTGTTCAATATGATTTTGCGTTGGGAGGTAACTCGATACATCGTTGGTATAACCAGCTATCGAGATCAGTTTACCGGGCCACATCTTTTTTACTTCCAATCCATATTCACTCGTTGCTTCCCCCGAAAAACCGATTAGCTTCCAGTTTCCGATATTGATCGTATTAATATAAACCGGCATTGATTCAGGCATCGTTCCCTCGCTCAGGTATTTAGACATCAGATCGCACCACTTTACATTTTTTTCAGCAGCCACATCACTGGGTTTGTCAATGTTTTCTGCGCGAAATGCAGCAATTTTCTCCCTGGCCCAGGGAATAACCGGAAAATTAATAGTGTCGAGAAAACTTGTAATCGGTCCGCTTAATTTGGTCATGGGCCGGTTGATGACAGCAATCACTTCATTGGCAAGCTTTTCACCTGTAATATATTCACCATTATCTACTGGATTTATATCTCCTGCAGTGCCTTGTAAAAACAATGAATTTGAAGTTCTGGTTCTCTCTTCCACTAATTTTCGCGCCACTCCCGGGAAATTTGCGCTAATCGTGTAATGAAGCATTCCGGCCGTGCTGTGAACCGGATGACAGGAAGCCAGAAATAAATAACTTTCCCTGTTTTTACCGGAATAAGCCACCTTGAGTACATCCACCGCAGGATCGTATAATTCAGGATGATTCTGCAAACTCCTGTTATATCCAATGTCAGTGGCCCCTCTGCCAAAAGAGAGTTCTGCAGGAACCATCGAATCGAGAGCCTCATCAATTGCAGCCAGTATCCCGCTTTTGACAATGGAGTTCAGATAAAGACTGTCAGGCCGCTGATTCGGTTCCTGCCAGGTGAGCCAATTTTGAGAAACCGGGGCAAAATGGGTATGGCTCGAATTGACAAAAATGGCCAATGCCGGTATATGGTGTTTTAAATATACTTCCTGTTTAAGTTGCCTGATAAAAGCATCATTAAGCCCGCAAACATCGACATTCAGAATAATAACGGCACTATTATCGCTTTTAATGGCTAATGCCCTGGCTGTAAGATTTCCTTCGGATCGGTGCTCGCCGAGGTAAAGATCATTTTCCTTGCTGATACCAAACATTCGTCCGTTCAATATGGTTATATGCCTGATTTCTTCATTAATTGTCTGACCATTTATATATGCAGCCTTTAGCCATTTTGAATCAATTCTCCCCGGCTCAACCTGATATAAAACACCTTCAGCGGTAATAGCAAACAATTTCCGGCTATTGGCCGTAAGACTGACAATGTGATTTACTGATTCGGACTTTACCCATTCAAGGGTCGGTTTTGTAAGGTCAGCCCACCACATGGAACCATTTCCATTAGCCGCAAATAGTTTATTGCTAAAAACTGCGATTGATGTAACCGTTTGATCTGCCGATCCAACCTTTTTCCATTTAATACCTCCATGCAGTTTGGTTTTAATCAGTTCGCCCTGGAAATTAACCGCATATAATTCATTATTATAACCGGCAACCGATCTGATATTTTCAGCTTTTCCCCCTTTTTCCCATTTTGCATCCTTTGCCGATGGATCCATAATCAAAAGATTTCCATGGCTGACTATATATAATCTGTCATTCAACCCAACAATGGCATCCGCTTCAGGGGCCGGTCCCTTTTTAATCCATTGCAGAGTAAAACGACCATCCCTTGGAGCGCCATAACCACCCAAATGAAGTGAAATCAATGAGTTGTCAGGTTCGATCCCCTTTATCGATATACCTGCCAGATAACCTGATTGCGTATACGAAAGAACAGGAATCATCATGGAAAACAACAACAGAATATTCCTTAATTTCACGTACGGGTATTTTTTATTGGGTTTCTAATTAACAATTATGTCAATTACACTTTTTTAATTTCCCCCGCATATTCCCTTATTTTCCCAATTGCCTCAGCAATCTGCTCCATCTCAGTTCTGGAGCCGAGCAGCATATTTTGAAAGAGCCATACACTTTGATCGGTAGTAAGTTTATCATTCTGCGGACATTGGTTCCGCTCCAGCCATTGGTTCATCACCTTCTCACCATAAATATTCAGGTAATGCTTATTTTGTGCCAAACCCGTTACATATTCATCTTTGTTCATCATGCCGTATCCACTGGAACAGGGTACTCCTTCCCGGTTAAGGGCATCCAAAAATTTATCGCGGCTTAGCCCTGCAAACTGGCTCTTATCATAACGGAACATATATAAATGATAAGCACTTCGGGTAGTCCCTTCATATAGTTTTGCGGGAGTGATACCCGGAATCTCATTCAGCATTTTGGTCAGATAGTTGGCGTTTTGGGTCCGGATATTGGTCTGCTCAATTACACGCGACATCTGGGCAACCAACAAATTACCCTGGAATTCAGTTAACCGAACGTTGGTACCGCGGGTGCCTGTACCCGGATTAAATCCGGCAACACGGCCTCCCTGTCCCTGGTTGTGAAAGCGATAGCAAGTTTGAGCGAATGTTTCGTCGTTTGTGATAATTGCCCCGCCTTCCCCGGAGTTAAGATTTTTACTACCCTGGAAACTGAAAGCCCCCGCCAAACCATAATTACCAACCTTCTTACCGCGCCACTCCGCCAGGTGTGCCTGACAGGCATCTTCGATCACGGGTATCCCGGTCTTCCTGGAGATCTCGAGAATTTTATCCAAATCTACCGGAGATCCTCCGATATGGACGGGCATAATAACTTTAGTTTGCCTGGTGACGGCCGCCTCAATTTTATTGGCATCGATCTGGAAACTTTCGATATCGGTGTCCACAAAAACCGGCAACGCATAATTAAGAACGACCACGTTGTAGGTGGCAATGAAAGTATAAACCGGTATAATAACCTCATCTCCCGGACCAATTTCAAGCGCACCCAGAACGGTAGATAAGGCACTGGTGCCACATGAAGTAGCCAGCGCGTATTTGGCGCCGGTGAGCTTTTGATATTCAGTCTCAAAATTGCTCACCTTATCACTGCCCAAACGGCACCAGTTTTTGCTTTGTAAAACCTCTTCCAATGCCTTTGACTCGAGCTGATCAATTACCGGCCATCCGGGAAATTGTTCAGGGTGTGCCTGAGGTCCACCCAGAATAGCTGGTTTCAATTTATCACTCCCCGATGCATACAAGATACCCGGAAACTCCATGGACAATCCCGCTCCAACTACAGATGCAGCACCGATAAAAGTTCTGCGATTAATTTTATTTCCCATTTTAATTATCTCTATTTTGAACACATTTCTAATGATTTCCAGCATTGATACAGACCTCGTGGAACATGAAAACACCCTTTCCATTTTCCACCTTTTAACGGTAACAACACTTCTCCCTGCCGGTTCAGGTAACCAAACCACTCCCCATATTCTTTGTCCTTAAAATGCTCCCAGGTATATTCATGGATTATCTTAAACCATTCCAAACTCTCCTGCGAACCAGTAAGCTGGTAACCTTTGATCATGGTTATTAACGATTCCATATGAACCCACCATAGCTTCTGATCCCATTCCAATTGCTGTGTCGGATATCCCAAACGATCCATAAAATAGAATATGCCTCCATATTTTTTATCCCATCCGTATTTTACCATGTCAATAGCAATTCTATTGGCTTTTTGAATCAGCTCGGGTCGGTTTAACCGGACACCCAGATCCATAATAAACCACATAGCCTCAATCGCGTGTCCGGGGTTAAGCAGGCGCCCCTCAAAAGTATCAGAAAGTTCTCCGTTTTTTGTTACACTCTCCAGAATAATACCCAGCTCGGGACGGTAGAAAACATCCATAACTTCGTGAATGCAGGTATCAATTGTTTTTTGCAGAAACGAAGGTTCGATTAAATGCTCGATTTCCAGCGAAAGATTACAAAGGATCATCGGAAGGGCAAAGTTTTTCAAGTTGCGAGTCCCGTTATGTGCCTTATTCCAAGGCCCTTTCGGATTTTCCGTTTTCGATAAAATAATCTCAAAGGTTTTTTTTGCGATGCCGGCATATTCCTCGTTGCCCGTGGCAAGACTCAATTGGCCAAACGCCATGGTTGCAAAAGTATATGCGAATATGCTATAAGGCTCAATTATTGGGTGCCCTTCGCGCGTGACCGAGAAGTACCAGTTGAAATTACCATCGTGTCCGTACTTCTTCAGGAATTCGCCCCCCTGTATAGCGCAATCCAACCACTCCCTGCGTTTCTCAACTTTGTTGTAAAGCATCGAAAACATCCATACCTGTCGACCTTGAAGCCAGATAAATTTATCAGTATCAAAAACTTTTCCATCTCTCGTCAAGCAGGTGTAATAACCTCCGTACGTCTGATCAATCGAATTATCCAACCAAAAGGGGAGAACATTTTCCAGGAGTTCATCCCGGTACATCTCTGCCAAACTTCTAAAATTCGCTTGCATGAAAGTTGAAATTTTCAAGAAAAATAGCGATAAAATTTATTCACAGGGCAGCAATTATTATAAAACTAGTCTTTCCTGTCCACAATCATCTTTCATTCTTCAGTTGATCTTCCCGGTAAGCCTTTTCAACGATCGGCTGCTGGCTATGCACCTGCCGTCTGAGAATACCTGTAGTCCCCTGCCCTTTCTATATCGTAGTCCTGTTTTGTCATAAAGGATCGTGATGAGATGCCCATGGTAGCGTATATGATCAAGGCAGAAGTAATCCCAGGTTTCCATAGGAACCAGTGGATTCACTTCAATAAGGTTGTCGCTCCTGGGTCGAAGCCCGACCAGGCCGGAGATAACTAAATCACAATAGGTTGAATGGTTGTACTCTTTACCGCGGGGCGGATCATCGGCGGTGGGAATCCAATTACCCGTATCAGGGTTCAGACTTTCATCGATCCAGGGTACAGATAACCCATTTTCTAACTTCCGCCGATGGCTTCGGGTATAGGTTTTCAGCAAGTTGAAGTAGTCGGTAGTGTTGATTTCTTTCTGATGATAGTTGTTTAGGAGATTTGCCAGGGCAGTAAGCGTCTGAGATGTTGAAAATGGCCAGCTGGCACCACTCCAGGTGCAACCAGTACCGTTGATCATAAAATTAGGATGCCTTCGCTCAGCAACTGTTGGTCCAAATGGGGCAAGAAATCCCTCTGGGTCGTTCAATTGGCGCCAGGCAATCTCATAGCCTTGGCCATCCACCGGCAAATTAAAATACCATGGCACGTAACCAAATATTTCGCGTACCCTAACCAATTTGCCTGGTTCGCACTTTTCTGCTGCACTGTTCTCATACTGATTTACCGGTACCTTCTTGTGCCGCATGGTCTTGAAAAATTTGGCTTCAGTATCCCAAAGCTGATCCTGCACCAGCTGTTTCAGCCCATTGGCTTCGGCAAGGTACTGACCAGCCAACTCTTCCCGTCCATCTAATGCTGCGATCCGGCTGATCGCCAGGGCATCGCTATACATATAGCTGTTTATCATTGGTCTAACACCTGTTCCGCCAATCGAAAACTCACCACCTTCCCAGGAGTCGATTTGCCAATACAAGCCATTGTCCAGTTGCCGGCTCTTTTGCCATGAATCTCCAGGCGCGCCGTCATGGCTCCATCCCTGATGGTTCTTCATAAGACTATCGAGTAAACTGGTAATGAAAGGTTTATCGCCATTTACCAGGTAACGGGCATAGATACCATCGGTGATCCAATTGCTGTAAACCTTGCTCGTGCCACCTGGGTCACCCCCGTTCCCAAAGTAAAATCTGGCGTAGTCGTTCAGGTACTGAGGATCGTGAATCCAGCGGCCCTCGTAAAAATGATGTCCCGCCGGGCAGTTAATCGTGTTGTGCTTTTTACTCCAGCTTACCTGAGGAAGAAACTCAGTTACTACATATCCATCGGGAGTTTGCCTGATGTGCTTTCGGTACGACCACCAGCGAAAGAAATAAATCTCCTCCATTTCCTTGTCCGGACACTCTAAATAAGGCACATTTTCTGTCATCCATTCCCAGGCTTTGGTATTGGGAACGAAGTTAACCACCGATTCATTGTCATTCCGGTTAAAGGCATCGATATAGTGCTTAAAGGATTCTCCGTTCAAAACCAAAGAACCAATACTGGCCGGGTTGCGGATGTCAATCCGCTGCCCACAGGTTTGAACTGTCCATAGAATTGGTATCAGCAACAGTAAACCGGCTATTACAACCTTTTTCATACTTGTTTCATTGGAGCCAAAGGTTATTGTCGTCAGCATATTCCTTCATTTTCCATCATTGCGGTAATCCCGTCATTTTATCCGGGGTGCATCAATGGTATATAATTCATATCCGTTTTTTAGATTTTCTACCCGCCGCCTGTCAAATTCATGGAGGAAAGTTTTGATTACAAAATCAAAGCTCAACAGATCGGTCCGATTCTTCTTTTCATTGTCCAAAAGAAAAGGCTGATGCTCCTGAATAATTTGAAATCCTTTATTATCAACTCCTTCAAATGAATTTGCGCTCCGGTAAGCAGAAAGCAACTCTTCAAAAAGACCTTTACCGGCATCGGGTTTATCCTTCCAGATAATTTCAATCGTTTTGGCATCGGGGCTTACAGTAATACAATCTCCTTCCAATTTGGAGGATTTTGCATCGGAATCAAACGTTACCAACTCCTTGAACCAGGGAATTCTAAATTTGATATACTGTGGTGGTTTGTTAAATGAAGGAGTAATTGTTACCGATGCGCCATCGCTTTTAAAAGTCATTCGCGCTGAAAGGCTGCCGAATTCGGTGGGTGCATTATTGATGCCGATATGCTTGCCTTTTTCAACCCAGGCAGGAGAAATGGTGGGGAACAGGTAGATGTCGCGTTTTCCGGTTTCTAAACCTGCTTTTCCACCGAATTCATAGATCAGCAGATTTCTGATGATAGTGGCAATTTTCGCAGCGCCCCAGGCATGAGGGGGCGGACAAAACTCTACCTGCCTGTCGGTCCATGGACGGACTAAATTTTCGAAACCTTCATAAGTAGAACCACTGTGCAGCAGCAGATGATAAAAGTCGATCAATGCCTGCTTACTGTCACCCATAACCATGTATTGTTCAATCAGATTGGCTGTTATATATTGATGAAGGTGCTGTCCGTGCCGATAGGTCATT
>CAIXKO010000805.1 GCA_903919925.1 uncultured Bacteroidota bacterium | reverse complement strand
TATAAGTACCACTAATATGTTGAATATTAGCGGAATAAACAAAAATACATGCTACTTTTTTTAACATTTTTATTAACTATTTAGGCAGGTTTGGACCTGCGAAACTTGAGTTATTTAATGAATGTCTGTTATTTTCTTGCCGGATTATCAGGTAAACTATTATAATTGGTTAATGCATTAATACTATTGCCCGGTAACTCCAGAATCATGTTTTTACCATCCTTAATAACCATCTCACTAACCGGTTTCAATTTAAAACCAGGTTTTACAACCTCTTGCTCAGTAGCTATATACAGATAGAACTTCTTCTTGGCTACTCCTGATAAATTAATGCTGACTCTTTGGGTTGCATTGCTTTTGTTTAAAATGTAGGTGGTGAGCATGCCATCCGGACTTTTCAGTGTTTGTGATAATACTTCTGGATTCTTAACCGGATCCGTCTTAACCACCCATGAGTGTTTTGCACAAAACCGGGTAATGATTCCATAACCATAAAAAGCAGCCGGTTCAACCTCTATCTCATCCAGATATCTTTTATTTTTGATATCCCAGGTTCTGATCAGTTGCCACTGGCCATCCAGATCGCCCCGGTTGGTAAAGCTCCATCTGTTAAAGGCACCTGCCCCGGCGTTGAGTCCGCGCAATATTGATTCCGCGTTAGACAATGCAGCTGCAAATGATTTGGGCCCGGGATTTGAATCTTTCCAGCCCAGCCTCATGTCTCCGATTTCAGTTAGGAACATTGGTTTGCCGTGTTTTCTGGCCCATGCCACCCAATCTCCGACAATTTTTTCCTTTGCCTGATCGATTCCCTGGTAGGAATGGATATCGTAAGCACCAATGTAAGGATCAAAATCGATTTTTGCCGGATCAAAAGCAGGAAGATCGGTCCAGTCGGGACCTGATATCGGAACCAGTATCTTTTTCCGGTCCAGTGCCTCTCTCACCGCTTTCAGTGCCGGAGCAAGCGGCGCATCGGTTTCACCGGTGCTCCACCACGATCCCCAGCCTCCTCCGGGTGGCTCGTTGGTAATACAGATCCACTTTATGCAAGTGTACTTTTTAGTAACGGTAAGATGTTCGAGCAAACTTGCGATCCCGTTTGAAAAGTCATCAACCGATTTTGGTGCGCTGAGAAGGGGTTGTACGCCAGGGTATGAATTCCATTTGACATTGCTCCACATTTGCTGAAGAAAAACATCGGCACCATTCGATTCTGCCCAATCAAGAATTTTGTACAATGCAGCCATCTCTTCATTATCCCAGTCAAACCGATCACGTTCGGGGTGATACATCCGTGCACTCAGCTCAACCCTCAGGAAGGAAAGTCCAAGCCAGGAAGCATGCCGGTAAATCTGGTTCCAGGCGCTTGTATCGGTCACCGGAGGATTTCCGCCCCAGGCACTACCTCTTGAGTTTCCATAGCGAAGGGCCCATTTGTATTCAGGACCTTCATCGATGGAATCTTCGCTGATGGCATGCCAGGAAGCTCCTATACCGCCTGCCATCTGATAGCTGACCTGGTCGGCATGAATACTGATTTCCATGGTATCCGGTGCGGGGTCGGTAACAGAGCAAAAACCGCCATTGGGTGCCATTTTTACTGATAGAGTAAGCTGATTGTTTACCGAGTCGTTTCGAATTTGGATGTCATTCATTTCATGACCTGGTTTATCTTCGTAAATATGTATTGCACGGTCACCGTCACCGATGAATGTTAGTGGGATGTTTACCGTTCTTTCGGGGCCGGCGTTAATGCCGGCAATATACCATCGGCCGGCTTTTCTCCTGGCCAGGCACACAAACTGTCCAGGATAACCATCGATGAACCGAGTTTCGTCCCAGGCGGCCTCCAGTTGACGGAGCATATCCTTTGCCGGAGAATTCAGGTAAGCTTCAGGCCGGTCGGCAAGAGTGAGCCATCCCGACTCAAAAATCACCCCCAGGGCCAGCTCATGGGCATAAGTGGTTTGCCGTGGATTTTCCGGACGGATAGTGAAGGTAACCGGTGTATAGTCCATGGAACCTACCACGTTCCGGGTGAAAGGCAACACACAGTTGTGTCCCGGTGTTGGAGGTGGATACCCTTTCAGCGCATAATACTCGGCCCCGCGAACGGCTTCCAGTGTCATCACATTCGGGTAGGTCCTACGCTGGCCGCGGGGAACCGTTTCGCCGTGAAAACTTACCATCAGCTTTCGGTCCGCAGCAGCTTGTATTGCGATCCGCCTGGCAATCATCTCTTTTTGCCGGTCAGAGTTCAAGTAGTCAATCTTGATGCCCCGTATGCCCAGTTCCTGGTATCGTCCTAAAATATGGTCGCGCCCTTCGGGTGTTGCAAGTGTGTTGATCTCATCCCATCCATAAACCCTAATCCCCCGTGATTGTGCATATTGGGTAATGTCGGCAAGCCATGGGGTTGTTTCCCAGAGTTTTGAGCTGTGAAAGGGCGATCCTACCAGGGAAACATCGAACTCGATCCATTCCCAATTCATTTCGGCTGCCAGGTCGATATACCGTTTTAATGTGTCCGGATAACTGTTGGCCATGAAATTGCCCCACCACGGAAAAACAGCCACACCCGGTTCAATCCAATTGGTATTGGTAATGGCCGATGGCGGATTAAGGTTTTCGACCATGACCGATTCAACCAGTGTACCCAAACCAGTACCCATAATAAAGGTACGCCAGGGCGATTCCCATCGGTTTTGAACGGTAAAGGAGGCTTCAGGCAGGCCAATGTTCAGTTTGCTGCCCGGACCGGACTTTTTCAGGTGTGTACCCGGCTGATCATACACGCTGGCCTCGGTCATGAGCATCCAGATTTGGTCCTTCACATGAGCCAGGGCCGGAAACGACAGGTTGCGGGCGCCAATGGTGTCAAGAAGCCGCTCCGGATAGTCATTCTCGTAATACGACAGGTAATCACTCATCCAGGTAAGGCAACCGGTTGGCAGGACGATCACTGTGTTTTCCCCTTCAACGGTAATTTCCCCTGGCTGCTCCACCACGTACCGGAACGCAACCCCATCGTTAAAGGCTCGGCATACCAGGCTGATGGCCTTCCTGCCGGGATTCAGAAAAGTGAAAATGGTTTCGTAGGCCCGGTTTGAATAAGTGGATGTTTTCCCTGTTGGAAGGGTGTATGTTTCATCAATTTTCCGTTTCCGGCTGTCGCTAAAAGTCAACCCGGAATCGAAACTCATTCCGGTTCCCGCAAGTAAAACGCCCAGATGCGATTTTTCTACCGCCAGGGTCCCGTGCGATTCGATGGTATAGAAAAGGGATCCGCGGTCATCGAGTTCAATGGTGATCCGGTTGGAACGGTCAGGTGAGTTAACGGTATAACGCTTGGTGCACGAAACCGTTATAATCAACAGAACAGCCGGCAGCAAAGTTTGCAGGGTCTTCATGGTATTAGTATCAATAATTTTGAAGCAATTCAATCAATTTCCGATCGGGATGATCACTCGTTTCCATTTGCTAAAACTTTTTTGAAAAAATCGTCTTTGGTTCCCCGTTAATACGGATTTTAACCTCCCGGCTATCGATTGAAACAATATGATAATCTGTCACTTTACCATTTTTCCAGTCAATATCCACTGTATAGCCGCCTCTTGCCCGGAGGCCTTTAACGGAACCTGAACTCCAGGCTTCAGGCAGGGCCGGCAATAGTTCAATTTCGCCGTTATGCGATTGAAGCAGCATCTCGGCAATTCCCGCGGTTCCGGAAGTGTTGCCGTCGAGCACAAAAATATTTTGCTCAGCACCGGCAATTCCTCCCCGCGAATAGGTCATCAGGTTGGCATCTGCATCGGCAGTTATCAGATTTACCAGGTTTTTATAGGCCATCGCGCCATTGCCC
>CAIXKO010000804.1 GCA_903919925.1 uncultured Bacteroidota bacterium | reverse complement strand
CAGGCGATGAGGCTGATCAGCAGGTAAATCGTTTGAATTCTTTGAATCATAGCAATCAATAGATTAATATTGTGGCAGCAAAAATAGAAAAAAGGAGAACATCCGTAAAATGAACAGATACAGCGAATCGGAATTGATTTTCAATCCGGATGGAAGCATTTTCCACCTACACCTGTTTCCGGAACAGATTTGCGACCATATTGTATTGGTTGGGGATCCGGGGAGAGCGGTTCAATTTGGTGAATGTCTGGATAGGGTGGAAAGGCTCGCCACAAATCGTGAATTTATTTCATTATCAGGCTATTATCATGGAACAAAAATCATGGTGATGAGCACCGGCATTGGTACCGATAATATAGATATTGTACTTAATGAGCTGGATGCACTGGCCAACATCAATCTGGATCTCCGAACCGATCATCCCTCATTGCGCAAGCTGAGGTTTATCCGTATCGGCACATCCGGATCATTACAGCCAGATTTACCAATTGGTACTCCCGTGGCATCGGCCTGGTCGGTGGGATTGGATGGGTTGATGAAATATTATTTACGGAAACCTGATCAGGAGCGCGAGTTATTTGAGCGCACCTTCCTGGATGCGGTGCAATGGCCGGTGCAATTGCCACAGCCTTATGCAGTGAGAGCCTCAGATGAACTATTAAAAATGGTTGAATCGTTTTGCACTTTGGGTATCACCATGGCGGCACACGGGTTTTACGGTCCGCAGGGCCGGCAGTTAAGAGCACCGCTCGCAGTACCCGATCTCAACGCTCATTTGCAATCATTCCGGTACGGGGATCTGCGCACCACCAATTTTGAAATGGAATCATCGGCCCTTTATGGACTGGCTGAAGTATTACAGCATGAAGCAATTACCGTTTGTTTGATCATCGCCAACCGGATGAAGGGCGAATTTTTGGGCGATTACAGCTCAACAATCAATCAACTTTTTTGTCAAACGTTAAACTCGATTATAACTTAGAGCAATGAATAAGAAATTGCACGCGAATGACGAAGAATGGCACGCGAATGACGCGAATCCCTGCGGGAGCGCGAATTTTCGCGGATCTTTTGTTGTATGGGCGAGCATATGATTGGCATATTACATTTTATGGTAACAGATGAAAACCGGATTTCAAATTTTGTTCCGCAACATGAAAAAAATTCGCGTCAATCCGCGTTCCCGAAGGGATCCGCGTCATTCGCGTGCCATTCTTCATCCGCCAACCATTCTTCATTACTTGCCAGTAAATTATATCTATTAATGGAAGCAGATAAAAGTCGATCGTTGATCCAATTGCTCGACGATCCCGACAATTTGGTGTTTGAAGCGGTTAGTGAAAAGATTCTGCAGGTGGGCATCGCTATGGTGCCGGACCTGGAGATGGCGGCAAAGCAGGCCATGTCGTCGGTGCTATTTGAGCGTATTGAGCACATTATTAAGATATTGCATTTTAATCAACTCAAAGAGGATTTCAGGCAATGGATATTGAATCCCAATCCGCGGCTGATTGACGGAGCCTGGCTGATGGCTCGCTATCAGTTTCCGGATTTGAGCAAGCAGGATTTTTACAAGAGCATTAAACCTTTGAGGGATGAGATATGGCTGGAGCTGTCGGACACGCTGACTGCCCTGGAGAAGATCACGGTTATGAACACGTTGGTTTTCGGAAGAAAGCGGGTGCTGTTGAATAGTGATCATCCAAACTCGCCGGGAAACAATTTTATTCACCGGATGATAGAAACCGGAAAGGCTAATGCCCATTCAATTAACTTGTTGTATGCAATTTTGGCACAGGAATCGGGAATTCCGCTTTTTGTGGTGGATACGCCGGATTATCCATTGCTGGCCTATGTTGATATGCCCTTTGGAGTAGATGAAAACCTGGATCCGGAGTTATTTGATGTATTATTTTATGTGAATCCGGTTGATAAAGGGTTGTTGCACTCGCGCAGTAATATCACCGAATTTTTGATACGGCAGAAGCTTCCGCTCGATCCAATCTATTATAATCCAAGGGCTAATACGGAGTTTATCCGGATATGCCTGAACAGGCTGTCGTTGGATTACGACTATTCCGGCAGTAAAATCCGCTCGATGCATATAGAAGATTTGGGTACTCTTTGGAAATTATAAAATTTATTTATCTTTGCACACCCGAAGCCCAGGTGGCGGAAATGGTAGACGCGCATGGTTGAGGGCCATGTAATCGTAAGGTTGTGCAAGTTCGATTCTTGTCCTGGGCACGAGTCGTTCTTTTTGAAAATCGCCCAGATGGCGAAATTGGTAGACGCGCTAGTTTCAGGGACTAGTATTCGCAAGGATGTGCAGGTTCGATTCCTGTTCTGGGCACCAAATAGAGTTGCCAACTTTAGGAAAAGTTGGCAACTCTTATTTATTTTATACCTATGATAAATATTACTTTTCCTGACTCCAAAGTCCGCCAATACCCTTCCGGCACTACCGGACTAGAAATCGCGCAAAGTCTTAGCCCTCAGCTGGCTAAAGAGATTCTTGCCGTTACCATTAACGATGAAGTGCGTGATGTAACCCGGGCAATTACCTCCGATTCCACGATCCGTTTACATAAGTGGGACGATGCTGAAGGCAAGCATGCCTTTTGGCATTCCTCTGCCCACCTGATGGCAGAGGCCATTGAAAACCTTTATCCGGGTACCAAATTTGGTATCGGACCAGCCATTGAGAATGGTTTTTATTATGATGTTGACCTGGGCGAGAAAGTTTTATCGGAAAACGAATTGGTTGATATTGAGGCCAAAATGATTGAGCTGGCCGCCAAAAAGCTCACTTACCACCGCGAGGAGATAACGAAACAGGAGGCACTGAATCTGTTCAGCCAAAAAGGCGATGAATACAAGGTGGAGTTGATTACGGATCTCGAGGATGGCACCATTACGCTTTATAAACAAGGATCGTTCACCGATTTGTGCCGCGGACCGCATTTGCCCGATACCTCACCGATTAAAGCCATCAAGGTTACTGCCTTAGCTGGTGCTTACTGGCGCGGCGATGAAAAACGGAAACAGCTTACCCGCATTTACGGCATCACTTTCCCAAAAAAGAGCATGCTCGATGAGTATCTGGTATTGCTGGAGGAAGCTAAGAAAAGAGATCACCGCAAGGTTGGTCGTGATTTAGAGCTGTTCACCTTCAGCACACGGGTGGGAAGCGGATTGCCTCTATGGTTACCGAAGGGT
>CAIXKO010000803.1 GCA_903919925.1 uncultured Bacteroidota bacterium | reverse complement strand
TAGGGTACCTCTATGAAACAATGGGTGATGCAAAAAAAGCTGATGATGCATATAATGAACCACTTAAAAATTTTCCCAACACCATAGCCGGAATAGTAAACCTGGGTAATGTTTATTCCTCCTATCTCAAATTTCAATATTCTGAGATGGTTTATCAGATGGGCAGGAAAGTATTGGGAAACCCCAATGAATTCCGGATGGAACTGGCCAATGTATATTATGCAGAGCGACGTTTCCCTGAAATGCTCGAAGAGTATTATAATCTGATACTTACTGAGCCCAAATTCATCCCATCGGTTCAGTCGATGATACAAAACGCATTGACTAATGACGTTGATCAGAACTTATTGCAGCTTACCAGCGACAAAACGTATGCATTCATTCAGAAATGGCCCGATAATCCAACCTTTTCTGACATGTTGGTATGGGTATTAACAGAACAAAAAAAGTTTACTGAAGCTGTTGAACAAGCGATAGCAATGGACCGCCGTAACCAATCTCCACCCGACAAAGTGCTTCAGATCGCACGCAGTGCGTATGATGCAGGCAGCACGGATGCTGCTATCACAGCCTACCTGTATGTGATTGGAAGGGGAGCGGCGGGTCCCGCCCGGCAGGCTATCTATAATCTGGCCAGGGTTGAATATCTTCTTACCCTGTCGGACAAGTACACTAATGCTCCTGGAACTTCTGCCGGTGAATGGCAAAAGCTTGCGGTTGATTTTCGCAAAGGCATAACCGACCTATCCAAATACAGCGTTATTGACCCTATTTACATCGGATTGGCCCATATACAAGCTTTTCAACTGGAGAACTATTCTGATGCCTTAAAAACCATCGAAGAGGCTTTATCAATGCCAGGAAAGACTCCTGTTTACCGGGCGGATTGCCTGCTGGAAAAAGCAGATATCCTGTTGAGCTCCGGAGATCCCTGGGAAGCTTCTTTGGTATACAGCATGATCGACCTCGAAAACCCCGATAATCCTCAGGGTTCGGCCGCCCGTTATAGAAAGGCCCAGCTGTCATGGTTTACCGGGAATTACAAATGGGCCCTGGCACAACTGGATATTCTCAAGGGTAGTACCTCAAAACCAAACGCTAACGATGCCTTGGAATTAGCTATTCTGATACGGGAAAACATTTCGGAGAAAGATTCCACACAGTCAACCTTAATAAAGCTTTCAAATGCCGACTATTTGATATTCCGGCATAGTAATGACGAAGCTCTGCTGGCGCTGGATTCCATCATCACAGGAACACCTGATGATCCGGCAGTTGATGATTGCTTATATAAAAAAGCACATATTCTGTTTTCCAAAAACGAGCAGCAGCAAGGGATCGACATTTTGAATAAGATTGTTGAGAACTACCGTTATGAATATTGGGGTCACAAGGCACTGTTTGAATTGGCCTGCATCTATCAGGATCAGCTCAAAGATCCGGCAAAAGCCACTACACTTTTTGAAGAGTTTGTCAGGGATTTCACTACCAGTTTTTACTTTCTGGATGCCAGAGACAGGCTGAAAGCACTGAAATCCAAACCCAAGGCATGAAGCAGCGATCCATATACGGGTATGCTTTAACAGCGATTTTACTTTGGTCAACGGCAGGAACAGCTTTTAAACTGGCCCTGAAAGGAATGGACCTGATCCAACTACTCTTTATAGCTTCCACGATAGCCTGGATTTTTCTTATGGTCATTCTGGTTATCCGTAAACAAGCATCTGAAATTTTCTCCAGCACCCCATTAAACCTCATGCGCTCTGCATTTGGTGGGTTCCTGAACCCGTTTCTTTATTACATGATTCTGCTCAACGCGTACAAAGTACTCCCCGCTCAGATTGCAGGACCGATAAACTATACATGGCCAGTTATGCTCGTGCTTTTATCGGTGGTATTCTTACATCAAAAAATCAAACCAGCTGAGTTTTTCACTATTTTAATCAGTTTCACCGGGGTTATTATCATCAGCTCACAGGGACGTAATATTTTTACCACCCCAGTAAATGAGCCAATCGGAGTTGTTTTGGCGCTGATCAGTTCCATTATATGGGCATCCTTCTGGATATACAATGTAAAAGATTCGCGCCCTGAGATCATCAAAATCACGCTCAATTTCTTCTTTGGCAGTATATTTACGGGATTGGCACTTTTAATCTCACACAAACAATTAACCTGGAACTATTCAATATTACCAGCTGTTTATGTTGGTTTAACAGAGATGGCCATTGGTTTTGTTTGTTGGCTTACTGCTCTTGAAAACACTAAAAACAACGCCCGCATCAGCAACCTGGTATTCATATCACCTTTTCTTGCCTTATTTTTCATTCACTTGATTTTGGATGAGAAAATTTATTGGACCACTCCGGCAGGACTAGCCTTTATTGTAGGAGGTATTCTGATCCAGCAGTTTATTCCGGTTTCCGCTGAAAAAAAATGAGTAAGGACCACATCATATTAGGCATTGATCCTGGAACGGTACTTCTTGGGTATGGATTGATCAGGATATCTGGCAAACAAGTATCCCTGATCCAGATGGGAGTATTAAAATTGCAGAAATTTCCGGACCACTTTGTCCGTTTAAGTAAGATATTTGAGCGGATCAATTCACTAATCGTAGAATTCACTCCGGATGAAGTAGCCATTGAAGCTCCTTTTTTCGGAAAAAACGTACAATCGATGCTAAAACTTGGCCGTGCTCAGGGAGTAGCTCTTGCACCGGCTTTCAACAGGGGGATTCCTGTTTTTGAATATTCCCCCAGAAAAATCAAGCAATCCATTACGGGTAACGGTAATGCTTCAAAAGAACAAGTTGCAATGATGGTTCAAAATATTCTCAAGTTCACTGAGACTCCTGAATATCTGGATGCTACAGATGGAATTGCCGCAGCATTATGCCACTACTACCAAACCGACAGGCCCACTGCCGAGCCGGGAGTGAAATCGTGGGAAGCCTTTATCCGGAAAAACCCGGACAGGGTTCATTAAAACCCTGTCCGAATGCTTTCCGCAATGGCTAAAAACTCATCTTGTGTGAATTTTAATTTTGGCCGCTTAAAATCGATATCGTAAATATCATTAATCGGTACCAGATGTATATGCGCATGAGGCACTTCCAGTCCGATTACTGCCACCCCTACCCTTTTGCAAGGAATAACTTTTCCGATGACCAGTGCAATTTTACGAGCAAAAACCATCATTGCTGCCAATTCCTCCTCGGGTAAATCAAAAAGGTAGTCAATCTCTCTTTTGGGTATAACCAATGTATGCCCCTTTGCCAAGGGATTTATATCAAGAAAAGCGAAAAAACGATCATCTTCAGCAATCTTGTAACAAGGAATATCCCCGTTGACAATTCTTGAAAAAATGCTAGCCATCGTTTTGAATTAATTTGTTTACAATGAGTTCAAGTCCTGTGGCCTCAATGCTCCAAAGAATTTCACGATTCGTTCTCCGATTTTTCCTGCATTTATGTGAACGATATAAGCACCGCTGGCGATTGGTATACCATATTGGTTTTTCAGATCCCAATCGAGGAAAGTAACTTCAGCATCTTTGGTGAAACGACGAACCAAATTACCGTTTATCGAATAAATCGATACCGTACAGGTTTTTGGCAGGTTGGTGATTTTCACCATATTATCCAACTGCGACAATTCATAAGCCGAGTTGCCATAATAGGGATTAGGCACTACCCTGATCAGTTTCAGCGCTTCAGTGGCAACGGAATCAACACCCCGTTTGGTAGCAATATCCTTTGTGTTAAACTGATACATAGGCTTATTGTTATTCAGCGCCAATGAATCCGGTACCGCGTAGTCATAAACCCCAACACAATACTGTCCAACTACACGCAAACGAACTTTGATGTCTGCGCCTTTTTTCATGAATCCGTATACATCGTTGGCAACATCCTCGGGTTTCACAAACCGGCTGTCGGCCATTGGTATAGCAGTCCACATGGCGTTAATCAGCAATTGCTGACGGCGGCTCGTGTTTTTGGTATTGGCCATCTTCTCCATGTAAAATTTACC
>CAIXKO010000802.1 GCA_903919925.1 uncultured Bacteroidota bacterium | reverse complement strand
TTTTTGATGATTCGGCTGTTTTCAATCGATCCGATAATCAAGCAGTATGGGATAGGTTCTTTTTGACTGGTTATAAGTGTTGGTTTATAACCCGTTACGCGTTCAATGTCATCACGGAACAAGTTAGCACAAAGCTTCACTGTCGGGTAATCCTGTTCATCGATCAGAACAATAGCTTGATTTTGTTTTGTTACCAGTTGAAAATCCCTTGCAGAGGGATTTTCGGTAATAATGCTTTCAGGGAAGGCTGTTGACTGGGCCGATGCCGGAGTGACAATTATTGATATCAACATTAATATAATCAGCCTCATGTTTTTTTGGATTTTCATTTGTATCAACTTGATAGGATTAATCTAAACTTCTCATGACATAAACCGCTAATTGAGTGAAACCGGTTTTATTTCTTTGATAAATAACCTCAGGATCAGCCAGTTTATCAGATAAACTGAAGATGCAATAAGAAAAATAAGGAAATAACTGCCAGTATTTTCAAGGATCAGTCCAATGAATGAAGCCGATAGGGCACCTCCAACTGCGCCGGCAAACCCGCTGAGCCCCACCATTGTTGCAACTGCTTGTTTTGGATAAATATCTGAAATAATGGTAAATATATTTGATGCCCAGCCCTGATGGCCGGCTGCGGCTAATGCAATTAAGAATACAGCTACCCAAAGATGATGGGTTTGTGATACCAGCATCACCGGCAGGATAATCAGTGCGCAAACCAGGATGCTTGTTTTTCGGGCAAAATCAATGCTTTTCCCGGAAGAAATAAACCTGGATGAAAGCCAGCCCCCGCCAATTCCGCCAATGCTGGATACTGAATAAATGATAATAATTGGAAGCACGGCTTCCTTCATATCAATACTATGTGCCTTATGTAAATAATCAGGAATCCAGAAAAGGAAAAACCACCATACCCAGTCAGAGATAAACCGGGTTGAACAGATAGCCAGGGTCTGTTTCAGCCTGGCCAGATCGATCCACCTTATCTTCATTTTGACATCTGTATCTATTTCATCCTGATTTATATACAGTAGTTCTTCTTTTGATATTTCCGGATGTTTTTCGGGAACACGATACCAGGCGATCCAGAAAAACAACCAGATAAAACCCAGCGAACCTGTGATAATGAATGCCCATCTCCACCCCAGGCTAAGAGAAATCACCGTCACAATCAATGGCGCAATAATAGCTCCTATGGTCGATCCGGAGTTAAAAAGCCCGGTAGCAAAAGCTCTCTCCTTTTTGGGAAACCATTCGGCTACGCTTTTTACAGCTGCGGGGAAATTGGCGGATTCTCCCAATCCAAGTACAAAACGGGCCGAAGCAAAACCTACAACACCGCGTGCTGCAGAATGGGCCATTCCGGCAACACTCCAAATTATGATAGCCCATATATACCCGATTCGCGTTCCGAACTTATCGAGAAAGCGACCTGTTGTTATCAGTCCGATGGCATACGCAACCTGAAACGAGGTCACGATGTATCCATAATCAGCCTCGTTCCACCCCAGTTCTTTGGAAATGAATGGCTTCAATAAGCCAATTACCTGCCTGTCGATGTAATTGATTGTTGTTGCAAAAAAGAGGAGGGCAAGAATTCTCCAGCGGTAATTTTGAGTGACAGGTGCCTGGTTGTTCATTGTCGGAATTCAACAGTCTTTATATTCAAGCCAGGCATCCCTGAAATGCTTTATGGTTTCCCATTTTGTATCCACAGGGGTATTACAGCTTGCTGAAAAAACAAACCGGTTTTTATAAGGCTTCATTTTCAGAAACAGGTTTTTAACATAGCTGAAAACCATTTTCTCTGAGGTAAGGTCGCGTGTTTCCATGGCACTGATTCCGCCAGTAATGATAAAATGATCAGGTGTTAACCGCATGGCTTCGTCGAGTTCAACATTTCCCAGCGGGGGAAATGCAACCCCCTCGAGTCCATCCACACCACAGGCGGCAATGAGCGGAAGATTCTCTTTCTGATTGCCGCAGGCATGGATAAAAAACTTCGCGCCAAACTCATGGCATATCGTGCTTGCTTTTTCATAAAATGATGCGGAATACCGCTCAACGAAATCCGGTGGATGGAATGTGGTATCCAGGTTATCCATGGCCATCATGGCTTTAACCCCCTTACTTGCAACCTGTTGCACCAGGTCGAGCTGAGCCGTTTCGTGCAGGTCGAGCAAGGTTTTTGCAAATTCCGGCTGCTCCAGCAGGAAATAAACACTCAGGATCGGCCCCATCAGGAGGTGCAGCATCTTTAGCGGACTGTAAAAATCCCCTACGATTACTGTGCCCGATTCACCAACCATTTCTCTGATTATCTGATATCTGGATTGACTGAACTCCCATTTGCGCGATGACACGAATTGTTCCAGCAAGCTACTTTGCTGGTTATAGTCGGTAATCAGGAATTTTTTCTGGACTACCGTGGATTCAGCGAAAACATATTGCCGCTGCTCCGTCAGTGTGCCCGTTCTTACATGATATATTTTGTCGGTCACCTTATTCCTTTTTTCAGATGACGAGAAGGTCTCCACCCTGATCCCTTCAAACTGCTCATCGCATAGACCGCCAAACCAGTAATCATCCTGCCGGCAGTATATATTCCGGCTGAAAACATCCAACCCGAGATACCTGATCATGTCAAGCTGGCTCACGCAGTGCCTGATCTCATCCGGAAGGGTCCCGTGGTTCTGGTGATGTGAGAACCATTGCCAGTAATTCGGGGCGTAAACAATCGATGAAGGATCTTGATTATTCAATATCCGTTCAATATTATTTGTTATACCTGGCATGATGGTTAATATTTTATTCCAAAATGGTTTATACTCCCGGGCTCCAAAGCGAGCGGCTCAATAACATATTCAGGTTCACTATCTCCGTGGTACAAGATTACCTCTTCTCCCTTTCTGATATCGAGTTTGTAACAACCCTTTTCCAGTTCAACCAAAACACTTTTGTTTTTACTGTTAGTGCGGGGTATGGCAAGCATTGCCGGACAAATGACACAGGGCTCTCCTGCCAGACTCTTGATTCTCACGAAGCTGGTTCTTCCATTTTCGCGGCGTGCACTGATGAGAAATGCTCCCTCGGCCCTGAAATCATGGAATGCAACATCCTTCCAATCATCCGGTAAGGCCGGAAACACCCGGATCTTATTGCCCCAGCTTTGCAGCATCATATCCTGAACGCAGGTATTGTAACTCAGCGAGGTTTCAATACACGGGGTGGCAAGATAGTAGATGCCGTTTTTTCCCAGTGTTTCATTTTCAACATCCCGGTAAAGAATGTCGTTCATCCGCTGCAGTGCAAGGTTTCCCAGGCCCAGGGCGGCGGCCGCGGGGGAGGATTGCGATGCCCCCATTTTTGGCATGCTGACCGGCTGAAAGTACTTTACCGACCTTTCAAGCAGGTCCTTATCCTTGCAGTTGTCAATGTTTTCGAAGTACAGCGGATAGATCATCATCAAGTGCGACATGTGCTGATGGTCCTTGGGGGCAGGATTGTCCTTTCCCAGCATATACCCGTTTTCATCTACAGAAAAATCCACCAGCTGATGCCTGATCCTGTCCCATTCAGGCAGGAGGGGATCGTCGATTTCCAGAATCCTGCAGATGTCAATCAGCCTGGTACATCCCCATTTCAGCAGGGCCAGATCGAAACTGCAATCATTTGTATTTCCGGTTTCCGGCGAAAATGTGGGAGGAAGATGCAGTTTGCCGTCAGCACCGGTAAACAGCAGATGGCGATAAAGATTGATGCTTCGCCGCAGCAAAGGGAAAATCGTTTTTATGAGCATCTCTTTGTCCATAGAGTAACGGTACTGAAGCCAGCAATTATTCAGCAGCCAGGGAAGGCACCCCACCATTTGACTATACCTTCCGTCGCCATCCCTTTTCCCTCTCAGGTCGAAGGCGGTGGCCAGCGGGAGCAGCGCGGAATCTTCCTGCCATTCAGCGGGAACAACATTGTTGGTCAGGTTTTCGCGATTGCGGTGAAGGGATGCCACGAGTGCCTCCCCAAGATGCAGCCTGTTTGCGGTGTAAACCGGGAAGTGAACCGTTTGAGTATTAAAGTCATGGGTACTGTATGGCCATGGCCCGCCGGAGTTCCATAACCCGGGGGTATCAATGTATTGGGCATCGGGACGGGTGCAACAGGCTAAACGGTATACATTGTTCCAATAAAAAGATTGCCCGATGGTATCAGGGAAGGTAACAAAACTCTCAGGATAATAATTATGCCACCAGGTTCGGTGCTCCCCTTTCCATTTCTTCATGCCAGCCTCAATTTTTCCTGTTGCCTGTTTGATGGCATCTATCGATTGACCGACTGAAGCTTTTCCCGGAAAATTGTTTTTGATCGTTATCAGCAGGGTAGATTGTTTACCCGATTTTTCCTCTTTCCAGGCTGTGGCATAATCGCCACCCGCTGATAAGTCCTGAACACCAATAAACACCTCTTTATTTTTATCTAACCGATGCCCTGGATTTTTCAGTTCCTGATAAGGTGAATAGGCTTGCCCATACTGTTTGTCGCCTGGTTTTCCACCCCTCGATCCTTTGGCTTCAAATGGGTGCCACTCCCAGCCGGCACACATTTCTTCACCTGATGATTCAATTGAGGTATAGATAATATCATCGAGCTTGTGCACAAAATGTTCAAGCGTAAACCTCCCGAGGCTGGTTATTACACTGCCGGTCAATTCTGCATTGTAAATATCCAGTCGCAGATCGCAATGAGTGATTTCTCCCTTGGATTTCAACAGGAAATATCCAATCTGATAACGGGGGCGGCTATACGCTGTCCATCCATAGGTATCATCGGCATGGTCGTGAACATCCGTTCTGAAAACCTGCAGGCGGACCTGGTTTTTTTCTATCCAGATCATTGATCCAATCAGTCCGTTTCCCAAATGTGGAGCTTCTGTCATATCGGCTGGAACCTTTTTCCAGATCAGGTCATGACTTTTCATCATCTCCTTCCAGTTAATTTTGGAACGAATGCCGGAATGAAGAGAATAATCTTTATGATCCTTGGGAGCCAGACCAGTACCTTCCGGCAATAAAAATGAAGCCGGAAAAACCATCGCCCCGAAAGTTACGCCAGCAGATTTCTTAAGAAAAATTCTTCTGTTGATTGGTCTTTTCATTGATCAATTTAAAATTCAGGTAACAGGCCCAACACTTAGGCAATATGCCGCTCAACTATTTTCTTACCACCGGCAACTTGATGGCAGATGGATACTTGCTGGAGTGATGGATAATATTACGCGCAGTTACTCCAACGGATTCATCATAATTGTTTCCACCGGTATTGAGGTTCCGGTCGAATCTGGGGAAATTACTACTGGAGACTTCGATCCGGATGCGATGGCCCTTTTCAAACAGATTACTGGTTGACATGGGAGTCAGCCTGACCTGATATACCTTTCCGGGCTCCATGAATACTTCCCGGTCATAACCATCCCGGTACCTGGCGCGCTGTATGGTTTCGTCGAGGTTATAGGC
>CAIXKO010000801.1 GCA_903919925.1 uncultured Bacteroidota bacterium | reverse complement strand
ACCATCAATCTGTTCCGTACCATACATTATACTGCCACGCTTAACCTGCACCGGGCATCCGGCCAGGAGCATCGGCCAGGCACTGTTGGTAGTTGCATTTCCATAGATAACTACTCCGCGATCAGGATATTGGGCAGGAATAAAATTCTTGTCGGCAACCAGCTCCAGCGCTCCGTTACCCCGGTAATACCACGATTCAGCGTCGAATTTTGCTTTGGCCAGCGACCAGTCATTCTCGGCTTTCGTTCCGGTGGTTCCATAAACCAGCACCATCTGATGATTAAACGGTTCCTTGAAAGTCCCGTTTCGCACCACTCCTTTATTGGCAGGGTCAGGCGCTGTTCCCAGGGCCCAGTGCTCATTGCGGGCCAGATAAACTAAGCCAGGGGCTTGAGGTTTCGCCAATTTCAGCTCATCGCCATCGAGCCTGATCGAAATGGAATCCCCCTTTAAATCCGAAACATCCAGTTTTAAAGCAGATACGTTTTCCGTTACTCCGGATATATTACCTTTTGATTTATCGCGGTTTATTTTCAGGCGGCTGTATTTCAACGGTTCCTGCTGCTGCAACACAGAGGACCAAAAACAGGTGGAAGAGATGGCAGGATTGGTGGTTGAAAAATCGATTTTATTCACAGAGCTGTCCGGATTGATTTTATGCCATTTGAAATAATCGAACAAAGGCGGCCAGTCCACGCTTTCGTTGCTCCACCAGTGGCTCCCGCCCGGATATTCGTAATAGCTGAAATCGGGATGGAATTTCGCCAGTATCTCACGCATCTGGCGGGCATAATCTACTGAAACGGTGGGGTCCTTATCGCCATGCAGGACATACACACCGGCTGCACCGTAATTATTGGCCAGTTCAATTACATTGCTTCCGTTGCTTGCGCGCGAAAGGTTTTTCCCGATAATATCGTCGCCTGCCAAAGGTATTTTGCCATCGGCCGATCCGTAGCCGATCAGGGTGGGATAACCGGCGCACGGGGCAATGGCGGCCCATTTGCCGGGGAATGTGGCACCCAGGTACCAGGTTCCGTGGCCACCCATGGAATGGCCGGTCAGGTAAATACGCGATGGATCGGGGCTGAATTGCTTCACCGCAATACCGAGTACCTCCAGGGCATCGAGCCGTCCCCAGTCCTCCCAGTTAAATCCGCGGGGACGGCGGTTGGTAGGCGCCACCAGCACGCCCCAGTCTTTTGATCCATAGGCCCGTGCCTGGCCTATGGCTTCCACTCCGGCGCCATGAACCGATAAAAACAGTGCCGGCAGTTTATCGCTGGTCCCGCTTTGCGGATTAACTGCATAATATTGTACACTGCCGTCGATATCACTGATAAAGGTGCAGCAGTAAGGTTCACCGGGGTTTACCGATTCGATTTTAATAGTAGATTTTGCAATGAATTTCCCTTTTGAAATCAACGACAATTCGCACACTGCTGTTCCCTTTTCAGTGATACCGGACCCGTTGAAACGGAATGCCACTTTCCTGCTGCTGAAAGGAAGTATGGCGGGAACATCAATTATGATAGGGGTCAAGGTTAAATCCGATCTGATTTTTAATCCGGACAATAATTGTGAAGAGGTATTGATAATGACCACACCACCAAGCAAAGAAGCATTTTTACGGCCGGGCACGATATGCGGTAAGGTGGCATCATCGGTATTAATGGTTACCGGATTATCCGGAAAAACAATTTTCCCTTTTATCCCCTGCCGCATCGAGGACGTCCTGACATAGAATTCGTTCAGGCCCTTTTTCAGTTTAACAGGTACGTGCATCCAGCCCGATTCATATGGATCGCCCGCGTGAGGGCTGCCATTCAGGTAAAACATAGAGTTTCCGGTGATATTAATAATAGCGCCCTGCTCTTTTGCTGCCTGATAAGTCAGATAAAGATACCCGTTTGACATATCGCGGCCGGAGAATCTGCCGGTGGAATCGGCTTTGATTTCCTTCCATTTAATTTCCTGACCCTTAGTATCGGTAAACAGCACCAATCCGGGTTTTGGAGCCTCGAAGGCGGGTGTAAAAAACCGCCATGCAAACTGGTCGGTAAACATTGCCTGCCTGCCGTACTGATGACAATTACCGATAACCAGGCCTTCGCGGAAAACAAATTCAGTTTGCGCTGTTGCAGGTAAAACCAGGAGCAGGAAAGAAAGTAGTAAAGAGTAGTTTTTTGGTGACATATTTTTTGGGTTCTGTATATTTTGTCAATCGGAACGGATTAGTTTTTTAATCTTTTCAACCACAAATCTACACAAAGGGCACAAAAAAAGGAGGACCATAATGATCCTCCTTTTCTCTAGGAAGGAGCGGTTGGAATTTGGCATTTTCGTTTCGGATATCAAAGAAAAACCTTTTACGCTGAATCGCTGAAAAAATGGTGAACAGATTGGCCATGCACTGAGAAAAGTTACATTAGCTTATTCAAAGAAATGGGTGATATCATGGTTGAAAAACTAATGGATAAAACAGTTTTAGGCATATTTGCGCACCACTGATCAGAAGCATCAGACCTTCAATTGTTCTTACCTCCAGTCCGGCAGAGTATATGGTTGACCATGAGATCACCAGCCAGATTGTTCAAACGGCCTGCTTCTCGTGTGGCATTAAAAACCTGGAGATTCCGGTGGAGTCGTTTGAACCGGTACCATACCTCTATTATGGTGATCCTATTGAAGGCAGGGACAAACTCGGCAATCCTATCTATCCCTCTATATATATTGATATTAGCGAAAATTTATTGATTAAGAAGGAAATGCTGGCCTGTCATGATAGTCAGCGAAACTGGCTGCTGATTCACCACAAAATGGATGAATATATCCTATCGATGGTAAGATTTGCCGAACAACACGGAAAGGAGTCAGGTACTCATTATGCTGAAGGGTTCCGGCAGCATTTAGGTCACGGCTATCCCCAAAACAATATTCTGGAAGAGATCCTGGGAACTTTAGTAACAACCCGGTCACTCAAATAACGATCACATGGCAAGAAAAATCAGTATGGTGGCACCTGAATGGTGGGATTTTACCACCCTCGATGAAAAGATCCTTCAGGATGCCGCAAGATTATCGCCGCATGACCTGCTTCAGTTATCGAGGCCAGGTTTTCTGGTGGTTTTGCTATATTTCAAATTTACGAAATCATCCAAACCAAAAGCATTGATAATCTATATTATATGTTTTTGCAATTATCCATTTGTTAATAAATACCAGGTTATCAAACGAACAATTCTGGTTTTAGGCCATGAGACCTGCAATGTGGGTTAAAGATTGCTGAAAACATGTCAACTCAGTTTCTTACCTGGGTGAGTTCGTTCGATTATCAGTTTCCGCAGTCCAGCACGCTTGGCAGGCTGGCTCGAAGGCACTGGGGAGATTTTTTGCGGATCAACCTGGTCGGAAACCTCGCTGATGCTTACTTATACTGAAATTCCGGGGGTGTATGTTGATCCGAAAAAGAACATTTGTATCGCTTTTGATCAGGTGGAGGCCAGCATAGTGAAATCATCAGGAAAGAGGCTGGAGATTGCGATCCGGAATCCGACAAAATATCCTGCCAGGGTAAAATTTTATATTGATGAGAAGATTGGGGAGCCGCTATCGGAAACGTTTCTGGTGAAGGCAAAAGTTGTTGATTTGGGGCCGGGTGAAACTAAGATTTGGTGGAAGAAGCACTGATGATGCAACCCCGGCATTCAACCCGGTGATAGTACTCAAGGTTAAACAAAAAGCCCTGCCATCACTGTAAAGATTCGTATAATTACTATCTTTACAAATTGAAAAACAGGTGATGAAAAAAACAGTCAGAGAAATGATCAAGCTAATTGAAGCAGATGGCTGGGTCTTATTCTCGCAAAAAGCTTCACATAAGCATTTCCGTCACCCTACAAAAAAGGGGAAGGTAACTGTTCCCGACCATGGAGGCTCAGATGAACTTGGACATTTCATAGTTGATTCGATATTAAAACAAGCAGGATTAAAATAAGCCTGCGCATTACAAAGTGCTATGGAAAAGGTGGTTGCAGAAATTTATTTTACAGGCAATAATTATTGTGGTCATGTTCCCATTTTGCCCGGTTGTGTCAGCACCGGCAATACCATTGAAGAGATGGAGCAGCATCTGAAGGATGGTGTTGCTGCTCATATTGAACTCAGCCTCGAAGATGGCGACCCTATCCCCGATATATTTAAAGGCGAATATGAGTTAGTGTTTAAACTATCGGCTGAGGCATTGTTAAATGCATATTCCGGCATATTTACAAAAGCTGCATTAAGTCGTATAACCGGTATTAACGAGCGTCAACTCTGGCATTATGCAGCCGGGATGAAAAAGCCTCGCCCGAAACAGTTAAAGCGAATTGAGGATGGTATTCATAAGCTTGGGAGAGAGCTTATTGCAGTTACATTATAGATGCATTGCACTTTTTCCCATGAAAACAATTTTAATGCTGATCGCATGCGCCCTCTTCCTGGGTGCATGTTCGCAGAAACCGGTTTTTGACCGGCAAGCAGGTGACCTGCGGATGGTTATTGACAAAGGCGGAAAAATCACGGTTCTGGAAGCTGTTAACGGTGGTACAAATTACATTCAAAAGGGCGAAGAAAGCTATCTGCTGGAACTCAGTAAATATGGGGCCGACAGTGCTGCTGATTTGCAGAAACCCTTATCTGCAACAGCTATTGCAGAAAGCCAGGTAAATTCAAAAATAGAGCTGACTTATGACGATGGTGTTAAACTTACCGTACTCATAACACCAAAAAAGGATTATTTCCGGATGGAGCTGATTGATGCCGCTCCGGTTGCAGAAATCAGCCAGATTGTGTGGGGGCCCTATAAAACGAACATGAAAGGGCTGATTGGCGAGTGGCTGGGATTGAACCGCAGCAGCACATTTACTATCGGGCTATTGAGCCTGGAGCCAAATACCGATGGAGTTACCTTCAATTTCATGCCGGTGGCCGCTATGTCAACAACATACGGATCGCTGATGCAACTTGCCTCTTTCGACCATACCCGGGGACGCTTTGTTAGTTGCAAGGAGAATGGCTATGATAATCTCAGGAAATCGGAGCCCATTCCCGGAGTAACGGTAATCGGCTCATCGGTAGCCCTTTT
>CAIXKO010000800.1 GCA_903919925.1 uncultured Bacteroidota bacterium | reverse complement strand
TATCAACTTCGGAGAACGGTGGCATACCGATCCGGCTTACCGGCGGCAAACCCGACTGGATATGGCTCAGGAATTATCCACCCGATTTCCCGGAATTCAGATCGGAAGAATTAATGATCACTCAATCGACATATTAACTGGTACTTACGGCACTTGCACCATCGCAGCAATTTACGGTATCCCCATCCGCTTCGATCAGGAGCAATGGCCAACATCGGAACACCAATACCTTACAGATGAACAGATTGAATCGCTGACACCGCCGGACCTCGATAAAAACGAGTTTTTTCTTTCGCTTATGGAACAGGTGGATTGGATTGGAAAGAACGAAGGAATAGTCAACGGATTCATGAATTGGCAGGGAGTGCTCAATAATGCCCAACGGCTGCGTGGTCAGGATATTTTTAAGGATATGTATGTGGCCCCCGATAGAACCCGAAACCTGCTTAACTGTGTATGTACCACTATGATAGCAGCAGCTAAAAGATTACAGGAAAAGCAGGCTGCTTACAACCAGTCCCCTTCATTCTTTACCGTTAGCAACTGTTTGGTTAACATGGTTGATCCGATGCTTTATCAGGAGTTTTTGCTTATGCCGGATATGAAAATCGCCACCTCGTTTGATGCAATTGGCATTCACAATTGTGCCTGGAGCGCCGATCCCTATCTCGATCATTATGTGAAGATTCCAAACGTTGCCTATCTCGATATGGGTATCGGATCCGATCTGGTGAAAGCAAAATCGTATTTTCCCGATACCAGGCGGGCCATCATGTATACGCCAATGGATCTGGCCAATAAATCGTTAGCCGAAATCAGCAGCGATCTGGAGCTGATCGCAAAAAATTATGGCCCTTGCGATATTGTAGCAGCGGACATTGAATATGGCACTCCGGACAAAAGAGTGCAGGAATTTGCTGACTTGTGCAATCGGATTTCAGATAAAATGAATGATAATATCAATTAAATCACAGAATAATATGAATTCAATAAAAACAGCAATATTAATATTGATTATTAATTCTATTGCCGGATTATATTCATTACCGGCTCAAATTATTCCAACGGTTAAATGTTCCACTTATTTACAGGAAATCAAAACCGATATCAAGCTGCCTGCGCTGGCTGGCGTTCCTGTTTTGAAACTATTCAGCAGAGGAAAGGATATTATTGCTGTTACTTCCACCGGGGTATTTACCTATCGCAATGGAGAATGGATCGGCAAAGTTTCCAGCACAACTTTGCTTGCTGGCACTCAGGATCAGCAAGGTGCAATATGGTCGGCTTCAAAACGTTCCATCGAAAATGAATCCGCCACAAAAACCATTCTTTTGCCCGATATTGCGGCAAATGACACCATTTTATGCATGCTCTGGGAGAACGGCAGTACCTTGCTGGTTGGTACCTCGCAGGGACTTTTAACATTTGACAAATCGTGGAGTATCGTGCCGTTTGTAAAGGGGAAAAAAGTTAACTCCATGACCATTGATTCTAAGGGCGATTTGTGGCTCGCAACCAACAACGGCCTGGTTCGCAGAATGGCCGGAAAATGGATCAATCTCGATGATAATCTCATGGCTTATGGACTGAAACGATCGTATTTTGCAGTTGAAGAGGATTTGAAAAAGGCCGGAATTCTTTTTGGCGGATTATTCTCAGTCGGAGGCATTGCAAACGATGGATATCATTGGATTTTAAGAGGAGCCGATGGGTTGCCATTCGGTCCGGTTACCACCATACGTCAGGTAAATGATGCGCTTTGGCTGGGCACCGTTAAAGGCGCAATAAAAAAGGACAACGATTGGCACTATTACAATGGAAAACGCTGGCTGCCTGATAATAAAGTCAATGACATCCTCCCGGTTGATGCCCGTACGGTTTGGATTGCCACGCCCGGAGGAATCAGTCGCATTCAGCAGGTGGACATGACTTTAGAACAAAAGGCCTCGATGTTTGAGGAGCGCATCAAAGCAAGGCATAACCGTTATGGATTGGTCAGCGGTTCCAGGTTGCTGACGCCGGGTGATCTATCTACCTCACAATCAGGCACCGATGATAATGACGGGCTCTGGACCTCTATCTATCTGGCAGCCGAGTGTTTCAGGTATTCAGTAACCAAAGATCCGGAAGCAAAGAAAAATGCCATACAGGCCTATGAAGCGATGGAGCGGCTGGAAACTCTCACCGGAATTCCCGGTTTCCCCGCCCGTTCTTATGTTGCGGCCAATGAGAGCACGGGTCAGGGAGGCGAGTGGCACCTCACTTCCGATGGCAAATGGAAGTGGAAAGGCGATACGAGTTCCGATGAGCTCGTGGGTCATTTGTTTGCTTATCCGCTTTTTTATGATCTGGTGGCCGAGGGAGAAATGAAAGTGAGGGTAAAAAACCTGGTCAACCGAATTATGAACCATATTGTTGACAATAATTTTCTTTTAATCGATTTAGATGGAAAGCCCACCCGGTGGGGAGTATGGACACCTGATTCACTGAATTTTGCAAATAACTGGTGGTATGAGCGCGGAATCAATTCCTTACAGATATTATCCTTTTTAAAGGCTGCCGTTCATATTACCGGTGATAATAAATTTGAGAAGGCTTATCAGAATTTAGTTCAAAAACATCATTACGCTGAAAACACCATTGAGCAGAAGATGTATGGTCCTTTTGATATTAATCACTCCGATGATGAGCTGGCATTTCTACCTTATTACATACTTTTCCGGTATGCCGATGACCCGGCTTTGCGGCAGGTATACACCAAAAGTATTCAGCGGAGCTGGAACGCAGAGCAGGCGGACCGGATTCCGATATGGAACATTATTGCCAGTGCATCGCTCAAAAAAGATTGTGATCTGAAGATTGCGCACGAGGAATTGCAGCTCATTCCCACAGATCTGATTACCTGGACCATGGAAAACAGCCATCGTTGGGATTTGCCGGAGGATCAGCTTACTGACCGGTTTGGATACGCTCAGGC
>CAIXKO010000799.1 GCA_903919925.1 uncultured Bacteroidota bacterium | reverse complement strand
TGGCAGGGACTACAACGGCCATGTGAGGGCGGTAAGGACTTTCTGATATCGATAGTATGCCATTCTGATGATGGCAATCCCGGTGATAGAAATTCTTGTTGCAGGTGCGGACCATAAAGGATTGCGCATCAATGGATGAGCTGGTAACTCTCAACGGTAAGCAGCGATAGCAAGACTATTATCACTATATTGTAAGGGTTAAAAATAAGTATGATGATGAATAACAAGACTATCCGTTATGCATCCCTTTGCCTTTTATTCCTTTCGAATTCAGTATTCTCCCAGGAATTACCAAAGGGAAACGAAACCATATGGCAAAATAAACCCGGGAATATAAAACTAAGCTGGGAAAGCCAGGTCTTTCACCTGGGCAACGGGTATTTCGGGGCATCGTGTTATGGGGGTGTCAAACAGGAAACCATCACACTTGGTGAGAAAACATTCTGGACCGGCGGTCCGGGCGACAGTCAGGATTACAATTTCGGAATCTTCCCGGGCAGCGATTTATCCTATATCCGGGAAATTAAGAAACTCACCGCTGAGGGCAGGATTTCCGAGGCTGACCGGTTGGTCGCAAAAAACCTCAACAATGAGAGCTGGCAAAAGCTCGGCGGGCTTTCATGCATCGGGCAGCTTGTTTTTGATTTTAAAGGCTATGAGGGTGAACTGCAGAATTACGAGCGCACGCTAAGCCTTAGGAATTCAACCCTGAACATAAAATACAAAGTGGATGGCATCAACTTTAACCGCGAATATTTCTGTAGTTACCCCGATCGGGTAATGGCTATCCGGATTACTGCAGATAAGCCCGGTGCAGTTAGTTTCGCCTTGGGCTTGAGCCTGATGCATAAAAAGAGGAATCCTGTAAAAACAATTACTCCGGCAACCGGATTGTTTGAAGTTGCCGGCAACATGGACGACAACAACCGGCCTTACCGTGTAAAGATTAAGGTAGAGAAGGAGGGTGGATCGATCAATAAAAATGACTCATTATTAATCATCAACGGCAGCAATTCCGTTACCATTTACTATACCGTTGCAACTAATTACGCACTGAATCCACCATTGTTCAAAGGAACAGATCCGGACTCTGTAACCTCAAAAATTATTGCCGGGGCATCTTTATCCGGATATAATAAACTTAAAACAAGACATATAGCCGATTATCAAGGGCTTTATAACCGTACCAGCCTTCACCTGGAAAATCCAGCTGCATACAGGGAATCTCTCCCGACCAATGAGCGATTGAATTTTTATATCTACCACAACGATGACAAGGATCTGGGGCTAAAGGAACTGGCTTTCAATTTCGGCAAGTATATGCTTATCAGTGTTTCCAGACCCGGAACTATGGCTGCGGGTCTCCAGGGAACCTGGAACGACCAGTATGTTGCGCGTTGGAACGGAACCTTCCAGCTCGATATGAATGTGACTCAAACTTATATGTTCGGCAATGCATTGAATCTATCGGAATGCCAGGAACCCTTTATTGATTACACCAAAATGTTATCGACCGCGGGCAGGAAAATTGCGCAGGGTTATTATGGCTCAAATGGCTGGACTTCCTGCATCATCAGCGATATTTGGGGCGGTGCGGGAACTCTCCCCCCGGCGCCATTCCTGTCAAGTGGATGGCTGTCGCTGATCCTTTGGGAACAATATTCCTTTGATCAGAACGAAATTTATCTGAAAGATATTTATCCGGTTTTACGGGGAGCCGCTGAATTCTATTTCGAAAATCTGATTGAATACAAAGACACCAGGAAACTGGTATTCTGGGGTACTTACAGCGGGGAGCACAGTTCTTCTCCTATCGGTGTTACCGCACCTAATTACCAGGACATTGCCTTTATCAGCGAAACATTTGAGAATACGATAAAAGCATCTGAAATCCTGGGTGTGGATAAGGATTTCAGGGAAGAGATGATCAAGGCCAAAAGCCGGCTCATGCCCTATCGGATAGGCCGTCTTGGACAATTTCAGGAATGGATCGAAGATATTGACGATCCCAACTGCCAGCATCGCCATTTGTCGCACCTGCTGGCCCTTCAACCCTGTAAGCAGATCAATCCCCATCAGGTTCCGCCGGAATTGGTCAGCGCCATCAAAGTGACGCTCGTGCAGAGAGGCGACAATGACTTTGTGGCACTGCATCGTCCCGACCTTGGCAACAGCATTTTGTTTGCCACCAAATGCCAGCATGAGGGACTTAGTTATGATTACTACACTTCCCAGGCCTGGAGCCGTTGTGCGCGTTTATGCACCTGGCTGAGGGTTTATGATGGCGACCATGCCAATAAAATAGGCAACGATATTTTCAGGGAATCCACCCTGGAAAACATGATCCAATATGAAACCAGGGCCAACTATGGCGACAAACCGGTGCCTGCCACCCCGTTTTTCATTGAATCAACCGCTCTGGCCGCCGGTTATGTGACGGAAATGGTTCTGCAGTCGCAATATGGCGAGCTCGATCTTTTACCGGCCCTTCCATCTGCCTGGGCAACCGGAAATATTAAGGGAATCAGGGCCAGAGGGGCCTGCACCGTTGACATTGACTGGAAAGAAGGTAAACTGGTCAAGGCCTGCATAAAATCAGATAAGGGTGGTGATTTTATCATCCGGTACAATGGCAAAACCAGCAAAGTGAAAATAAACAGGGGTGAAACCTATTGCGTGAACCGGTCGCTTTGACAAATTGGACGTGGC
>CAIXKO010000798.1 GCA_903919925.1 uncultured Bacteroidota bacterium | reverse complement strand
TTGGCGAAGGACCTTCGGTTACCATCGACCCCAATCCGGATGATCCTGAAAACTCGGCAATGATTATTAAACACGGGGAAGCAACCGAAGGCACTTATGTTGGCTGGATCCTGTACCAGGCCGATCGGTTAATGAAATGCTACATGCTTGGGGTTGACAATGTTACCTCCAGGGATGTAGTCAGCAAGGTGCCCGGTTATGAAGATGTGCTGAGTACAATTTATTTTGGTGACGGTATTGCAAATGCGGCAAAACACGAAGGAAAATGGGAACGTTTCTGGATTGTGCCATCTAAAGTGGACCAATTCAGTTCGAAAAATAATGAGGTAGCGATTTTCGATGTTCCGCTCAAAGTCAGAACCCAGTTAATGAAATGGGAAAACGGGGCGCTCGTAGATGATTCATTGGGAAAATCATCGACAGGTGCAACCAGTTTTTCGGAATGGTTTACCCGTGAATATGATGCAATATCGAATGAACAGTTTTTAACCCCTCCTCCTGAATTCGGTATGAATGAACCGGTTGCGGTTTTCAGCGAGCTCCGGCGTATTGCCACCATCACCGCACTGGCCGAGAAAATGCGCGATCAGGGCGTTCCCATTCCGTTTTGGATGCGAAATCACCAGGTGAGGCAGGTTAAGTTTGAAAAGTATACCCCCGGTATGCAGGTTAACCGTACCCGGGGAAGTGTACGGGCACAGATTTTCGGGGGTGTTACTTTATCGCCTGAAAAGAAGGTAGTCCGCCAGTTTACATCCGTTAATGATCTTAAACAACTCCCCGAGGCTGAGAGGATTAGCGGCGAAGCGAAACTTAAGACTGTCAATGAATTATCTGCCTCTGTTGTTACGCTAAATACCGAAAGCAAACCGCTTGAAACCAATACTTTCGAAATTGAAAACGAAACCTATCGAACCATACAATTGCCAGGTTCTGAAACAAAGGCCCTGTCTCCTTGCAGATTAGAAGAATCGGATCTGATTGTTCCCGTACCAGGCGGAAAAGAAATCCGCCTACCGCGCCTGTTCAATTCATTTTTTAATCCAAATGATGGCTGGGGACCAGCCTGGACAATGGATCTTCCGAGGCTGGAAAAAATGAAAATTCCGGTTGACTTTACTGCAAATCACACCTCCTATCAAACAGTTTGGGAGCTTGTTACGCCATTAAACAGCCTGTTTGTCAGGTTTGCTGATGTAAAGGAGGTACCGGAGCTGAAATCCAGGATTCAGGTTCCCGATCAGAACTGTAATTTCTTTGGATTGGCCGATTCGAAGCCTGATTTTCTTTCTGCCCCTACCATGGAATTAATTGGAAAGAACGGGGAATCGTGGCATTTTACCGAACAAGGAGATTTCATTGCCATTGAAAAAGAGGGTTTCCGAATCGTTTATCTGCGAAATCAATACGGGAAAGTCACGCAGATTGCCGGATTACTTGGCAAAACCCTGATGGCTACTATTGATCTTAAATACGATGATTCAACCCGGCTGATCAGTGCCATCGGAAGTAATAATATTGATGCCAATATGGAAGTGAAATACCGGTATGATTCCGCTGGAAGACTGGCTGGTATTGTTTCGCAGGAAGGCATGCTCGGATATGAATATGAAGGGTTTCGGGTAGTGAAGGAAACCTGGTTGAATCCGGCTGCTCTGGCTGCAAACGACCATAAAAAGAAATCCATCCTTCGCCGGTTCGAATACAACGATAACGGCCAGTTGACAGCTGAATACGCTGAAAACAAAAAGACCGCCGGTTATTCCATTGCCTCCGGAAAAAACTTGACCACCTATACCATGAAACAGCCGGATGATTCCCTTAACACGGCCACAATCAGCTATGATGCCGCTTTCAGGCCCATCGAAGCACGGTATGGCGATGGAACAAAAGCGGTAATGACCTATCCGGAAAATGGCGGAAACACTATCGAAATAACTGACGCTAATCAGGTAAAAACCGTTATCAGTGAGGCCGCTGATGGATCTCAAAGAACCATTGAAACAGACAATCAGCCTACGATAGCAGAAAAGTATGACCGGCA
>CAIXKO010000797.1 GCA_903919925.1 uncultured Bacteroidota bacterium | reverse complement strand
CCCGTATTAGCCGCCATTCAGGACCGGATTGTAACCAATCAGTTTTACTCGGAAATTAAGAATCAACGGGGCATCCTGCAGAGCAAACTTCTTAAGGTGAGCAATATAGCCAAGCTAAACCTGACTATTGATCCAACTGAAATAAAAAATAAAGAATTAGGGACCAGTTCCGGGGCACTCATAAAGGCTTTTCAGGAAAAATACAAACTCCCGGCTACAGGGGTAGTTGATAAAGCCACGTTGGATAAGATCAACAGTGTAGCCGCCAGTCGCGGAACGTTTGTAAAAAAAATCGGAGCCCCTCCGGTAACCCATTTGAAAACGGTTACCAAAGTATTGCGATTAAACACCGTTTCTCCGCAAGTGGCTGAGGTTCAAAAAAACCTGTCGTTTCTGGGCTATCAGATTGCAGAAAATGAGTTTAAAACCAAAACTTTTGGTAAAACCACCACTAAGGCAATACAGGCTTTTCAAAAAAGCAACAACCTGGCTATCAATGGAATGTATGACAAAGCCACCATGCAGTTGATCAATAACATGGTTTCATCGGCCAATCCGGGAGCCCTCATTTTGCACAAGTACAGGATCCGGGGTTCGGTACGCAATGAGCTTTGGGAGCGAAAAAATGAAATGGTTGTCAAGTTTTTTGAGCTTAACCTCAATGAAGAAAGCAAAGAGCCATTGGGTGCAAAAAAGGTGTTTCTGAATGGTTTCTATGATATTACTTATGATCCTCCTAAAAATTCGGTAAATGGCCGGATTAAGGAGAATTTTCATTTGGTGGTTAAACTGTATCAGGCTAATGATCAGATCAATCCGGTTGCAATTCAGAAACATTTTAACATAAACAGGGTTCATTGGGTAAATTTTACTGAATCCAGGAACAGTGACGGGACGTTACATTATAATGGCAAATACCTTGGGGAACCGGGTTTTGAAGTTGCTCTCAAAATTTTACAAAAAGGGATCGGAAACAGGCAAGTTGCCGGGATCAAAGAGACAGCAAATGACAAGCAGGTTTCCACCCTCAGTTTGCAAACCGGGCTCGATACCGACGAAATCATGCGGCACATTTTATCGCAACTAATTGCAAAAGAAGTAAATATACCAGGGCTGCTAACACCTGAAGTTTTTTATGCATTTATCATTCAAAACCTTCCATCGCAATTACCGGGTGATTTGCTGAGGGGGACCAGTGATTGGGAAACCATCACGCAATTAACGGAGTTAACCTCTTCCGGTATTGTTTTTTTAGAGGAATCGCTTCAAAAACAGGCTATTGATAATGCAGTATCGCAGAATCTGGTATCGCAAAAAATAAAAATCCATCGCGATGCTATCGTTGATTCCCTGGCAACCCTAAGAACTCATTTCACCCTGACTAAACCTATATTAACCGGAAATGGAAGTTTGCAATCCCTGCTGGATATCTCCCTGATTGACATGACTTTTTATCCAACGATAGCCAATTCTTTTATCAGCAGCAAAGGGATCAACAGTGATTTCTGGAATGAAATAAAAGAGCTTGAGCCTAAGACAGGTGCAACTGCAATATTAGATTTTACCCATACGGTGGAGGCAGCTAACGTTGCAAAAAACCATATTCCCACAGTT
>CAIXKO010000796.1 GCA_903919925.1 uncultured Bacteroidota bacterium | reverse complement strand
CTGGGGAAGCAGATTCTTTGAAAGCAATACGGCAATTCTCCTTGGAATTGGCATTCCGCTAGCAGTTGGGGGTATCGCTACAGGTGTTGGTCTTGGAGCGGGAAGCGACGAATGGCGGCCATTGGCTTATGTAGATAAGGGATTTGGCGTGATTGGCGGAATCGTTGGAGGAATTCCGGTAACCGATTGGATGTCTTTGAGTTTTGGAGCTGGCGATCCTGTGGCGCCTGAAGCTGGCCGGCAGCGGATAGGACTTGGAACCAGCCTGGATTTACGAATCTATAATACATCCGGTTTCAGAGCCAATCTGGCGATCTCCGCAACTACTGAATGGCTCACTGCAAATCCTGAGGGTCCACGCCCCGGAATGTCAGCCGATCCAAATTCACCATCGTTTGATATGGGCACCCGCTCCGAATTCAATTTCAGGGGAGGGGGCGTACTCAGTTTTACCTGGAAAGGTCCCGGTCAACAATAATCAGAAACAATTGTAAAAATGTAAAAACAAAATATTATGCCAAGAATTATATTACCAGCCGTTTTTAATGCTAAGAATAACCTGCAGATCAGGAATTTGCAGAACGCATTAACAACACTTAATCTTAAGATAGATGAAAATGCGGTTAAGGCAAACAAAATTGACGAAACAACCACCAATGCCATAAAACAAATTCAGGTGGAATTCAAGTTACCGGCAGATGGGAATATTACGGAAAGGACCATAGATGCGTTGAATATCGAGTTGCATGACAAGCACATAACCACAAATAAATTCAGAACTGCCCAATTACATTCTATGCTTGAAAAGCTGAATATCGGGATCAGTTCATCGGAAAAGAACCAGCGCATCAGTGGCTCAACAACACGGAAGGCTATTGAAACTTTTCAAAGAAACTCGGGACTACCGGTTGATGGTAAGATATCGGAACCCGTATTAGCCGCCATTCAGGACCGGATTGTAACCAATCAATTTTACTCAGAAATTAAGAATCAACGGGGCATCCTGCAGAGCAAACTTCTTAAGGTGAGTAATATAGCCAAGCTAAACCTGACTATTGATCCAACTGAAATAAAAAATAAAGAATTAGGGACCAGTTCCGGGGCACTCATAAAAGCTTTTCAGGAAAAATACAAACTCCCGGCTACAGGGGTAGTTGATAAAGCCACGTTGGATAAGATCACCAGTGTAGCCGCCAGTCGCGGAACGTTTGTGAAAAAAATCGGAGCCCCTCCGGTAACCCATTTGAAAACGGTTACCAAAGTATTGCGGTTAAACACCGTTTCTTCACAAGTGGCGGAAGTTCAAAAAAACCTGTCATTTCTGGGATATCAAATTGGAGAAAATGAGTTTAAAACCAAAACGTTCGGCAAAACTACCACAAAGGCAATACAGGCTTTCCAAAAGAGCAACGACCTAGCTATCAACGGTCAGTACGACAAAGCCACCATGCTTTTAATCAACCGGATGGTTTCATCAGCCAATCCCGGAGCCATCATTTTGCATAAGTACAGAATCCGTGGCTCGGTGCGCAATGAGCTATGGGAACGGAAAAATGAAATGGTAGTCAAGTTTTTTGAGCTCAATCTCAATGAGGAAAGTAAAGAGCCATTGGGTGCAAAAAAAGTATTTCTGAATGGTTTTTTTGATATTACTTATGATCCACCAAAAAATCCGGTAAATGGAAAGATAAAGGAGAATTTTCATTTGGTAATCAAACTGTATCAGGCAAATGATCAGATTAATCCGGTTGCCGTTCAGAAACATTTTAATTTAAACAGGATTCATTGGGTAAATTTTACTGAAGCCAGGAACGATGACGGAACTTCAAATTATGATGGGAAATATCTTGGAGAACCAGGATTTGCTGTAACGCTGAAAATATTACAAAAAGCAATTGGAAATAAGCAGATTGCCGGGATCCGGGAGACCGTAAATGACAAGCAGGTTTCAACCCTCAGTTTGCAGACCGGACTTGATACCGACGAAATCATGCGGCATATTTTGTCGCAGTTAATTGCAAATGAAGTAAATATCCCAGGATTGCTTACTGCTGAAGTTTTTTATGCATTTATTGTTCAAAACCTGCCTTCGCAATTACCGGGTGATTTGCTCAGGGGGGCCAGTGATTGGGAAACCATCACCCAACTAACTGAGTTAACCTCCTCAGGTATTGTTTTTTTAGAGGAATCGCTTCAAAAACAGGCTATTGATAATGCCGTTTCGCAGAATCTGGTGTCACAAAAAATTAAAATTCATCGCGATTCTATAGTTGATTCCCTGGCAAATCTCAGAACTCATTTCACACTGACAAAACCAATTTTAACCGGAAATGGAAGTCTTGTTTCCTTATTGACAATTTCCCTGATCGACAAGGCATTTTATCCCACAATAGCCAATTCCTTTATCAGCAGCAAAGGGATCAACAGTGATTTCTGGAATGAAATAAAAGAGCTTGAGCCTAAGACAGGTGCAACTGCAATATTAGATTTTACCCATACGGTGGAGGCAGCTAACGTTGCAAAAAACCATATTCCCACAGTT
>CAIXKO010000795.1 GCA_903919925.1 uncultured Bacteroidota bacterium | reverse complement strand
CATATCCTTAGGATCGATATGGGTGGTTAATTTTACGCCCGTTTTATTAATCACATCGATCGTGTAAATGATGGAATCCTTCTGGATAACGATCTGATTGGTTTTTGAAGTTGAGCCCAATGACTTGGTGGTCAGCTCGGAGAATCGCGCCATCAGCTTGCCATTCTGATCCATATAAAAATTCTCAGTCCCGGTGGTTGGTCCGGAATACACGTATTCAATATAGGCTGATTTCACAGGATAGTAATAAACCGATTTGGCTTTTTGACCAAAAGTCACTGCGGAGATCATCAGAAATCCGAATACTGCGTACGATAGTAAAAATCTTGGTGTCTTCATAATTATTCGATTGTATGGTTAGAAATTAGTGTATTATCAATTAGTTACATTGACTTTTATATAAACCGGAAGGCTGCAGCGTATTCCATCGAGTACCCAGAATTTATACTCCAGAGTCCCTGGTTTATCGGGTGCTTTTATTTTGAGGATAGGAGATTGCGATAGATTTCCCCGAAGCCAGCCTTGTGCTGAATTCCATCGGTAGATGAGGGGCTGCCCTTCAGGATCACGGCTTAGCGATCCGTCGATGACAAATTCCTCATTGGTTTTAACATAAATAACTGGCGGAGCCACTGCTGTTGGACGTTTATTAGTACTTCGAATGGCTGCGGGAATTGAAGGCCGCTTAATTGCAGATTGCTTTCCGGTTGACCGGAGAGAGGTATTCAATACATAAGTACCCAGCGCGGTGTGCCCGGCCAGGAATTCAGTATTGAACTGGGTAAGATCCATGAAATGAAATTCTGATTGACTGCCGGAAACCACTTTTATCAGCAGCAACCCTTCCACCGTCCATACGTTTGGTGTAAAAGCGGTTTCCTTGACTTTAGTTCCAAAAGGGTTCCATACACCAACGACTCCGTCAACCTCATCGGTTTCCGGGTCATCCCATAGGGAATCGGTTACATTCGGGAAAACAAACCGGCCGTAGTCATCGGTATGCCCAACAAATTTGGGACGATCCGAAAAATACTTCTCGCCGCTGTCGTCAACGGGTGCTTGCGAAACCTGATAAATATAAACCGCTGCACCTTTAAGTGGAGAATCATTAATGTCTTTAAACAGCAGCCAGTTGGCCCTTTCCGGGATCAACCTTCCCTGAGTTCCCCAAAACCGATCGGCCCGGTAGCCTTTGTAGTACTTAATATGCCCGGCCTGGGAAGGGTGGAGCCAAAGCTGGCAGCCGTCCATCAGAGAAGGATAACCGACATAACCGGCAACATTGATTCCACCGGAGGCGGGCAAAATGTCTTTGCCTTTAACCACCGGCATCAGCGGAGAACCTGCAACCAAACGGCCATCCTCACCGGTAACAAAAACATTTGAAACCTTAACCGGATAGCCATACAAATCGGGCTGGCTGAGGATAGTATGTCCAAACTCATGGATGATGGCACAATCAACTGACATCAAATCAACGGTTTCATTTACCGGAAACCCGCCATCGTACCACTTTGCCTCCTGTTCCCAGGGCTCAACCTCGGCATTACTACCAACCAGCTCTGTATAAGTATCGATCCGGTAAAACTCTTCCACCCCATTTAACCCGGTAGTTGGCCAAACAGCCTCACGCAACATGACATCCATCCTAAGTTTTTCCCCTCTCAACCAATCGTAAAAACTCAGCGATCCAAGGTGGTTGATCTTTTTCTCTAGTACACAGGATTCCACATCCTTGCGCCTGAAACCAAGTTGTATAGGTCTGGCGGTGGTAAGTTCCGCGGTGGAGTTATTGACCTCGCAAAATTCATCCACCCGGTTATCCGGATCCAATTCGAGGATCATCCAGGCAGGAGTGGCCGGCAGAATGAATTTTATTGTGATCATGGACTCCTCACCGGGTTGCAAAACTTTATCGGTTTTTAAAATTGCGACTTTCAACGGTTTATCTTCCGGATCAATTTTAAAATTCTGGTTTGTTTCCGCAATGAGCATAAACCGCACCCTGGTTCCGCCAGGCAGAGGTGCAGTACCAAAATTACCAAACCTTAATTTTGCCGTTATGGTATCTCCTGCAGCTGCCCTGTCTTTCACTGCATCGGACAGGAACCTTGGTCCCAGGCTGATGCAGATAGCTCCTGCATCCGGTTTTTTGGAATCAATCACCGATACCAGGCAACGGCTGGTTTTTCCATGAAACTTTGCAATTACATAGCAATTCCCTGGTTTCAATGCCTTTAACCTCCCTGTGCTGTCAATTCTGGCAATGACAGGATCAGAAGTCGACCACCGGATAAACGGTTTGGCATCAAAATAGGCCCACTGGCTATAGCGAACCACATTTTCAGTGGCAAGTTCCCATTTGCGGTTGAGTCTTATGCTTAGCCCGAATTGCTTTTCAAAGCCGGCAACGGCACGGATATCCGACGGTACGTTTGCACTTTCAATATTCACCTTAATGGCATCGCATGGTGCAGTCCTGAAATAATCGCGGTAAACAAGCGAAACCATTCCGTATTTGTTATCCCCGGTGATGTTTAAAACGGGATCAAGAATTCCCGGCCTCCGCCTGCACGAAATATCGATGGTTGAAACGGAGAAGCTAAAAGGAACTACCGGCCCGTCTTTGGCTACTTTGTCAACCCACAGCACCAATATTCCGCTTTCAGGCGGCGAAACAGCTGATGGATTGTTATCCGGCATGGAATTATTTATCTTCCAGCCTACCGATACAAAATGCCATTCCCCGGGTTTCCAATCTTTTATATCAGTACGGGCAACGGTGGTACCTGCCGGCGTGGAGAGCACCGCACGTAATATCCCCAATTCCGATTTTTCGAGAAGAAGCCTGTTCCCATTTATTTCCTTTGTTGACCAGATCTCTACCCTATTGGCATGCTTCAGGCTCCACTCAGGTTTTACCCAGATACTGATTAATCCTTCGGTATTGGTTGCATTTTGCCCGTCATCTTTCTGTGCATATCCGATACCAGCGAATAAGATAAGCAGGAATATCACCTGCAGCATCACTAAAATAGAATTATGACCAGACTGTTTCATCATTATTTATTTCCCCATGATAAATGTAATCTTTCCTCCATTGGCTATTTCATTATGCATGAGATAATTTCGCTTAACGGCTGTTCCATTTACAAGAACTTTTTTTACATGCACGTTCTCTAAAGATTGGTTTACCGCATCAATCT
>CAIXKO010000794.1 GCA_903919925.1 uncultured Bacteroidota bacterium | reverse complement strand
CCGGCTAACCTCTTCAATGAGTTTGCCTCTTAAAAGCTCCAACACCAGTTGAGCTTTCATCTTTGCACTCTTTCGCTTTTGCTTTACCATATTTGTAAATTTAAGCTTAATTTGTGCTAACAAAGAATGGGAGCTAATATAGGTAATTTATTTCACACAGGAACGATTTGCTCATTAGCAACCAAACTCAAAGATGAAAATTTCTCTCAGTTGAATAAGGAAGTTTACAGGAATGTGATGAAGGGCCAACTTCCTGCAATTATCCGCATGCTTAGCGATCCGAATGCCAAAATAGCTCTGGATTCTACAGTTTCCAAGGTAAGCTGTATCCAGCTCTATTCTATTGAAGGAGATAAACCACATTATTTATTTATCTCTAAAAAGACGCACCAACCGATTATGATGAGAATTGTAACCAATCGCTTCCAACCATATATTGAGGAATATTATTATGGAGAATTCAGGTTCTCAAGTGAACTCAAAATAGCCGATTATAAAACCGAGATTAAGAATTATTCACCACCAAAGCAATTATCAACCTTAAAGATCGGGGATATTTTGCCTGCCTGGGAGTTAGAGGATCTGTATGGGAAAACCGTATCTGTCAATAGCTCAGCAAAAACTAAGGTCATCTACCTTTCAATGATAAACTGTGGGCCTTGCCAACTAGCCATTCCTTACGTTGAGCAGATTTATAATACTTATAAAAATTCGGACAGTATAGACTTTTATATATTTTATCCTTATGATTCGCATGATAAGCTTAGTAAATATGTTAAAACCAAGGGTATAACATCCCAAATCTTTTATAATTCTTATAAAGATGAAAAAAGAAGAATAGAAGTAATCAGCAGTTTAAAAATGGTTTATCCCTCTGTCCTAATTGTTGACGAAAACAATATAATTCAACACATTATTCATGGCTTTAGTACGAGTATTGGCAGCACCATTCAAAAATATGTTCAGCAGGTCCACCCGAAATAAGGCAGATATTGCTGACCCAGCGATCCATCTTCGAGGTTTTAGCTACGCTCCAGTAATCCTTCTATTTCGGCTTTTAATTTCGGAAGGTGGTTAATGACAATACTCCAAATCAGATCATCTGAGATTTTATCGTATCCGTGGGCTATCCGATTCCTGGTTCCGATAATTTTATGTGCGTTCTCTATTTCAAAGTTTTTATCCTTTTTGAGAATACGGCTGATCGCTTCGCCAATAATCTCAATGTTTCGTTCGACTGCGCGTTTCGTTTTTGAGTCTTTTTTGTATTCCTCAAAAACCTTGTACCGCTCATCAAAGTAGCTCTCTATTTCTTTAGCTGATTGAAGTATATCGTATAACCAGGTTTTAATCTCGTTATCCATAAACCAATTGTTTCGATGAATCAATGGATTGCCTCAGGTAGGGATTGCTGATTGCTTGATCCTCCAATAGGTCTACATCTCTGTTTAAAAGATTTTCCAGAGAGGATTTCAAATCAAAATAGTTATCCGCATAATCGAATAAATCAACTCCGCTAAAGTCAACAATAAAATCAATATCGCTTGACTTCTTAAATCTGTCAGTAAGGATAGAACCAAAAACAAATAACCGGTTCACCTTGTGCTTGCGGCACAAATCGCGAATGGGTTCGATATTGGCTTCCACGATGCTCATAAAGCAAAGATAATAAATTCCGTAGTTGAAATAGTGTCTGGACATGCCCGACTGGTCTGCCAGGTCCCTACCCTGCCGTTTCAAAAGGGCTTCCATTCACTGGAGAAATTGACTTCATTGTACGGAAACTGCTTAAGCTTAATGGACGGCTGTTTGTCCCATTACTTGCCAAATACTTGCCAACTCCCCCAAAACACAAAACCGATCTACTTGATAAACAGGTAGATCGGCTGTAAAGGTTGAGGTCACAAGCGGATTCGAACCGCTGTAGCCGGTTTTGCAGACCGGTGCCTAACCGCTTGGCTATGTGACCAGCGTTGTGCCGCAAAAGTATATCAAATCTTTGAGATTTCAAAAGCTATCATCTTGTTCCTTGCTGACCACTTATCATCTTTTTCAGCCACCGGTCACAAAATATGCTTTCCAACCAGCTGGAAAAGTATAATTTTAGAACTTTAATGTGTGCATGCTGAAAACTCTTTATAAACGATACGAGTTCATTATCAACCTGATAGTGGTGATGTACCTGCTGGTGCTCGCCCGCATGCTGGACTGGATCGCCTGGACCCCGCCATCGCCCGATAGATTGCATGTTATCCTGATAAGGCACCTCTGCGAGTTCATCGCCTTTTTCCCAATCATTTTCCTGATCATATCCGGTTATACCCGGGCGCTGAAAAGGAAAAACTATGTTCTGCTGGTTGTTCTCATTATCATACTCACAGTTTTTGGACCAACACTGGTGAAATTCCTGTCCAACTGGCTGGAAACAATAGTATCGGGCAAGGTGGTTGCACCGGTGGATAATCCGGAGCATACTGGTTCTTCGTCACATTTGGGGAAGATCACCCGGTTTTGGATAAGATCACCTTTCGCTGGAGTAGTCCAAAACCAGCCCGTCCATACATCTGCCGCTTTTTCGTTTTAATCCTGTTAACATGCCCTTCAACTCCACCAT
>CAIXKO010000793.1 GCA_903919925.1 uncultured Bacteroidota bacterium | reverse complement strand
CGATAAAATCCGCTATTTGTTTTTGGCAACGGCAAGGTGCCTGAAAATTTGGTACCCGCCTTAATCAATTGTTCACTGGCAGTTACTACCTGCATCGATTTATCGAGCGGAACCCATGGACCACCGCTGCCGTTCCAACCGGCATCGTTGTTCATATTTACTTCAATTCCCAGGCGGCTGGCTTCGGAAATCATGTGCTTAAACAATTCCCGCCATTTATCTCCCATGAACACTACCGGTCCAACCGGAGCCCCCTGATCAACCTCCATGATTAAAACTCCGCCGATTCCAACACGTTTCATCGCCTCGAGATCAGCGGTAATTCCCTCTTTCGTGATATTACTATTGAGCCAAAACCAATAAACCCATATCCGAGCCTCATTGGGAGGAGTAATAAAATTTTTTACCAGGTCACTTTTTTCATTGTCTGGCTTTTCCAAAGTGCACTGCATCTGTATAATACAGGATAATGCACCCAGTAACAAAACGAATAGTTTCTTCATTTTTTTGTTTTTTAGAAGTCTTCTGTATCTGTAAGATATTAATCCTGAAGTTCAATTTAAATCGATAGTTACCCTGGCGATGGCCCCCTGAGGAAGTTTGATAACCAAGCTTTTACCATCGGGAATGCTCAGCTTCTCTTCAATCACCAGAAATGATGTTTCCTGAATCTCCAGGGAAGCTGGAACCAGATACTTCACCGTTGCAGTGGAGGATTTGAGTTTAGCATCCGCAGGAATGGTAAAGGTCAAAGATTGTTCATTGATAATATCGTTTACTGCGGTGATATACAGGTGTTTGCCATTGGCTGACAGTGATGCACAAAGGTCCGCGCCTGCCTCACCTGGCAATTTTATCAATTTATTACCCTGGTGAGCGCTGAATAATTCAAAAACCAAGCCGGCTGCATCCAGGGTGGCACTGAGTGGATTGACCTTGATTGCGCCTTCATTCACCGGCATAAAAAAGCAGGCCAGGCTTATTCCCAGTGGGTAACTCTCCCGGCACAGCATATTAAGCATTCCGGCTGTATAAAGCGCCATGGGTACTGACGACTGGTTTCCCCATATAATATTCCATTCATCGTAAGAAATACCCGGTTTTGGACTCAGAGGAAACTGACTGTTAGTAGCATTTCTGGCCTGCCGGAGCAATGGAAGCGTATGCAGCCTGGGAGCACTAATGATGGAGGAATAGTCGGCAGCGGTTTTCAGTGGCAGCTGATCCAGGATATACTGATGCGTTGAAACAGCTTTAATAAACGGACCTGTAGATTCCAGCAATGGGAAATTCCAATCCGATGACGGTTTTCCATTTACGAACCAGGTTGAAGGCACCAGATTTATGGTTGAGTCTGCCTTTAGCATGGCCTCGGCAAACTGGCGGCTCCTGGCCGCACAACCAGCCGCGTTGTTTACATACCCACGTCCAAAATAAGCGATTTCATTACCAACAAACCACCACTCCACCTGGTAAGGTTTCTTATAACCGCGATCGACCCTGGCTTTACCCCACGGTGATGAAGCATCACCGTTGCAGTATTCTACCCAGGCAGCAGCATCCGCCGCGGTATTATCGCTCAAACGGGTGGTAATGGCCGGCTGGCAACCAATCTCACGGCACAGGGCGATAAACTCATCAATCCCAATTTCTTGATTATCTGTATCATCGGTATCCCGGAAAAGAAAATTCAACCCTGTATTTCCAATTGGGGGTCTTTTATCTGCAGTCAGTAATCCATCCTGCCAATTATAGAATTCAGCGTAACATCCACCGGGAAAGCGCAGTATTCCGGGCTTGATCAACTTGAGCAATCCAATCACATCACGCCGCATTCCGTGAAAAGCATCGGCAGGCAAAACAGAAACGGCTCCAATCCAAAACGTGCCCTGGTCGCGGCTGGTAATCTCAATGCTACAGTTTGATTGGGTGGACACAGACTTAAAATTAACTGTAACCAACTGCCAATCACCAGGTTTACATGGAAGAGATGTTTCAAAAAATGGTTTTGGGCTATCCCCGGTGAGGTGAATAACTAAACTCCTCATGGTCACCGTTTTCACCCAAACACGAATTCCGAAGCTTTTATCTTTTTGAAATGCAAGTTGTTCCTGCTGTTGAAAAATACCAGATGGTTTATTGTTTTGCTCCACCGTTACGCGGGTTGAGCGCTTCCCTACATAAACCACTGTTGTATCGATCATTACGGATGCTGAGTCTCCAACGATAACCCATCTTTTTGGCAGATCACCGGTAACGGCAGCAAATTTCCGGTTTGCCACCATCTCGGCACTTAACCCACTCCAGATACCTTTACGCGTAACTTCCAGATTATGACCGAAAAGCAATGGTGAGATCAGCTCGCCGGCGGTACTTACGCGAAGTAGGATCGGTATAGGAGGAATGATTTTATTTTCGACCAGCCAAAGAAGCGATTTTGCCTGCCATTCATCCCACATCGGCCCTTTGTAACCATTTAAGCCATGTCCGCCATATGGCAGTTTCAAGTACCTGGCCGGCACTCCGTGTGCCATGAGGGCATCATAAAGAAGCTGGCTATTTTCGGGTGAAACCGTTCCATCGTCCTGAGCATGAGCCATAAAAGTTGGAGGAGTATGGCTGGTTACTTGTTTCTCATTCGAGAATCGGTTAACCAATTCAGGTGATGGATCTGGCCCGAGCAAATTTCTCTTTGAACCACTGTGGGTTAGGGGTCCCATGGATATAACAGGATAGATGAGGATAGCAAAATCGGGTCTGGAACTCATTCGGGCAACCGGATCAGCCGCCTGTTGATCGCCTGAATCGAAATGAGTTGCAGCTGTGGATGCCAGGTGTCCCCCTGCCGAAAAACCGATAATACCGATCTTTTGCGGATCAATATTCCAATCACCGGCCCTTAACTTAACCATCCTTATCGCTTGTTGCGCATCAAGGAGCGGCAGGTTTGAGTTTCCTTTCGGCAGGCGGTATTCCAGCACAATTCCTGCAATTCCACGCTGATTCAGCCATTCAGCAATACCATGACCCTCGGGACCGGTAACCAGACCACCATATCCGCCTCCAGGACAAATAATCACTGCGGCACCATTGGGATTTGCAGGCAAATGTACTGTGATAGAAGCCTTTTCGGCAGAAAACTTTCCATCTCCAATCGGGGAATGACCGTTCCACAGTGAAATAGTATCAGGGGGAATTGCCTTTTGCTGATCAGTACTTAACTGGCTGAAGGCAGTAAAAGGAAAGAAAAATACTGCAGTTAAAATGATAATGACAAAATTCCGATCGGTATAGAATGGACCAATTTTCATAAAGTTCTATTTGAGAATTAAGGTAATTGGCTGTATTGCAGCCCGATAAATCGATTGATGGCCGGACGCTACCGGATGCTGACCATCGCAGGTATCAAACGAAACAGATCCCAAATCAACCAGGTACGCGTTTTTGTCGCCGGTTGATTTTACATAAAAATTGAAAGCTCTGGATACTTCCTTTTTTGCACGTCCTGAAACAGGAATCATCACGATTATTTTGCAATCAGTGCCTGTACGGATGCGAATTTTAGCCAAAGCCAGGATCACCTCCTGATCACTGGGGGCTCCATTTTCGCCAAGGTTAATGAGTACCACATCCGGTACCGGGTTTAATTCATTGTGTGTCAACCGGCCAACTGTTGAAGTTATGCTGTCAACTAATACCTTCACGGAGGGCACACCAGCCATTCCTCCGCCCCAATCATATCCTCCAAAGGCCAGGCGCGATTCTCGGTAACCAAAGTGCTTAGCTAACAGATAACCATAGCTGGCACGCGAGTCATCCGATGCTGACCATAAGTCATCAGCCGGCCTCCCCTGATCCTTCGCCAATGCTGCGCCATCGCCCGATAGGATGGAATCGCCGATAGTAAGCCAAATTTTCCGCGGCAACTTCAGTTTGCCAGTACAACCATCCTCATCAACAATAAATCCCTCTATTTTAACAGAATTGGGAGGCAGATCGCCGGCAAACCGATCCTCCATGGGTGACATCCCCTTGATATACAAATCGATAACCGGATCATCTATGCCAGAGGACAATAGAATCAATATATCGTCAGCGGCCAGCTGATGGGTTTGAACTTCACCCCCATTAACTGTCCAGGCGATTATTGGATAGCGCCCGGGAGCCTCAAATATGAGATGATCAGTATCAACCTGCAAAGCCACCTGGCTGGTTCCTTTAAATCTAACTATCAAAGAGGCACCACATACCGATGAACTGATATATGAATTCTTGCGTACCCAATTGCAGGCTGAAAGACCTGCCTGTATGTTTTTATCGGTAACGGGTATTACTTTACCCGGTAGGATCGGTGCTTTAAAAAGAAGGATTAGAACGAAGAAAAGGATTGTTTTTTTGCTCATGCCGGCGAATTATTGAGTTCCTAAATTACAAAAGCGAGCGACAATCTGATTACTTTCCGGCAAAATTCATTTCTCATAAGACTCTTGAAATGGATGCCGCAAAAAAGCAGAAAACTGCCAGCTGAAAGAAGGCATCGATGACACGAATCTCTCTGCGGTTCACTGCGAAAACCTTTGCGTTCTCTGCGTTTAAAAATTATTTTTACCGTAAAGTTCGCAAAGAAGGCACCAAAGAACCGCAGAGGGCCATTTTATTGACCATCTTACTTTATCTATTTTGCCGGTTTGCGCTGGTCAGGAGGAAGCAGAGCAGGAAAAACATTATGTGGTTCTGTTTGATACCAGTAGGCAACAGATGCGATATCATCGTCCAGCAGCCGGTATTTTCCATCTGATCCCCATCCCAGGGACTGAATAGTTACTTTTAAATCCTTTTCAAAGCAAATTGGATCCTGCAAGTGCCATCGGTACAGGCTCCACAGGTTGGGCAATTCGCCCTCGGTTGAGGTGGCCAGG
>CAIXKO010000792.1 GCA_903919925.1 uncultured Bacteroidota bacterium | reverse complement strand
TTATCGACACTCACCCTTCAGTTTGCCGATCATGTGCTGGCTGAAACCAATGAATTTTCTCTTCACCTGAACCAGGTGGAAGACCTCTCCGGTTTACCTGATTTTGTAAGGGAAGCTGCCGCTCAGGAAGCCTTAAGCCGCAAATTAGATGGATGGGTTTTTACTTTGCATGCTCCTTCCTATGTTCCATTTATGAAATATTCCGATCGGAGGGACCTGCGTGAAAAGATGGCAACCGCTTTCGGGGCGCGTGGAAACCAGGGGAATGACCATGATAACAAAAGCCTTATACGGGAAATCGTAAATCTGCGGACCGAACAGGCTCAGTTAATGAATGACCCCGATTATGCAACATACCTATTGAAGGAGAGCATGGCAGGTTCACCTGCTAAAGTGCTGACCTTTTTGAAGGATATTCACCTGCATTCAAAAATGGCAGCAAAAACCGAGCTGGATGAAGTGGTTGATTTTTCAAGATCCGAAGGCGTGGATTTTGATCTGGAATCATGGGATTGGAGCTACTATGCCGAAAAGCTCCGCCAAAAGAAATATAACTTCCGGGAAGAGCTGTTAAAGCCCTATTTTAAGCTGGATAATGTGATCGGTGGCATTTTTTCGCTGGCGGATCAATTGTACGGGTTGCATTTTGAACCAATAAGCGGAATTCCCGTTTACCATCCCGATGTTAAGACTTATGAGGTAAAAACCGAAAGCGGGGAATTCCTTTCTCTCCTCTATCTCGATTTTTTTCCACGGCCAGGTAAGCAGGGTGGGGCATGGATGACCGATTTCCGCGGACAGTCGAATCTCCTTAACCAGTTGGTTCGTCCGCACGTTTCGCTGGTTTGCAATTTCTCGAAACCAACATCAACAAAACCATCACTGTTAACCTTTGATGAGGTAACTACTTTTCTTCATGAGTTTGGCCATGCCTTGCATGGAATGCTCTCGCAGTGCACTTTCCCATCGGTATCGGGTACCAACGTATATCGGGATTTTGTGGAGCTGCCCAGCCAGCTGATGGAAAATTGGGCTCTGGAAAAAGAGTGGCTCGACCAATTTGCCACCCATTATGAAACGGGTGAAAAGATTCCGGCAGAGTTAATTGACCGTTTGATCGAGTCAAAGAATTTTCTGGAAGGATATGCCTTTGAGCGCCAGCTGAGCTTTGGTTTTCTCGACATAGCCTGGCATACTTTATCTGAGCCTTTCGATGGTGATCCTGTGGCATTTGAAAAATTGGCCATGGATGATACCCAGCTATTTCGAAAAATACCCGGAAGCTCTGTCAGCACGGGATTCAGCCATATTTTTGCGGGCGGTTACGCCGCTGGATACTATGGCTATAAGTGGGCTGAAGTGCTGGATGCCGATGCCTTTGCTCTCTTTAGTAAAAAAGGAATCTTTAACCGGGAGGTTGCAGCATCCTTTAGAAAAAATGTACTCGAAAAAGGAGGCAGCGAACATCCGATGGAGCTTTATATCCGTTTTCGCGGACAGGAACCTGATCCGGAAGCACTACTGGAACGCAGCGGGCTGATTTAGCCCTGAGCAATTGCTTTAAACTTTCATCCACGGCAATTGTATTAACAGCTGTAAATAACTTAAATCCTGCTTTATGGAAAACGTTGCAATCAATCATTTAGCTGTTTTTGCTGCTGCTTTGTCAGACTTTGTTGTTGGAGCCCTGTGGTATTCCCCGCTGCTTTTTGTAAAAGTTTGGATGAGGGAAACAGGAATTACCGAGGAGAAAATGAAAAAGGATAATCCTTTGGTCAAATATGGCCTTACATTCATCTTCTCGTTGGTAATTACGTACAACCTCGCCTTCTTTTTGGGTGATCCATCTATGAAATTCAGCGACTATCTGATGTATTCCGCCTTGGCTGGATTTGGTTGGGCCTCTATGGCTATCGGAATCCTGAGCCTCTTTGAAATGAGGGGATGGAGGTTAATGCTGATCAATTGGGGTTATGTAACCATTGCTTTTGTTCTTAAGGGGCTGATATTGGGGTTGTGGCGATAAACCCAGGATAGGGTAGGGTAAAGATAAAAATGGAACCGACATCCTTTTTCGACTCCGCGCGAATTTCACCGCCAAGTAATTGTATGATTCCCTGAG
>CAIXKO010000791.1 GCA_903919925.1 uncultured Bacteroidota bacterium | reverse complement strand
GATCCAAACTTATACTGCTCCAAATACCATTGCTTCTGAAGAATGGTATCGGGCACCTGGATATCGGATTTCGACCAGAAATCATGCCACCAGTCCTTATGCTCCAGCAAAGCCCTGGAAAAGCCAGGAGCCGAAGCAGTAACATTTATTGCATCGGGCAGTCCCTTGTGATCAGAAAGGGAAGAAGAAACGGACCAGTTCCCTGTGATTGTACTTCCCTGCTTCACCCACTGCACGGCTACAATGTAATAAAAGCCCAGAGCACCCTGCTGCCGGTAAACCAGCTTACCTTCCAATTCCTCCACTTTTCCCTGGGTATAGCCCAATCTGCGTAGGTCCTGACCACCAACGGGATCAATTTTCCCGGCAGCGTTTTTATCCTGATAAACCGGAGGCACCAACTTCAATGCAAACTCCCTTGGAATATTGGTGAAGCGGAAATAGCCCAAAGGCCTGGTTGCATGCACAAACACCTGTAAACGCACTCCGTTGGGCCAGGCAACATTTGCAGTAGCATCGGCGAGATTTAATTCCGTTTTAGCCGGCTGGCTTGCTTTTTTCCAGGTAAACTCAATGGCTGCGCCCGGAATTTTTGTTGGTGTTGCCGCCTGGTCATAAGCGCGGTAATCAAAAAGCTCCTGGACTTTACCGTAATCGTTTTCTAACCATTTCTGCATCACCCATTTAAAGTTCCATTCAGGCAAACTGAGCTCCGGTACCGGCCTGAGATCCCACAAATCGGCACGATCGATAGAAAAGCGCAAGGCTTCACCTTTTTGCCAAACCAGCGCACCCAACCAGCCGTTACCTAAGGGCAATCCTTCGTCCCAGGATTGAGCAAGGGTTTGAAATTTCAAATTGTTTTCCGGAGCCGGTCCGTTTGAATTTGAAGAAGAACACGATAATAAAACGATGACCATCGGAGCCACAATAAAGTAAAGAATGATGCGAGCCATGGGAGGGTAGATTTTCAGATTATAATGCCATTTTTGTAAAGATATTGAAATTTTGTATCACATGAAATCCCGGAAATTCTCCATACCAGCCAGATTACGCAGCTTCAAATATGCTTTTCAGGGTTTTAGGTGGATGATCCGTGATGAACACAACTCCTGGATACATCTGGGTATTGTTTCAGTGCTCCTACCGGTATGCTTTGTTTTGAAGCTTTCGATTGTGGAATGGGCTCTGATAGTGATAAGTATCGGAATCGTCCTTACTGCGGAACTGATCAATTCAGCCATCGAACGATTGGCCGACCGGTTATCTCCGGAACATGATGATGGAATCGGTAAAATCAAGGATATTGCTGCGGCGGCGGTATTGGTTTCGGCCATTGCGGCAGCCATAGTGGGATTGATCATTTTAGTACCCAAAATTCTTTTGTTCATCAAACCATGAATCGTATAGATTTTCTTAAGGCATCCCTGTTCGGCATTGCAGGTATAACATTAGCATCGTCATTCCCGTCAGTCATTTCCGGCAATCCCGTAATGCCTGGCAATTGGGGCTGGATGGATGGGTCTGACCATACCACGGTAAATGAGTGGAAAGAACTATTTGACAAATTGTTAAGTGCAAATATCGGCGGACTGCTGATTAATGGCAGCAACAAATTGTATGAAAAGATTGGCCCTCTTGGCAAGCAATCCGGTATGCAGGTTCATGCCTGGCGATGGACCATGAACAGGGGTGAATATATGAATGATCATCCTGAATGGTATACTGTAAACCGGCTGGGCCAATCGGTGGTTGATAAACCGCCTTATGTTCACTATTACCGTTGGCTTTGCCCATCGCGGCCTGAAGTAAAAGATCTTCTGATCAAGGATTATTCTGCAATTGCAGATATTCCCGGCATTAATGGTGTTCACCTTGATTATGTGCGGTATTGCGATATTTACCTGCCGGTGGCCTTGCTTCCCAGGTATAACCTGGTTCAGGACTTTGAGATGCCCGAATTTGATTATTGTTATTGCCCGCTTTGCCGGGGAATCTTTAAGGAAAAAAACGGATATGATCCTTTAGACCAGAAGGATCCATCTTCGGACCAAACCTGGCACCAGTTCCGGCTCGATCAGCTGGTTCATGTGGTGCAAGAACTTGCCAAAGCCATCCATATCAAGGGATCTATTATTACTGCTGCGGTTTTCCCCACTCCGGAAATGTCGCGTAGAATGGTTCGGCAGGATTGGTCAAGATTTAACCTCGACGCCTATCTCCCAATGCTTTATCATGAGTATTACCTCAAACCAACGGATTGGATCGGGGAATGTATCAAGGAGATCCGAAAAGAAGTCAACCCATCGATACCCGTTTCCGCGGGAATCATGGTGAATCCAAAAACATTTACTCCTGAAGTTTTAGCTAAAACCATGCATCAAATAAAAAAAGCAGGCGGGAATGGTATTTCTGCTTTTACTGCCGGAGGACTGAATAAAGAGCAATTGGAAGCTTTGCAAAAGTTAGGCTGAACGAGGTCCACTATGGGGATAAAACACCCGCAAAACATAAAACGATGAAAAAAACAGGATTGTTTTTGCTGCTGCTTTTTCAGGCAATGCTTATTAGTGAACTCCAAGCCAAGGAATTAGACCTTTCCCCCGCTAAATGGATATGGTACCCGTCAGAAAGAACTTTACAGAACACCTTTATTCTTTTTCGCCGGGAAATCAATATTGAAGAGGGGCAAGTTATGGCAAAGGGATGGGTTATCGCGGACAGCCGTTACCAGCTTTTTGTAAACGGGCAGCGTGTTCAATGGGGGCCCGCTCCAGCTGATCCGAGATGGCAGGAAGCTGACCCGGTTGACATCAGCAAATACCTGGTACCTGGCAAGAATGTAATTGGTTGTCAGGTGCTTTTCTATGGAATTGGTGATGGCACCAGCCCGCTTGGCATGCCCGGATTTTTAATGAAGATCAACATAAATGGAAACGATTTGCTGACCGACCGGTCCTGGAAATCGTTTTTGGCCAGAAGTTGGAATCCGGGTCAGTACAAGCGCTGGTTTTTACGTGCCTTGCAGGAAAACTTTGATGCACG
>CAIXKO010000790.1 GCA_903919925.1 uncultured Bacteroidota bacterium | reverse complement strand
GATCCGCAAACGCTGCCCGAGAGTCCTCTTGCCAAGGCAGTAAAATATACATTGGGGGAATATAGTGCCCTCTGCAATTATATCCTCCGGCACGACTATGCTCTGGACAACAATGCCATTTATCCCAACTTTTTTATTATCCCAACCTTTTTCCTAACAAACAGATACAGAATGTGTAGCTAAGGAAAAGTTGGGATAATAACTACGTAAATTACGTACGTCTTAAATCAAAATAACTATGGACGTAAGTAATTTACAAGAACATTACCCATTACTACTTAAATATCTTCGTGATAATGGGTACAGCCGATGCCATATTCTATGGATGAGCCGGTGTATTAAACTGGCTCTGAATAAAGGTTCATCTCCAGAGATTGATTCTTATGAACAACTCTATTGGCGTGAGGTTGAGCAACGCAGGTATGACGAAGTTGCCCCGGTTCGCAAAACTCTGAAGTCAATCCTTGGCTGTGTGAAGAGATTTGATTTAGAGGGCATATATCCACAGCACAATCAATATCATGGTTTTCTAGCACCGGCTAAGAGTTATGATTTGCTGAATGATGAATATAAATCAATTATAGATCACTATGAACAGACAGCCAGGTTAGGGAGCAAAGTCGATCAAGCTATCTATACAGAACGTCGGGCTGGAATCCTTTTTTTGTTGCATTTGCAAAATGCAGGAAAACAATCAATTACAGAGGTTACAGAAAGGCAGGTTCTTGACTTCTTCTTTGACGGAGAAAAAATCATCCGAGGCAAAGCCTATAAAGACAAGATTACGCCGGTCTTGAAGACCATAATCCCATTATATGGTGAACCTGTCAGGAAGCTACTATCATTATTCCCTTCTGTGCCTAAGAGTTATCCAAACTATCCATATCTAACTCATTTAGAGTCCGAAAAGTTCCGGACCTGGCTCGAGGAAGAGAACTCGCAGCTGACGTTGCTGGACAAGGCGATTGCAACCCTTGCCTACTATACCGGGCTTCGTGGAACTGATATTTTATCTCTGACACCAGAAAATATAGACTGGGAGAAAGAAACGATTCATTTTATTCAATCTAAAACCGGTGTTGAACTGACATTGCCAATGAGCGCAGTAGTCGGTAATGCAATCTGGGATTATCTCATTTATGAACGTCCCAAGTCAAAGGAAGGGATCATTTTTGTTAATGGGGGTAGGCCCCACAACAAAATCCCCACCGCATGGAATCACTTGAAAAACGTATTTAACGAAGCCGGTGTGCGCAAGGATGGTGGCAGAACAGGCGTTCGTATTTTCCGACATCATTTGGCCACAGCGCTACTTGGAAATCGGGTTCCATCACCAGTTATCAGTTCCATATTGGGACATAAATCACCGGAGTCCATTAATCCCTATGTGGATGCAGACCTTGAGCACTTGCGCGAATGCAGCCTTGGCATAGAAGATTACCCAGTAGCGAAGGAGGTGTTTGAATTATGAAAAGGCCGTTCCGTTCATGCTTGGCTAAACAATTTGAAGAGTTTGTTTACAGCAAGAGAGCCTCCAAAAGATGGTGCCAGTCATACGAGGAAAACCTTCACTACTTTGATAATCACTGTGCAGATCAGTTCCCAAATGCATCAGCCTTGACAGAGGAAATGCTTGAGTGGTGCAATGAACGCCCGACTGAAAATGGAAACTCATGCAAATACCGCGTTACAGTAATTTCCAATTTTGTGAAATATGCACAGAAGAAAGGTTGGACAGAAACAGCACCTCCCAAGGTACCTTCTCAAAAGCCATGCACCTATGTTCCTCATGCTTTTACAAAAGATGAGCTAATCGGGTTCTTTCAAACGTGTGACAAACATGTCTTAAATGCTTTCAACTATCAGGATTGCATCACCAATAAACTAAACAAGTTAGAACTGCCTGTATATTACCGCCTTTTACTGAGTACAGGTATGCGGACCAATGAAGCCAGATGGCTTAAGCGGTCTGATGTTAATCTGACTGAAGGCGTAATCAATATCAACCAGTCTAAGGGCGCTGATCAGCATCGTGTTGCGTTACATGGGAGCATGTTGAAACTCCTCGAAAGATATGACGAGTACGTGGCTAAAGTCATGCCTGACCGTACTTACTTGTTCCCAAACAAGAATGATTGTTTTCACCGTCCGGCCTGGGCCGAATACCACTTCCGTATTATATGGAAAGAAGTCAGTAAAGCACCTGCCCGTCTGTATGATTTAAGAAGCAATTATGCTGTTGCCAATGTGACCAGATGGAAAGGACTCGGTTTTGAACTTCACGATAAGCTTCTGTATCTCAGCAGGACCATGGGGCACAGGCATGTAAGCAGCACCTATGGCTATTTTAATCTGTCTCCTGCGCTTGCAGATAAGATTAGAAGCCTGACAGAAGAATCGTTTAATAATCTCCTTCCAAAATTACCTGATTATGAGCAAGAAGAACAATGAATGCCAAGCCATAGAGATAGCACGATTGACGTTTGACTGGATTAATGTGTATATACCGACTTTACGAACGAATAGCCCACATACGGTAAGAGGCTATAGAACATCCGTAAACCTCTATGTCAATTATCTGATAGATAAAGGAATAACCGATAAGACGTTGAATGCAGAGTGTTTCTCTGTGTCTTGCCTGGATGGCTGGCTTATCTGGCTCAAGCAGGAAAGAAACTGTAGCAATAAGACCTGTAACAACAGGCTGGCTGCTATTAAGTGCCTGCTGAAATATATAGGAACCAGAAATGCCATATATAAAGTGTTCTATCTGGAAGCAGCTGCATCAGTCAAGCGGCTTAGGGAACCAAAGTCAAAGGTGCATGGGATGACAAAGGATGCAGTTAGAGCAATACTTGCTATACCGGATTCATCAAGTAAGGTCGGTTTACGCGACATCGCTATTATGTCTTTTGAATATGGTACAGCTACTCGCATCGATGAAGTTTTATCATTAAAAATCAACAGCTTAAAGCTAAGCACGGATCAACCTTATGCAACCATCCTTGGAAAAGGAAGTAAAATAAGGACTGCCTACCTGATGTCCGGATTAGTTGATACCCTACAGAAATATATTAAGGTGTTCCATGGTGCAAAACCTGATCCTAATGATTACCTGTTTTACTCTTCTTGGCACGGACAAAAATCCAAACTGTCACAAGAAGCTATTCGGAAACGCCTGAAAATCTACGCATCTAAAGCTCATGAGACCTGTTGTGATGTTCCAATAGATCTTCATAGTCACCAATGGAGACATGCAAAGGCTTGTCATTGGTTGGAAGACGGCATAAACATCGTAGAAATCAGTAAACTGCTCGGGCATGAAAGTATAGAAACCACGATGGTTTATCAGGATATCACCACCGAACAGCAGATGAGGGCGCTTGCTACTTTGGAAGATGAAGCTACCAGTGCAATACCAAAGAAATGGAAGCTTGAAAAAAACAGAGGCCTGGCAAACCTATTTGGTTTTACTAGACCATAGGATGAATAATCACTTAATATTATCCCAACTTTTCTTTAGCTACACATTCTATATCTGTCTGTTAGGGAAAAAGTTGGGATAATAAAAAAGTTGGGATAAATCAGATTAT
>CAIXKO010000789.1 GCA_903919925.1 uncultured Bacteroidota bacterium | reverse complement strand
GAAGATGGTGAATATCGGATCTCTTTGCCTGAATCCCCGCCCGATACGATTAATTCTGTTGTGGTTTTGCAAATTGCCGGTGTGCCAGATATTGCCCCCCTGGTGGTTCAACAGAAGGGCAGTGAACCGGTTGCTCTGGATTTTCTGACCGCCTCCACCCGCGGCAAAGCGGTAAAACGATTTAACCGAAAAGGGGAAGAGGGCCAGTTCCACATTTCAAAAATGGAAGGACCTGAAGATGTGATTGAATGGTATGTAAATATCACAAATCCGGGAGTGTATGAGGTTTCCATTACCTATGCAGCCATACCCGGATGGGAAAACTGCGGCTACCGGATAAGCGCCGGTAGAGAAAGTATTACCAGTATGGTGAAATCAAGCACGGGCTGGTACGAATACAAGACGGAAAATATCGGGCAAATTCGGATATCTGAAAAAGGAACGACAATTTTCAAGCTATTTCCAGAGAATAAGCTTGATCATTACCTGATGTATTTCAGATCTTTGCAATTGGTTCATATAAATTGATTTTAGTTTCTCAAAATTCCCTTTATAATATGGCTTTTAATATTTCTACAATCCGCGATCAATTTCCGGCTCTCCATCGCTCTGCAATATTTTTTGATAACCCCGGCGGTACTCAAATAGCAAAACATTCCCTCGAACGCATGAACAACTATTTGCTGGAGTGCAATGCCAATCACGAGGGCGTTTTTGCCACCAGCATAGCATCAGACGCCATATTAGACGAAGCTCATCGTGCAATGGCTGATTTCTACCATGCATCATCTCCTGACGAGATAATCTTTGGCAATAACATGACCACCCTAACCCTTCATATCAGTCGTTCCATTTCGCGGGAATGGAAGGACGGGGATGAGATTGTGGTTACACGGCTTGATCATGATGCCAATATAACTCCGTGGGTATTAGCCGCAGAGGATCGGGGTGTTAAAGTCAATTGGGTGGATTTTAATGAGGACGACGGCACATTGAATTTGGATGATTTAGAGAGAGCGCTTGAGCGGAAACCGCGCCTTTTGGCAGTAGGATATGCTTCAAACTCGCTCGGAACGATCAATCCCGTTCAAAAGATCATTGAGATGGCCCATGCTGCCGGAACGCTGGTTTACATTGATGCAGTCCAATATGCGCCGCATGGACCAATTGATGTGCAAAAGTTGGATTGTGATTTTCTTGTTTCATCGGCATATAAGTTTTTTGGCACTCATGCGGGAATGCTTTACGGGAAGCACGAATTACTGGAGAACCTGTTTGCCTATAAAGTAAGGCCGGCCACCAATAAACTTCCGGGAAAATTTGAAACCGGCACACAAAACCATGAAGGTATTGCTGGTGTGCTGGGAGCAATTGAATACTTTGACTGGGTGGGAAAAGAGTATGGTGGAGAACATTCCGCGGGGTTCGCAGGGAACGGATATTCAGGGCGTGCGCTGAACCTGAAACTAGCCATGTCTGCCATCCGGGCGTATGAGTTTGAACTAAACCGGAAGCTCCTGGCTACCCTCGGGGAAGTTCCCGGAATAAAGATTTTTGGTATCACCGATCCGAATCGATTGGATGAGCGCGTGGCTACTTTTTCTTTCCGCCTGAATAATCTTCACCCGCATAAGGTGGCTAAGCACCTTGCAGATCAGGGAATTTATGTTTGGGATGGAAACTATTACGCCATCAATGTAACCGAGCGGCTCGGTTTGGAGGACCAGGGCGGCATGGTGCGGGTGGGCGCGGTTCATTACAATACAATGGATGAGATAGAGTGCCTGGGAGAGGCATTGAAGAAGATTGCAGAGCGGAAGTAATATTTAACTATATGAATAAGAATAAGTTATTAAGTTTGATTGTTTATTTACTGATGGCACCACTGGCCATTTTAATGCCAGTTACAATCAATGCACAGAACGTTTATGAGCCAAACTGGAATTCTTTGAAGAAATGGCAAACTCCACAATGGCTTCGTGATGCCAAATTTGGCATTTATACCCATTGGGGAATTTATTCCGTACCGGCTCAGGGACCGAACGGTACCTGGTATGCCAATCAGGTGTATACAAAACCCGATAGTCCGCAACGGAAATACCACGAGGCGACTTATGGGCCACTTGAAAAATTTGGCTACAAAGAATTTATTCCGATGTTTACCGGTGAGAAATTCAATGCTGATGAGTGGGCCGATTTGTTTGAGAAGTCGGGTGCCAGGTTTGCCGGTCCGGTAGCCGAACATCACGATGGTTTCCCGATGTGGGATACGCGGTATTCGGACTGGAATGCGGCTAAAATGGGGCCCAAACGGGATGTGGTCGGAGAGCTTGCTGTATCGATTAAAAAGCATGGAATGAAATTCGTCACGGCCTTTCATCACGCTGAAAATTGGTTTTATTTCCCAACCTGGGACAAACGCTATGATTGCGGTGATCCCCGATATTCAAGTCTTTACGGCCCGATTCATGAAGTAGGAGCCTTGCCGTCGAAAGCTTTTCTTGACCAATGGAAAGGTAAGATCATCGAGGTTATAGATAAATATGCTCCTGATTTCGTTTGGTTTGATTTCGGTTTTGAATTGGTTACCGACTCATACAAACAGGAAATGTTAGCTTATTACTACAATTGGGCTATTAAGAATGGAAAAGAAGTGGTGGTCAGTTATAAGGGGCATGATTTGCCGCCCGGAGCCGGCTTGCTCGATCTGGAACTGGGTCAGGAAGCTGAACTAACTTATTACGAGTGGATTACCGACACTTCGATTGATGACGGCCAGGGATGGGGATATGTGAAGGGCCTGGGATTTAAAACGGCCGATAATCTTATTGATAACCTGATTGACCGGGTCAGCAAGAATGGATACCTGCTGCTTAATGTTGGTCCCAAGCCTGATGGATCTATTCCCGATCAGGCAAAGGAGCGATTGCTGGCCATGGGAGATTGGCTGCGGATCAATGGGGAAGCGATTTATGGAACCACCAGCTGGGTAACTCCTGGTGAGGGCCCTACAAAGCTTCAGAAAGGCGGGGAGTTCAACGAGAAGAACGATATGGTTTACACAGGCCAGGACATCCGGTTTACCGTTAAGGAAAACAACCTTTACG
>CAIXKO010000788.1 GCA_903919925.1 uncultured Bacteroidota bacterium | reverse complement strand
GAATCTACCTTCTGGTACCCTTTTACCCGTAAGCAGTTTCCGCACCAGATTATCGCGCGATCTTGCTCGCCGGGATAGTATTTCCTCAGCAGCCTCTTCCACGCCTGCTGCTCCGGTAACTCCTGCTATACCCCGGCGCCCTCTGACTCTTGCCTCTGATAGTGTTTCTCAAAAATCAGGTGTAAACATTAATAATTATGTGTTTGAAGCGGAGCGAAATGCCCCTCAGGTTGCATCGGCTCCAAGGAAACTTCCCGAAATTGGCACTAAGGATCCTGTCACCGGACGCGCTTTTAATGTTCCTCCTCTTCGAATTTATCAAACTGCCTTCTATATTAATTATCTGGCCTCACAAGTTGATTTTACCTTCCTCAATTCGTCATACCAATCGTTTACCGGAAGTGCGGTTTATTACAACCCCGGGTTTAATATGCTGTTTAAAGTGGGTACCCAGGATCTTTTCGAAGATTTTAAACTAATTGGAGGCGTTCGGTTTGGAGCCGACTTTGAAAGCAATGAGTACCTGTTGAGCTTTGAAAATCTGAAGAAACGTCTGGACAAGGAAATCATTTTTCACCGGCAGGTTTACCAAACTCCTACACAAGATTATTATTCTGTTGTTAAGGCAACTACACAGGAACTTTTCTACATCCTAAAATATCCGTTCAGCCAGGTAAATGCGCTCAGGGCTACTCTGAATGGTAGAATCGATAGCTATAATTATCTATCTACCGACCAGCAGAACATGAATAAGAAGGGAACGATCAAGTACTGGTCAGGGTTAAAATTGGAGTATATTTTTGATAATACCCGGATGATAACCCTCAACCTTTATGAAGGGATGAGATACAAAATCTTCGGTGAATACTATCAGCAAGTCAACGGTAATTGGTCGGATGTTTTTGTTGTAGGGGCCGACTTCAGGCACTATCAGCCTATTCACCGTACTTTGATCTGGGCCAACCGTTTTGCCATTAGCACCTCCTTTGGCGGCAGCAGACTGATATACTATCTTGGTGGTGTGGATAACTGGACCAACCTTTCCCGAACGGTTCAAACTTTTGATAGCAGCGTTCCGATTGATACTACTCAAAATTTTGTTTATCAAACACTTGCGACAAATATGAGAGGCTTTTCGCAAAATATCCGCAATGGTAACAGTTTTGCTGTATTCAATTCAGAACTCCGTTGGCCGATTTTTCGATATTTTGCCAATAAACCAATCAATTCCGACTTTCTAAACAATTTCCAGATTGTAGGATTTTTCGATATTGGCTCTGCGTGGAGCGGACCTACTCCCTGGGATAAAAGAAACCACCTGAATCGTAAAGTGATTAAAAACGGGCCACTCGTAATTGTCATCGATAAAGGCAATGAACCTATTGTATCGGGCTTTGGGTTTGGCTTAAGGAGCCGTTTAATGGGATACTTTATCAGGGCCGACTGGGCTTGGGGCATTGAAAACTATGTGCTTCTCCCAAGGGTGTTCTACCTTTCCCTTAGTCTGGATTTCTAAAAACCAACTATGGACACTCTAAGGGAAATAATCAAAGATCTGGCTATCCGCTTTTCCGATGAAGTGATCAGTATCCGGAGAAATCTGCATGCAAACCCTGAATTGTCTTTCAAAGAATTTGAGACTGCAAAGTACATTGAACATATACTCGATGGCTGGGGAATAAGCCATAAACGGATTACAGAAACAGGGGTCACTGGTTTAATTCAAGGGAAACGGGCTGGCAAATACCTGGTTCTGCGTGCCGATATTGATGCATTGCCAATTGTTGAGAGAAATACTTGCGATTACCGATCAAAAAATAACGGGGTTATGCATGCATGCGGACATGATGTTCATACCGCATCTCTCCTGGGTACCCTACGGATTCTCTCCTTGTTAAAAGATGAACTTAGAGGAAGCATCAGGTTCATTTTTCAGCCTGGCGAAGAGATGCTTCCCGGAGGCGCAAAAAAAATCCTCGACTCCGGGTTACTCGATAATCCGGAACCCGATTATATTATTGCCCAGCATGTATATCCTGAACTCCCATCCGGCATGTTTGGCTTTCGTGAGGGTAACTATATGGCCTCAACCGATGAGATTTATATGGAAGTTAATGGAGTGGGGGGGCATGGGGCACTACCACACAAACTGATTGATCCGGTATTGATTGGCAGTCACATAGTTGTTGCTCTTCAGCAGATCGTTAGCCGGAAAATACCTGCAGGCATACCATCGGTTCTCTCATTCGGTAAATTTGACGCACAAGGATCAACCAATGTCATTCCTTCAACCGCCAAACTGGAAGGAACCTTTCGGATAATGGACGAGCCCTGGAGAGAAATCGCGCTTACCGAAATACAAAAAATGGCAACAGCTATAGCCTCTTCCATGGGAGCCACCCTAAATTGTCGAATCACCTCCGGATATCCTGCCTTGAAAAATGATAATGCACTCACTCAAAAATTATCCAGGCTGGCTATTGACTTTGCAGGCGCCGATAGGGTTAGTGAATTGCCTCTGCGTATGACTGGTGAAGACTTCTCACGATACGCTCAGCGGTTTCCGGCAGTGTTTTACCGGCTGGGGACCGGGGGTGGAATCTTTAACAATCCGGTTCATAATCCCGAATTCGATGTTGATGAATCTGCAATCACCCATGGTATGGGGATGATGGCCTGGTTAGCGATAGCGTTGCAACAAGATGTTATTTGGTAGATAATTGCCTTTTGGCTGAGGTTGCACGCGAGTGGATATACGGAATCAGTGGGGTTTTCAAATGGCCCTGGGGAAGCTTCTCGTAAAATGACTTTTGAAAATCATCTGGTTTCCAGCCAAATTGTTTGCTATAGTTAATATCCAGTGAAATGTATCGCTCATAAAGACTTTTGAGTTGATTGATCCTGGGTTCCAGGTATCCGGCTGTTTCAATCTTGTTAAGCAATTCCTTAAACAGCAGCGTGTACTGCTTTCGAAAGGCTGGTACTGATAACACCTGATAAAAAACCGGAAATCCTGAAGAATCAGGAGCCCAGCTGTATACAGACTGGTTGGGCCAGTCAATATCGAAAAAGTCGATTCCAAAAGTGTCATTCATATCATAAGAAATGAACTCAAACTTCCCGGTCGAAGTATTCTTATACAAATAATAGTTATTCTGATTAAAAAATGGCCCGTCGCCGGCACCAATAAAGACATTCAAAACAATCGTTTTCAATAAGTTGTTCACATTAATAACCTTATTAAGCTCAATTTCAAGGTTTTTAATTGGGGTATTGTTTAAAACATCAATGAAATGGGCGATATCAGAGAAGTCATTAGCCTTTTTATTGGTTTTTAAAGTGTAAGGCAGAATTTCATTAACACTATCCTTATAATCATCCGGATTCTGACTTACATAGGTAAGATCCGCCGGCCATTGGCATTTATATAAATTACCTCCTTTATTGCCAAAACGCAGCGCAACAAATTCCTCGTCAACCTGCTCAATATTTAGATAAACCCCCTGAAAGACTTCGTTGATATACAACAAAACATGATTGGCACGCGGGGCGGGTACCCCCATTGTGCGGAACAAATCCCAACAGAGCTTCGACCTGATTAAGCTTGGATCATCAGCTTCCGCATTAAGATTCATTTTTTCGAGTCCATAAAATGACTTCTTTCCCTTGAAGGAGTTAAACGAAACCTTAAACGATTTTTTTGCCGCATCCCTCGAAGCAGAACCCCTAATACTGAAACCTACTTTTGACACGGTATCCTGCACCGTTCCACTGTTAAACACAAACCGTGCTTGCATCTCCAGATCTTCGTAAACACTATCAATTAGTAGTTTAAAAGAATCCTTTGGTAGACTAATCCATATCTTGGGTAATAAATCATCCCTGAAAACCGGTCCCGGTTTTGGCAAGGGTACTTGCGAAAACACAGAAAGCGGCAACCAAATAAGAATTATAAGTAACGACTTCAATGAATAAAGTATAATTGGTTGTTCAACTTTTGGTTCTTGGTTACTGTTCAAGTCACCACCCAGGAGATCAATTAACGTATGCAGGTTTGTTAGTTGATTTTTGGATCTTTTGTGTTTTTTACTATTTGTCTTTTGGGGTTTATTTGTTTTTTGTCTTTTGTTATTTGTTATTTGATCTTCTCCGATACTCTTCCTACCAAAGCCCGCAGGTCCTCTGCCGATGGTACGTACTTTATTTTCTCCGTGGCAACTACCTCAAATCCCGATTCAGTCATAATGTTTGAAATATCTTCAATCTGTTTGGGACCCCAGCCATAAGATCCAAAAACAATCGATTTTCGGTTTTTGGGAGCCAACCCGGAAAGATAAGTCAGGAAAGATGCCATGGTGGGCAGCATGCGTCCGTTCAAAGTTGGCGATCCAATGCAAATGTATTCGGCATCAATTACTTCAGTCATAATATCTGAAATGTGATTGTTCTGTAAACAAAGAAGTGATGTTACATAACCGTTTTGTTCAAATGCATCCTGGATAGCCAAAGCCATTGCCTCAGTGGAGTGCCACATCGTGTCATAGATGATCAGCGATTTTTTGCGTGTTTCATTACTGGCCCAGCTGGTGTAACTGTTGATGATATCTTTGACATGCTTGCGCCAGATGATTCCATGGCTATTAGCAATAACTTCAATATCGATGTTGCGGATTCCAACCAAAACTTTCTGTACTTGTTTGGAATAAGGAAGAACGATATTTGCATAATACTTCCGGGCTTCCAACATGGCAATATCTAAAGGATATTCATCATCAAAGCGCTCTGATGAGGCCAAATGCTGACCAAAAGCATCATTGGAAAAAATTATTTTACCTTCAGGCATATACACTACCATATTATCCGGCCAATGAACCATCGGAGTCAGAATGAAATGCAGATTTCTTTTCCCCAGGTTAAGAACGGTGCCTGATTCCATGGGTTTAAAATTCCAATTCTCTTTGTAATGTTCCCGTAAACCGGTTTCCCCTTTTGGCGAACAGAAAATCGCAGCATCCGGCGCTATTTTCATCAGCTCAGGCAAACTGCCGGAATGGTCCATTTCAACATGGTTGCAAACTATATAATCGATTTTTGAAGGATCAATAACCGAACTTATCCTTTCTAACATTTCCCCTGTCAGATAAGATTTTACGGTATCAATAAGGGTGATTTTCTCGTCTATTATCAGATACGAATTATAAGTTGAGCCCCTTTGTGTGAGGTACCCGTGAAAACTTCGGAGGTTCCAGTCTATTCCTCCAACCCAGTATACGCCTTCTTGTATCTCTACTGCCTTCATAAATTATTCACTGATTTCAACAAATTCTGTTTTTAAAACTCCGCATAATGGACAAATCCAATGATCAGATAAATCTTCAAAAGAGGTACCCGGAGGAATGCCGGAGATTAAATCTCCGGTTTCCGGGTCATAAACATAGCCGCATGAGCCGCATTTGAATTTTGTGGTATTCATAATTGAAAATCGTTGGTTGAAAATCCACCTTCAGAGTTACTGAACTGGTCCTTTTGTTGAATCAACAAATACCCGTGTGGCAAGTTCCTTATCCAGCATTAGTAAACCATAACCATTGTCCCCAATCATTTTCAATTGAGTGATAATCTGCTCAGCATTAGCCTCCTCTTCAATTTGTTCTGAAATAAACCATTGAAGCATGCTGTTAGTGGCATGGTCCTTTTCTTCCACAGCAATATTGGCCAGATTATTGATTAACTGCGTTACATGCTGTTCATGTTCCAGTGTATCAATAAACACAGCCACGGGATTCGCCCAATCAAGCTGCACTTCGGAAATCGGTTTAAGACTTACTTTACCACCGCGTGAATGAACATAATCGAAAAATTTAATGGCATGGGTAACTTCTTCCTGCCACTGAATTTTCATCCAATTCGCAAAACCACGCAGACTCTTTGATTCAAAATAAGATGCCATTGATAAGTAAAGGTATGCTGACCAAATTTCAGCATTAACCTGATCATCAATAGCACTTTGCATCTTAATACTTATCATAATATTTGGTTTTATATTAGCCTTTCCACAACCCGTGCAAGTTGCAATATTCTCTGGCACCCAGAACAACTTCCGTTTCGGAAGTCAGAAATTCTGCTTCTGGCTTGTCACCTGGTTTTAAAAACTTACGATAGGTTCCCTGATCTGTGTTCAATTCTATCCACACAATGTAGTGTGCGTCAAGCATCGGATGATCTTGTTTCTCACCAACTTTAACCAGATATCCATTAGTTGTTTTCTGAATATAGGGAACATGTTTTTCCAATGAGGTATCTGCGGTAGTTTCCGCTAAAAAGTCCATGTCCTGGCCGCAGCAGGTAATGGTGCCGCCGCCAACATTTAAAACCTCAATAGTGTTGCCGCAAAGGGCACATTTAAAAATAGAATTTCTTTTAAGCATAGTGTTTCTCCTGTTTGTTTTATAGTTAACAAAGTTGATAATTTTTAGTTTATGGATGATACTTCGATTGCGACAGAATTTCTCTTGCATCGGTTTTGCCAATTAAAACCTCCATGCCGGAACCGGTTTGTTTCATATAGCTGCTCACAATACGATACCCGATCCATACTCCCAGCTTTCCGGGCGATTCGTTGCCGAAATCGCGGGTAAAAGGTGCTTCCTCCATAAATTTCCGAATAGTCAACCGATCCGATGAAAAAAGTATCTTTTGCTCAGCCAGATATTTCCACATCGCTTCCTCATGTTCAAGGCACCATTTTACCTCGCTCTCGGTATAATGAAAGTTGTTTTCATCACTCATTCCTTGCAGCAGTTTTTGGGAAAGATAATATAGCTTGCCCTCAAATATCATTCTATCTAGAAAACCACCTTCGGGTGATGGCTCCGGTAATAGGCTGTACAGCCACGCCCTCACCCCATCAGCCGGTAAATTTGTGGGATTCATTCCTTTTCTGATATATGCCGGTATTCCCAATTCCTGGTAATAAGGACTATCCGCACCCATAAACATATCTAAACCGATTCCCAGGCACCCGGGCAATGCGATGAATGCCTGATTGAATCCTGAAATGTAGGTGACCAGCAGCACAGGCTTCGTGTTTTTGGTAATCGAAGAGAGCTTGCTCAACGCTACTCCAATTTCCTGACAGCATTGCTGAAATGTCCCATCCATTTTGCTCACATCCGAATAAACCTGCTTAATAATGGAGTCATTGGTGAAATTCTTAAGCTGAGTGGTGAATCCATTCAAACTATCGGGTCCAATTTTAATTACCTCCTCATTATAAAGGTTGAAAAATGGAGTTAATTGGTTGTAATTTAAATGAATGCTGTCCGCCAGATTTGCAGCTGCAGTTGAGAAAACCAGCTTCTCAAACCTCACCAGGGAATCTTTATTCATTTGCTCTTTGCGACTACAGGCTGAACTGCCTATCATGATGAATAAAATAAGAATACCTATTTTTGAGGGTGATAACAGTGGTTTGCTATTCATATATGAATTGTTCAATAATAATGCCGGTAACAAAACGTTAAAACTACTGAAAATCTTGCGTTACAAATGAAAACAAAAGTCTTTCTATTAGTCGTTTTTCTGGTTGCTGGATCAAATCTGCTATTTTCACAGTATTCCAACCGAAGACTTAGCTTTGGATTTACCGCTCAGCCGGCTATTTGTTGGATTCATGCAGATGAATCCACTCTAACCACCGGGCCTGTTCGATTGGGTTTTGATGGCGGCTTTCGTATAGATTATAAATTCGAGAAGTTTTATGCTCTATCCATTGGTGCCAGCTTTAACCAAACCGGCGGAACCTTGGTCTATAAAAATGCTCTTTACCTTGATCTGATTCACGGGTTAGATACGCTCCAACCAGGAACCAAGGTTACTTATCGTCTTCAATATGTGGATATTCCGTTGTCGATAAAATTTCTCCTCCCTGAAATTGGATATGCTACCTGGTTTGCTGAAATTGGCCTTAACCCTATGTTCAATACCAAAGCATTAATCAATGCAACCGATAATAATATTGAAAATGAACCTTTTCAGCAGGGGATAGGTAAGTTTAACCTGGCATGGCACGCCGGGATCGGAACGAATTATTCGCTTGGAGGCCGCGTAAGTTTGCAATTTGCGCTGGTGTATAAAAACACCTTTCTGGATGTAACCCGGGAGAATAATATTCGAAAGGCGGATAACTCCCGCATAAACCAGGTTGGATTAAGAATAGGTTTAGTTATTTGATCTATGAAAATCGCTATTGCACAATTGAATTTCAGAATTGCTGATTTTGACGGCAACTTTAATCTGATGAAAGAGGCCATCCTAAAAGCAGAAAATGATGAGGTTGATCTGATTGTTTTTTCAGAACTGGCTGTTTGCGGGTATCCCCCTTTGGATTTGCTGGAGCAACGTGATTTCATCGACCGGTGCAGCGAGAGTATCCGGCGCTTAACCGATTGTACCGAAAAAGTGGCGGTAATTGTTGGTAGCCCATGCATCAATCACAATGAAACCGGAAAAAAGTTGTACAACGCTGCATATATGCTCTCAAACAAGCAAGTTGTGGCAATTCGGTATAAAACCTTGCTGCCAACTTATGATATTTTTGATGAATACCGATATTTTGAGCCAAACATTGAATTTGACCTTGTAGAATTTAAGGGGATAAAAATTGCTTTGACCATATGCGAAGATATTTGGGATGATCAACCGGTTGAAAATGCTTTTTCCAGATCACGATTGTACACCGTTTCTCCAATGGATTTGCTTTCCCGGCAGCAACCCGATATCATGATTAATATTTCTGCAAGCCCATTTGCTGCCAATCGCCTTCAGGCACGTGAGGAAGTTTTGCGGATGAATGCAACGCGATATTCCATTCCGCTGTTTTATTGTAATCAGGTTGGAGCTAATACTGAATTGATATTTGATGGCTCATCCATGGTACTCGACGGGCACGGGAGGACTATTGACCAGTTCGATCCTTTCGTGCAGGAAGTGCGTTCATATCGCCTCGAGAGTTTAATAAACTCCCCTGGGGGTAAGGATGATGAAGTTAAAATAAATCTAAGCGAGGAATATCGGATTGAGATGATCCATAAAGCGCTGATTTTCGGTATTAAAGACTACTTTTCAAAGATGGGGTTCAAGAAGGCGGTTTTAGGCCTTTCAGGAGGAATGGACTCTGCTCTTACTCTTGCCCTGGCTGTTGAGGCCCTTGGTTCGGAAAATGTTTTACCCGTCCTCATGCCCACCCGGTTTTCATCTGATCACTCCATCATTGATTCAATTGCGCTTGCTGATAACCTGGGTGTAAAATGGAGTCGCATACCGGTGGATCCAATGATGGATTCCTTTTTGGAACAGCTGGTTCCGGAATTTGGCGGATTGGCTGAAGATGTCACAGAAGAAAATTTGCAGGCCCGGATTCGTGGAGTTATTCTCATGGCTTTGGCTAATAAGCTGAATTTGATTTTATTAAATACTTCTAACAAGAGTGAAGCTGCGGTTGGCTATGCTACTTTGTATGGTGATATGAACGGAGGATTATCCGTATTGGGCGATGTATATAAGACTGATGTTTATGCCATTGCTCGTCATGTCAACAGGAATACCACAATCATACCATATAATATATATATAAAGGCCCCATCAGCCGAATTGAGACCCGGGCAGAAAGACAGTGATTCACTACCTGATTATAGTATTCTGGATCCTATACTTTACCGGTATATCGAGATGAAGGAACAGGCAGCAACTATTGCAGGCGCCGGATTTGACCCGGCGGTTGTGGAAAAGGTTATCTCACTGGTTAACCGAAGCGAATACAAAAGATTTCAATCTCCTCCGATTCTTAGGGTATCGTCTAAGGCTTTTGGATTAGGCCGACGGATGCCGCTGGTTGCCAAATATTAACATTTTGCTCTTTTTTCTTTCCTTGTTACGGAAAGGTCATTAAATAATCGCCCAAAAATTTGGTGATTATTTTAGAAGTCCATATTTTAGCGGAATTATGGGGATGATATCATTCCCACAATACTTACATGATATTAACTTTAACTTTAATTATTAATTTTTATTTAACATTATGAGTAAACACCTACGTTTAGGAAAGCTGCTTTGGATGTTTGGCTTTATGCTGACATTTTTGGCAGTTAGTGGTGGTGTTGGTTACGCTCAGCTGAGATCATTCTCATTGGGTGGGAAGAATCCAACAGTCACCAAGGGGGTGATCGATAATGTGGCGCACACGGTAACCATGCAGGTTCCCACAGGTACGCTGTCATTATTGACCTATCGGCCTACAAGCTTTTCCTTCAGTCAAAGCTGGCACCATGATCATCATGTGACCAGCAGAATGTTCTGGACCGGCGGCCAATACAATGGCACTGCTGCAAATCTTCTGGCTAATTACAGCAATTGGCTAATGCTGAATGGTAAAGATTACCACGGAACGAACCGTCACACTCGTCTTCCGAAAAATGATTTCCAGGCTTTGGATCAGTCACCTGCTCCCGGTTACCAAATCTGGGTAACTGTTGCAGTTGGCCGTTATTTCCATGCAAGAGATTGGGTTCTTACCAACTATCTGGTAAGCATTACTGAAGTATCGTCTGTTCCTTTGAGCAATGATGCTGAAATTATGACCTATTCCTTAACCGGAACCCCACCTGTAACAACCCCTGAAATTGCTGATCCCAGTGATGGAATTGACCAGGTTGCCAACACCGTAAACATTTATGTTCCCTATGGCGAAATGTGTGCCGGTGCTGCACTGCCCCAAATGATGACCGAATTCACGGTTTCTCCGGGTGCTACTTTGTATTGGACAAATACTGAATGGCTGGGCACAGGTGCTGCTTTATTTAGCAGTCATCCTGATTGGCTCATGACTACTATGAACGATCATAATGCTGGCTGGAACTTTAATTATGCATGCGCTAATGATCAGGATGGAGCCGCAGAAGGCACAACTATCTGGTTAACAGTAAGAGCCGAAAATGGTTATATTGAGAACTATCGGGTAATCATTAATGAATTACCTGCCAGTCCTGAAAAAGTTATCACTGACCTGGATGGAAATACCGATGCCGCAAACATTATTTCGGGTCTGAATGATTGCTATGGTGATCCAAAAAGCACAATTGTTGGACAACCTGTTGCAAATGAATTAGGCGGATATGATTATACCATTACCCTGATAAAAGGTGCTGATTATGGTCAGCAGCTCGACTTCGCTTTTGAAGTATCTGAATTTGCTACTGCATCAGCCCCTGGTTCTTCACCAGCCATGACCAATGTTGGTCTTGAATATCTTGCACACAAAACATTTGCCAACGACCTCAGTGGCGCTGCCAATGCATTTGTTGTTACGGTTACTGCTCAGGATTTATCCACTGCAGATTATCGCTTTATCCCTAACTGGATTACCGGTAGTTCTGCAAAGGAACTTACCTCATTCAGTTTGCTTGTACCTAAGAATATACCTTCAGTTGAACCTTATTTTGAAGCTGTTGGTACGTTAAATGCTGCTACCAGAACTTATACGGTTCATGTTCCTTATGGTACCAATGTTGCTACTGCACAATTAGCCGCCAAGTTTACCCTGAATGACCAATACGCAATCATGACGCATTCTGAAGATTCAAAATTGCGTCAGGTTTCAGGAACAACTTCAAGCATTGTAGGTGCTACAACCAATAATTACAAAGATCCTAATGCATTTACGATCTACGATCAGACCTGCAACACACTGGAATACTTTGTTGTAGTTATTGAAGATGGTAACAGGGATAATGATTTGCTAGGCGGGATTATCTGGTTTAATTACAGAGAAACCTGTGATAATAGTCAGTTAGATAAAAGTTCAGATCTTAAATTCAATGGGGTAGCCGGAGCATTATCAGGTGTAACCGTTGTTTATTTAGAACTTCCTTATGAGTTTGATTTGACCGATATTATCACCGAGCTTGAAGTATCATTAGGTGCAACTGTTGACCCAGCTGATATCACTTCATTCCCATTTGCAGGTGTCCCAGGTGAAAACGAGATTACCATTACAGCTGCTAACGGTGTTGCACAGAGAATTTACCGGTTTGATATTACTATTTTACCACCAAGCCAGGAAGCTAAAATTCTTTCTTTTGATTTTGATACCGATAATAACCCGGGTATCGGTGCTGCCAATGTTATTGGAGCCGTTCACCAGGAAACTCACCGGATTGATTTGATTGTACCTTGGGGAACAGATGTAACTGAGCTTATTGCTTCATTTACAAACTCACCTTTCTCTTGCGTATTTATTAACGGTCCAGGTCAAACTGATCATACCCGTCAAACTTCGGATGTTACCGACAACAGCTTCACACTTCCTTTAACCTATACTGTTGTTGCTCAGGATGGAGTTACCGAAGGTTACTATAATGTTGTAGTTACCTTTGTTCCGGCTGATACACACAATGAACTTACCGGCCTTGGAATTACTGGCCAGTTGGATTGTCTGGGTGCTTCATTGGAAAGTGAAATTACCGGAAGTTATGTTGTTCGTATGCGTAACGGACGTGATGCCAGCACTAGTCTGACAGTTAATTTTACCATTCCGGCTTTAGCTACCTCAAACATTCCATCAGGTTATGTTTGGACACCTGCCGGTGGTAATACTTTGAATATTGTAGTTACCTCAGAATCAGGTACTCCTGCTACTTATACCATTACCAAGAACTGGGTTACCCCAAGTGATAAAAAAGCGATTACCTATTTTGCTTTTGAACCACTGGTTTCTGGAAAAGGTAATGCCCAATTGCATATCATCCATGGTGGAGCTATCAATGAAGCTGCAAAAACCGTAACTGTACATGTTCCTTATGGAACCGATGTTACCGCTTTGAAAGCTACCTATACACTGGATGACAAATATGCAAGATTAACACACTCCGAGGAAAACCTGGATCTGCGTGTTGCTCAATCAAGCGGTTTAACACCAATCAATTATTCAACTCCAGCTGCTTTCACCGTTTACGATGAAGCATGCAACACCGTTGAGTATTTTGTTACCGTAATTATTGATCCAAACGCAGGTAACGATATTACCGGTTTCACCTTTACCGGTAAAGAATATCGGAATTGCGAAACTTTATCTGATACTGGTGTAGCCGCTACTTATACTGTTACTCAGGTTGGTAATGCATTTACCATCACAGTTGCTTATGGTACAAACATGAGCAGCTTTGATCTGGATTGGACCAAGTCTCTTGGTGCTACCTGCTCACCTGATCCTACCAGCCTCCACAATGCTACTTTTGGTGTTCCGATTACTCTTACCGTTACAGCCGCTGATGGAGTTGCTTCAAAAGTTTATACCCTTACTTTCTTAAGAGCCGCCGCACTGAGTGGAACTCAATTAACAAAGTTTGGATTTGAAGATCATACCAATGGTTTGACTGCAGATGCTTGGACAGCTACCCCAATCAATCACAATACTTTGCGTATTGATGTGGAACTTCCTTTTGGAAAGAGCCTGACAAGTTTGATCTCGAGTTTCGAACAATCACCTATGGCTTGTGTTTATATCAATGGCCCTGGCCTTACCGATAAAACCCTGAAAACATCAGGTGTTGGACCTGGTAATGATTATACCCATGCCGTAACTTACACAGTGATTGCTCAGAATGGTAATGAAGCTTACTATAATATATATGTTAAGAATGCACCTGCTGCAACAGATAAGTGGATACATGATTTTGTAGTGACCGGCTTACCGCGTTGCTTGCCGAATCTGACTTATAACTTAGGCGAAACAGCAGCTGCTCTTGGAGTGGTTACCCGTGATGGCAATAATATCAATATCAGTGTAAAATATGGTACCGACTGGACCAATCTGAATGTTGGATTTGCTATTCCTACCACTGCAACTGTGAGCCCGAATCCGGCTACCACACATAATTTCTCTACTCCTGTTATTTTCACCGTTACAGCTCAGGATGGATCAACTATTGATTATACTGTGACTGTTACTCGTCGCGCAATTAACAACGAGAAGAAAATCCTTACTTATAATATTCTGGGAGCAACTTCTTCAGTAATTGACGAAGCCGCCAAGAAGATTGAAGTATGGGTACCTTGGGCAACCAATCTTAACGGTTTGGTAGCTAGCTTCACCTTGTCGACTGGCGCTGAAATGACACATTCTGAAGATGTTCAGATTTTACAGGTTACTGGTGTTACTCCAAATGATTTCACCTCTCCTGTAGCTTATACTGTTTGGTCAGAAAGTTGTCAATCAGTTGAATACTTTGTTACTGTCCATATTACTCCGGATGTTAACACAGGTATCTCACAGTTTAGTTTCAGCACTACCGGATGTGGTTGTGATCTTGGAACAAAAATCGATTCTTATGCTCGTCGTATCTATGTTAAAATTCAGAATCGTGATGCCAATGGTGCTTTAATCAGCCTAACGAGCCTCGCACCTTCTGTTATTGGTATAGCTAACGGAGCATCAATCAGCCCAGCTGTTACTGCTGCACAAAACTGGACCAATGGTCCGGTTAAGTACACCGTTACTGCTCCTGACGGATTAACAAAAGCTGATTGGTACGTATCAGTAGTTAATCCTCCTTGCACCGCAACTGATATCCTTACCTGGAAATTTGTTGAAGGACCTGGTTCCACCACCACGAATAGTTCGCAGGTTGGAAACGCTGTTGTTGATGCAACTGCTCATACCATTACTGTGACCTTGAAGCCTGATACTGATGTGAAATCACTCTATGCTATGACAACGTTGAGCTGTGGTGCAAGCATTTGCTGCAACGCAGGTGGATGCGCTGGTACTGCAATTGATTTCAGCGAAACAATGTGTCATGTTTGCGTGGTTAAAGCTCAGGATTTGACTGTTACACAGGATTGGACCATTTGCCTGAAGTATCAGGATTTAATTGCACCAGTAGTAACTACTTGGAGTGTTATGGCATACAACTGTCTGGATAGTGTGGCTGTTAAGTCAAACGAAGCTGGCCGTGTATTCCTGGTTAATGAAAGCAAAATCGTTAACAATATTCCTACTTACAACCTTGCCGATTGGACCGGAGCAGCAACTGTTGCCACCAGCGTTGCAAAAATGGTTGCCGATCGTATGGGAGCCTATTCTGCTATTGCTTTGGCTAATGATACTGTTTATGTTCAAACTGCTGGTCTTTACAGTGGTATTTACTATGCTTATTCAGTTGATAATTCTGGTAACATAAGTTGCATTAGTGCACAGCGTGTTTATCTTGACATTTGTGATGTTGAGGTAGCTACAATGTGTGATTTGCGCGCTCTTCCAGTAGTATATCGTTATACCCTTACCGGTGAAGTATTTGTAACTTACGAAGAAACCCGTGTTGGTGGAAACCTGAAATATGTACAGGATGCTACTTGTGGTATTAAAATTATTGATAAACTGAATGGTCTTGACTTGTCCTATGGTGT
>CAIXKO010000787.1 GCA_903919925.1 uncultured Bacteroidota bacterium | reverse complement strand
GTTTTATGATAAAAAAGTTCAATCGTTGCACCGGATTAAAATCGCTGAAGAACTTAATATCAGAAATCTGGAACTCCAGCGCTTAAAAGATGAAATGGATAGCGTTACCAATTCATTAAGCGACCTGGGAAGAAAATATGGAGTAATGGAAATTACCGGACAGTCGGAAGGTGCTACTGCTGCTTATTTTCAGGCCATTGCAAATGGCAAGGACAATGCGGTACTGAGAGACTATTTTACCAACGTTGCGGCAAAAAGCCCGGAAGCCCGGAGCCTGATGCTCAGGGTTGAAGGTATGTCGATGCGTGTAGTTAAAGTTCAGGAGCTCCGCGATGATGCCTATCGTGAACTTAATAAGGAAATAACCTATTCTGTAGTAGTTACTCCTCCTTATCCAGCCGATAAGAAAGATTGGCCGAAACGCTCGGTTATTGTGCTGATGTCTGTGATTTTTACCCTCATTATGGCAATGGTCGTTATTGGTGTTATCGAGAATCATAACAATACTAAACCCGTTTAACCTGCTTCGCGATAAGCGGGTGCAAACCGGGTTGGTCTATTTGATCAGCCTGGCTTTTGTATTGGCCAATTCTTACCTGATCACCAAGAATAAATACCTGCTGGCTGCACTGCCCCTGGGGTTGGTTTTTGTTTTGATCGCTGTTTACCGGTTCAATTGGTTGTTCTGGATGGTGCTGTTTTTTGTTCCCCTGTCCATACCCCTGAAGGAGTTTTCTACAGGCTTGGATATTAATATGTTCCTGCCAACTGAACCTATTCTGGCGGGTATGCTGATTATTTTTCTTTTCCGTTTGGCTTTGGACGGCGGATATGACCGTCAGGTTTTGCGCCATCCGGTTACCCGGATCATTTTACTCCAGGTTGGCTGGATGCTGATCACCTCGATTACCTCCACAATGCCAATTGTATCTTTCAAATTCCTGTTGTCGCGATTGTGGTTCCTCTCCGTATTCTTTTTCATGGCCGTCCAGTTTTTCAAGGATCCGGGCAATATCAGAAGATATCTTTGGACACTCATGATTCCCCTGGCGGGCATTATTGTGGTGATCACCATCAAGCATGCCTCGCTCGGATTGTTTGATCAAAAAGCTTCCAACCCGGCAGTCGATCCGTTTTTCAATGACCACACTTTGTATGGTGCAGTTTTATCTTTGTTTTTGCCAATTGCAGCAGGCTATATAATCAATTCTCCGTTTAAACTCTGGATGAAAACGGGTGCTTTTATCGTTTTATCACTCATACTGATCGGCCTGGTATTCTCTTATTCACGTGCCGCCTGGATCAGCGTGGCTGGTGGAATTGCAGCCTTGCTCCTGATTATTTTTAAAGTGCCCGGCAAAACGGTGCTTTTGGGTTTCGCACTGCTCGTTGTGGGTTTCCTGATATTTGGGAAAACAGTGTTGATGAAGATGGAAGGGAATAACCAGGATTCTTCAGATAATCTGGGTAAACATATTGAGTCCATTTCAAATATCTCCACCGACGCCTCAAACCTGGAGCGTTTGAACCGATGGAGCTGCGCCATCCGGATGTTTGAAGAGAAACCTGTTTTCGGATTTGGGCCGGGAACCTATATGTTTCAATATGCCCCGTTCCAGAAAGCTTCGGAACGTACCATTATCAGCACCAATGCAGCAGATGGCGGAAACGCACATTCTGAATATCTGGGGCCGCTCAGCGAAGAAGGCGTGCTGGGTGGGCTGCTCATGCTCGTATTAGTGGTTGCCAGTATCATGGTTGGTGTAAGAGCCTACCACAAGCAAACCGATCCTGAACTGAAAATGGTTGCCCTAACCGTTGTTGTTGGATTGGTTACCTACTACCTGCATGTAACTATGAATAATTTCCTGGATACCGATAAAGCATCGGCCGGAGTTTGGGGTTTTATGGCCATCCTGGTGGCCCTGGACATGCGTAAATCCCAATAATTACTTAACCCGTTCCTGGTACGAGTTGTCCGTAGTATTGATCCTGATTTTATCACCGGTTACGCAAAACAATGGAACCATAATGGTTATGCCAGTTTCAATAGTAGCTTGCTTCAGTGAGGAAGTTGAAGAAGAATCGCCTCTTACTCCCGGTTCTGTATAAGTAATCTCCATAACCACTGTTGGCACCAATTCTGCATATAATGCGGTTTCTGTGTCTGCATGAACAACCATTTCCACATCTCCTCCATCTTTCAGGAGCCCGATATTATTGATCAGCTCTTCATCAATGCTGATTTGCTCATAAGTTTCCTTATGCATAAAATGGAATCCCATATCATCCTTGTACAAAAATTGGTATGGCCTCCGCTCTACCCGTGTTTCATTGATCTTGTGCCCCGAGCTATAGGTTACTTCGATAACTTTGCCAGTAGTGATATTTTTGAGTTTTGTACGGACAAAAGCAGGGCCCTTTCCCGGTTTAACATGCTGAAAAGAAATAATAGTGAATAAGGTATCATTGTGTTCAATGCACATGCCGTTCCGGATGTCTGCTGTGGTTGCCATAAAATTCTTTTTTTAAATGTGGGGCGAAATTAGTTGAAAAAGATGAGATTACCTAACTTCCTGAACTGCTAACTATCAAGGCTATAAACCAAGTACTTTGTTTTTGGGAATACTGGCAATAAACTCCTTAAGATAATGAGGCTCGAAATAGGCAGAGTCCAGAAACTCTCCGCTCTGGAACAACAATTCTGCTGGTTCCGATTGAAAAATGGCCGATAATTCAATGCCTGGAAAAAAACGTGCGTTGGGATGGGTCAGAATCTCTGCTGCCTTGTTGCTTCCGGTGCCAAAAAAGAATATCACATTTTCCTGAAGCAATTGATCAAATGACAAAGGATCCAGAATAACCGCCTCCACACCACTAACCTCCGTCAGGCTGGAATTGTAAAGGGCAGTATAAACTTCCATTCTCCTGGCATCAAGCATCGGACAAAGCAAAACAGAACCGTTGGCAGTTGCGGCATTGATTTCCGATTTCTTGTTGATGAAAAACCCATTCGCAAGCACCTTTAGAGTGGGTATGCCGATTAGCGGTACTCCCAAACCATAAGCCATTCCTTTGGCCACAGAGGCACCAATTCTCAATCCTGTGTAAGAACCTGGACCCATGCTAAGTGAGATCGCATCCAGATCTTCAGTTCCATAATGGCATTCAGCCAATAGCTCCCCAATCATCAGGGTCAGCCGGGTTGCATGTGATTTTTCTTCAGAGGAATCCCTGAACCCGAGCATCTGTCCATTATGGCTAAGCGCAACTGAACAGACCGGCGTGGCAGTTTCGAGATTTAAAATCAGAGCCATCTATCGCTGCTACTTCTTCTTCGGATCTCGGAAAAGCTCATCCTTGGGTACAATCTGAACTTTTTCACCATCTTTCAGTTTCTTGGAAATCGCATTGTAAGGTGCGATAACTATGGATTCATTCTCGCTGATTCCGGAAAGTATCTCGATATAATTCTTATCCTGTATACCTGACTTGATTTTCCTGAGCGAAACAACACCCTTATCTGCTGAAAAAAGTACCTCCATCATTTCATCACGAGATAGTTGTTCCGCACCTTCCTCTTCCGCTCCAGGACGGGTAGGATCTTTCATCGTTTGCATCTTTGTTGAATCCACCCGAGTTGTAACGGCCTGAATAGCAATTGAAAGAACATTGTATTTTGTTTGAGTTTCAATCTCCACTGTAGCGGTCATACCAGGGCGGAAAGGGTATCTTCCGGCTTTACCCGATGCTACCAGCGCAGCATAAGATTCAGGCAGAATGAAAATTTTAACATTAAAGCTGGTAACCTGATCAAGCGATGCACCGGTGGTATTGGCGGAATTTGCAATTTCAGTCACTAATCCCCGGAACCTGCTTCCGAGATAAGAGTCAATTTCTATCGAGGCCGTATCACCTATATTAACATTGACAATATCGTTTTCATTCACCTCTACTTGTACTTCCATCCGGCTGAGATCGGCAATTCTGAGAATTTCAGTACCCGCCATCTGCCCGGTTCCCACCACGCGTTCACCCTGCTCAACACGCCTGCCGTAAATTATCCCGTCGATCGGAGCATATATCGTCGTTTTCCGGAGATTTTCCTCTGCTTCTTTCACCGATGCTTCCGTACTCTTCACGGTAAACGAGGCAGCTGAAACAGTTTGCTTTGCGGCATCAACCTGAGCTGCCGCCACTTCATATTGCGTTTTGGCCGTTTCAAATTCAGAATCCGATGAAACCCCCTGGTCATGCAATTGTTTGCTTCTCTTAAACGATAATTCCTGCTGCCTGTATTGCGCTTCTGCTTGTGTTTGAGCAGCTTTGGCATTTGAAAGGTTTGCTCTTGCCGAGTTGAGCCCGGCATTAACGCGATCACGGCTCGACAAATAGAAATCCTGCTTGATTTTTACCAGAAGATCTCCCTTTTTGACCGAATCACCTTCCCGTACGTCCATCTCAACAATCTCGCCCGATACGTCAGGACTTAACTTAACTTCGGTTTCCGGCTGCAAACGCCCGTTTGCCGTGATCGTTTCAATGATTGTCCGTTTTACGGCAGCTTCAACTGCTACTTTGGTAGCCGGACCTGTTCCAAACCAACCAGCCTTTTTACCTACAATGGCGATAACAATAAACAAACCTGCCGTGAGTAGTAAGTATCCTCTTATTTTCTTGATTTTCATTCGATGAAATATTTAAGTGCTTTTCAAATTCTTTTCAGATTAATGTCTATTTCAGGTCAATTGGAATACCACGGTAGAAATCCAGTATCCGTGTGTTAAAAATGTAATTGTATTTTGCCTGCAAAAGCTCCGACCTGGCTTTGGTGAGATTGTTTTTAGCCACGTTATAGTCCAGCGAAGTGAGCATACCCACATTAAACTTTTGCTCGGCATAACGGAAGGCTTCCTCCAGAGCAGAAACCGATTTGCTGGTGGCTTTAAATCTTTCAAGCGATGCAGATGCATCGGCAAAAGCCTGCTGAATTTCTTTAAGTAACTGATTACGGACTATTTCCAATTGATATTTTCCATTTAACACAGATACCCGCGCATTGCTGATTCCGGTTCGTGTACTCCAACCATTAAAAATCGGGATGCTTAAGTTAAACCCTAAACTGGTTTGACTGGTAAAATCCAGCTGCTTCTTTAATGCCATAATCTGGGTTGGATCTAGAAGATCTTTCAGCCTGTCGGAATAACCGGTGCCGTACGATGAGCTCATGGTTAACGATGGGCTCAGGCGCCCCTTGGCAATAAGAAGATCCTTTTCCAGCGACTGTAATTCGAGCCCGGCACCTATAACCTGTGGCATTGTATTGCTGGCGGATTGAAAAACTTCATCTGCGCTACCCAGGTTATCCATCACCTTAATCGATTCAAAAGTAGGGCGCTGAACCTTGAAATTTTCCGGATTTTTCAAATCAAGCAACTGCGCCAGATCAAGATAGGACAGGTTCAGCTGGTTCCTGGAATTTACTTCACTCAGCTCTTCATTGGCAAGCTGTGCCTGAATCTCCAGATAATCCCCTTTTGGCAGCGAACCGGCATCAACCATAATACGGGTACGGTCAACTTGTTGCTTCGTGATGTTCATTTGCTGAACTGCAATATCATGAAGCTCCTCATTAAACAGAATTTGTAAATAGAGCCGCGCAATATTCAAAGCCAGATCGTTCCTGGCTTTGCTAAGATTGGTGAGGTTTTTCTGCAGGTCAATCTGGTTTCGCTGAATGGTATTCAGGTTTTGCAAACCTTTAAAAATATCCATATCAGTGCTGGCATAAACGCTCGCTCCGGTGGAATTTTCAGTAGTAAACTGATAAGTGAGGGGATCAACCGAACGACCAAAACGAAACGATTGTGAAATACCTGTATTCAGCGATGGCAACAAATTAAGCTTGGATTGCCCAAGATTATTCTTAGCCATATCAACTGCCAGCGACTGTTGTTTCAAGCTGATATTATTCTCAAATGCATAAGAAATGCATCCGGTGAGGGTCCAGGGTTCCTGCGCCCGAGCCTGGCCACCTGCCAGAATAACGAGCATCAGAACTACGAAAATCCGAATTGAACACATGGGCAAAATAATTAGGGTGCAAAGATAGGCAAATATGCTGGCATCAATGCAAATATGCTCCCTAACAGTCAGCACCCCCCTTTTCGTCTATACTCCTATCGGTAATGCGTTTACCGGAGTGTCGATTGAAAAAGTTTGAATATCCGCTTATATTCATCGGTCCAGCAATCCGGATCAGTAAAACTATGTCGCTCCAACGGATAGACAGCCAGTTCCCAATTGTCCTTGCCTAAATCAATCAGGCGCTCAGATAAACGTACAATATCCTGAAAATGAACATTATCGTCCATAATACCATGGCACATAAGGAGGTTTCCTTTTAATCCGTTGGCAAAATTGATCGGCGAACTTCTGGCATAAGCCAAACTATCTTCCACGGGTGTATTCAGTATATTGGCGGTGTAACTATGGTTATAATGTGCCCAATCGGTCACCGAACGAAGCGCTGCACCCGAAGTAAATACATCCGGTTCAGTAAAAAGTGCCATCAGGGTTATAAATCCACCATAGGAACCTCCATACAATCCAACGCGAGTGGGATCGATACCACAATTTGCAACCAGGTATTTTACCCCGTCAACATGATCGGAAAGATCTTTTCCACCCATGTGGCGGTAAATTCCGGTCCGGCAATCGCGCCCATACCCTGAACTGCCGCGGTAGTCAATGTCAAGCACCGTATAACCATTATCAACCAGCATATTATTAAACATATACTCGTGGTTATAAGTGGACCACCATTTATGAGCGTTCTGGAGGTAACCCGCCCCATGTACAAACAATACTGCGGCTTTGTTACCTGCGCCGGCAGCAGGTTTGTACAATCTTGCATATACGGTTGCCCCATCCGATGCCGTAAAACTGATGTATTCCGGAATCCGCCAGTTGTATGCTTTAAATGCATCACTTCTTGAATCTGTTATGGCGATGCATTCCGCATTGATTTGGTTTTTCTGGATGTACAATTCAGGTGGTCTGTTTGCGGTGGAAAATGATATCGCAAGCCATTTTTCATCCGGCGATAAGGTAACCTCATTGCCACCGGTCAGCGAAGTGATCTTTTCTCTGACACCTCCGTCAATTGGCATACGATAAAAATGATGCTCGCCCGGATGT
>CAIXKO010000786.1 GCA_903919925.1 uncultured Bacteroidota bacterium | reverse complement strand
TACCGGCCATTCCGAATTGGGGATGCGCCTTTGCATAATCATTCCATTCGTTGGCCGGCCAGGTGGCAACACGCATGTATTCAGGAAAATCGCTCAGAAAAGGAACCGCAGGAACCGCTGCCCTGATACGTTTTCCGCATAGCGCTGCCGTGGCAAAGCTCAAGGCGCCACCCTGGCTCCCACCCTCTACAGCCACGCGGGTAGTATCAACATCGGGCCGTGAAAACAGGAAATCCACCGCTCGTACACAATCCATGTATGCTCCCCGGTAAATGTATTTTTCCTTGTCTTCCATATTGTAGTACAAGTATCCCGGGAAACCAGGATTTATGTCGTCCCGGCTGTTGCCATGCCCACGGATATTCAACCCCAGGCTCACCACCCCGTCATTTTTGAAAAGCCATTCCGGTTGCAAAACCGAACTATATCCCTGAACGGTGAGAACCGCAGGATATTTACCGGTTTTTTTGGGAGTCATTAACCAAGCGCGTATCAATACATTGCCCAGAGAGTGCATCTCAACCAGTTAACAATTACGTGATTTGGTACACAAACTGTCAACCTTAATCAACTTATACCCGGGCTCCACGGATGCCAGTTCAGCTTTTGCACGGCTCCAGAAATCAGCAAAATCGGGCGGAGTATCGGCTGTCGTAGTCATTGTCTCCGGATCTATGGCAAAGTTGAATTTGACCTGCTTGTTAACGAGTGAGGAGGAAAAGTATGCCGTTACCCGATAGATGCCTGGTTTCAATCCTTTGAGGGGAATCGAAATGGATGATTTCGATCTGGCAGCCAGTTCAACCGGGGATTCCCTGACCGAAACAGTATCCCTGAAATCACTCAAAACCAAAACCTTAAGTAATCCATTGATTTTTTCACGGCTGTCGTTTACGAGTTCAAAAGGCAATGCATAATCGGTAACGTCCTTTAACACCCGATCAGCTTCCTGAATTGCCGGGGCCAATCTAACCATATCCTTCAGTCCGCGAACTGTAAGGGAAACATCGTTTCCATAGATTCCCCCTCCACCTGAGTGGTCATACACCCGTACGGCAATGGTGTTTGGCCGATCCCAGCGGATGAGTTTTGCCGGGATCGTATAAATGCGCTCAACATCGTATCTGCCCACATAATTGGGAGGTACATCACCGGTTTGGCCGATCAGTTTTCCATTGAACCAGGTAAAGTCCACATCGTCGATTCGGGCCAGTTTTAGGGTTAACCCGCCATTCCGCAGAGCGACTTTTTTTAGTGCCGATGGAATAACTACCTGCTTCCGGTACCAGCCATATCCATCATAACCCGGGAATCCCCAGCTTTCCCATAGTTCCCCGATCCGGGCGTTGGTCCATCTGCTATCGTCAAATTCGGGGCGCATCCGGGAGGAATCATCGCCGGTGGTAAATTTCCATTGGTCATTCAGGAGATTCTGGGCAGAACCAGTCAGAATTGTTGCAACAAAAATCAGAACAAATAATAGCTTTTTCATACAAAATATTCTAGTCTTCATAATTTAAAATTCCGGTTTGTATTCCATACTGACCGGTTACCAATGAATCTGCCGGATGACAATATTCCGCACACGTATTTTACTGCAATAGGCTTCCAATCCAACC
>CAIXKO010000785.1 GCA_903919925.1 uncultured Bacteroidota bacterium | reverse complement strand
GTTGCAAACCTTCAGAATACTTGAATCTGGAATTTCGGAATTCGGTACTCTGAATTCGAATCTCTAACTTCTCACTTTATTGATAAGGCATTTTTATTCGGTAAAGTTAAAAAAAACGTTGAGCCTTTCCCTTCTTCGCTTTCCACCCAAATTTTGCCACCGTGTTTTTCAATAAAATCCTTGCATAAAATGAGCCCCAGGCCAGTACTGGGTTCACCTTGTGTGCCATTTCTGCTAGTTTGACCATCAATCTGGAACAGATTGTCAACTATCGAACGGCTCATTCCGATACCTGAATCTTTTATGGAAATTTCGACCTGGTTATCACGGGTGTCTTTAGAGAAGATCATTATGTTCCCTCCTTTGGGTGTAAATTTCACTGCATTTGAGGTGAGATTCCGGATGACGCTCAATAGCATGTTGATATCCGCAAAAATGGTTAATCTTTCAGGTATATCGTATCTGATTTCAATTTCTTTGTTTTTGGCAGATTCCACAATTGTTGACACACTTTCATTAACAACTGGAAGCAATTGAATAACCTCCCTATTGAATGGGATTAACCCTTGCTGTATCCGCGACCATTGAAGCAGGTTCTCCAGAAGATAGAACAGGTTGGTTGCAGAGAATCTCATTCTTGCTGCAATTTTTCGGATTTCATCCTGTGTAAATGTATCTAGATCCTTTACCAGAAGGTCGGTAAACCCAAGGAACCCATTGAAAGGGCTGCGCAGATCGTGGGCTATTATGGAGAAAAGCTTATTTTTGTCAGCATTTATCTTAATAAGCTGCTTATTAATCAGTTGAATTTCATTCAGTGCTTGTTTACGTTCAGTGATATCGCCCACACTTCCGATCAATGAAACTGGCTGCCCTCCGGCATCCCTTAAAACCCTGAACTGATCATGAAGCCAGCGATATTCCCCGGATACTTTATGTTTCATACGATATTCCACATGGTTATCATTGCAGGTGGGATCCGACAAAGCCTTTGCGTGGACACGGTTCACTTCCGGGACATCATCCGGGTGCATCAATCCCAGAACAGTATCAATCGGGAAATTTGAAAATTCTTCCGGAGTATAGCCGGTAATCTGGTCGAAAACAGGACTAAGGTATTCGTAGTTACTGGTATGCAAATTGCGTTTATAGGAAGCGTCCAGCGAGTTTTCCAGTACCTCACGGAAACTTAACTCTCTGGCCTGTAACGATTCTTCCATTTGCCTGATATTAGTAATATCACGGCCCATGACCAGCAAACACTCTTCATTCGCCAAAGTGAATAAATTTGTGGATAATAATAAATCCCTGATCGTGCCAGAGGCAGTCTTGATGCGGGTTGTAAAACCGGTTACCGTGCCCTGCGAGTTGACTAGTTCCATCAGCCGGTCACGTTCATCCGGATTTACCCAAACACCGAGTTCCATCGTGCTTTTGCCAATCACTTGTTCTCTCGACAAACCAAAAAGGGAATTAAAAGCCGGGCTGACATCAATAATTCGCCCGCTCTTCAGGTTGCTGATACTGATCGCATCAGGACTGGATCGAAAAATTGTCGAGAACCGTTCCTCTGAGATACGCAGCGCTTCTTCCGCCTGCTTGTTGGCACTGATGTCTACTGCAGTTATCAAACATTGTTTTTCATGATGGTTTGCGATCCCAACCAGTTGAACATACATGGGTAGTTGGTCATCCTTTGACAGGGTTACCTGGCATGTTTCCTTTTCATTGCTAATCAATACCTGATCGAGAAAATGATTGAAGATTTGTTTGGTATCATCGGAAACAAAAAAACCAAACCGGCTGTTGATCAAACCGGTACGCGCCTTACCCAGCATATTGGCCCCGCAGAGGTTTAGATTAAGGATTTCACCAATTTCGGAAAGTGTAAAATAACCCGTTGGGGCAAAATCATATAATTCGGCATATTTGGTAGCATCTTTTGCAATCTGCTCTTTTATCAGATTGAGTTCTTCGTTCTGCATTTCCAGTTCTATCTGGTGCACTTGAAGTTCGTTAATTAATTTCAATGCCTCGGCTTCAGAAAGTGGTTGGCTTGATCGCTCACCGGACGACGCTGAGGAATTCAGAAGATCTTCCGCCTTATGTCGTAAAGTATTATCATTAGGCAGATTGTCAGACGATTGTGATGGGGGGGATTTCATACATGATAATAATTAAATCGCTGAATATTGCATGGCTTTATCAGCCTTTCAAGTATAAAGGTACCAAATTATTTAAAAACAGGCTATCTGCTATAATTCCGGCTGTGAAGATAAGTGTTTTAGGTAACCCTTCAGCTATGCCAGTTAGTGATCTTCCTCAATCCGCCTCACCACAGATCAGTCAACCCTGATTTTATAGCGGAAATAGCCCTTAGGTTGACGGCTGGGAGGGCAGGGGGTGAGGTGGATGGTGTGAAATCCGTTACCTGAGCTGTAATTAGTTTGGTTATGCAGTATTCTTCAGTTTTCAGCAGAAGTAAATGCAATCTGAAATTGTCCGAATGTAAGGCTCTTTGAATTATACTGATTGCTCTTCGTGTACTGCAACGCTGCTGCGGAGAATAATGGTGCGCCTGGGTAAGGAGGGGGTGATTTTTGCCTGACTGTTGCTTCTATCCGGGGTTCTCATAAATGGATGATCGGCGACAACAGGGATATTTTGGGCCAATAATTTATTGATATCATTCAGATAAGCTTTCTCGCCTGAATCGCAAAACGATACAGCTGATCCGCCTGCTCCGGCCCTACCGGTGCGGCCGATCCGATGAATGTACATCTGTGATACATTGGGTAATTCGTAATTGATTACCATGGAAAGATTACTAACATCAATGCCTCTGGCTGCGATATCTGTGGCCACCAGTACCCTGGTGCGATTGCTTTTAAAATCGCCGAGCGCCTTAATCCTGGCATGCTGAGGCTTGTTGCCATGAATGGATTCTGCCCGGATCCCGGCCTGGTTAAGGCTTTGAGATATCCGATCGGCAGCACTCTTGGTATTGGTGAAAACCAATGCATTCCCGCCCGGCGTTTTCTTGAGAACATAGATCAGCAAGGCACGCTTATCGGGATTGTTAACAAAATAGAGCGATTGATTGATGCTGTCGGCACTCGAAAGTTGCTCGGTAACATCAACTTTTTCAGGCTTGTATAAAATCGATTTTGCCAGTCTGACTGCTTCAGGAGGCATCGTGGCCGACAAAAATACGGACTGGCGGCTCGAAGGAAGCTTGGCAATGATCCTTTTAATATCAGGGATAAATCCCATATCCAGCATCAGATCGGCTTCATCGAGTACAAACCATTCCAAATTACCGAAATGGATATAACCCTGACCCATCAGATCAAGCAGACGACCCGGAGTGGCAATAAGTACATCTACTCCTCGGATAAGAGCAGCTTCCTGAGGGGGTTGTGGCACACCGCCAAAAATTACAGCACTTCTAACAGCCGTAAAACGGGCGTAAGAGTTGAAGTTTTGCCCGATCTGAGCGGCAAGCTCACGCGTTGGGCATAATATTAAAGCCTTGATCTGCCGCGAACGGGTAGGATCAGCAGGGTTTTCAAGTAACGACTGGATAATGGGGATCGAGAAGGCAGCTGTTTTTCCAGTGCCGGTTTGGGCACATGCAAGCAAATCTTTATGATCGAGCAGAATCGGTATGGCTTGTTCCTGAACAGGGGTGGGCTGTGTGTAACCTTCAGATTTTAAAGCCCTCTGAATGGGCTCAGCTAAATTTAAATTCTCAAAAGACATGTAAATGATTTAATGAACGCGCGTCTCTTCGTTTATCGTCTGTTTCCCGCGAAGGCCGGGACTCCATTACGCAGCACGGAGTCCCCACGGGTGATCAATTATGCCTTCTTTACCTTTACAGCTGCCATGCCTTTTTTGCCCTGCTCAATCTCAAAAGTAACCTCGTCGGCTTCTTTGATGCTGTCGATCAAATTGGAATGGTGTACAAAATACTCTTCGCTGCTGTCGTTATCTTTAATGAATCCGAACCCTTTGTCGTTATTAAAGAATTTTACTTTTCCTGTTTTCATGATATAAAAATGTTAAATAAGAAATTTCAGTTTGTTGATTGATGTTGAATGGATAGTGTGTAAACACCAGAGCTGGTGTTTTGTTTAGGATGAGCCTTATCGGATGTTCTTTTGCATTATTGGCCGCAAAGATATGCATAATTAACATGTCATGCATGTTGCCTCAAATATTTTATCGGGTTTTTCCATTTGTACCTCTTTCGTGCATCTATATACTATAAGTGTTCGTGAATAGGTATCATTGTAAAATTTGAAAACATGAATGTATTTTATTTGAGGAAAAAATTGGCGTCCCCGATAACGGGGCTGTTATTGTTATTAATGCCGCTTGCAAATTGCTTTGGTCAAACCAAATTCAGCGTGCTGGAACTAAATTTGGGTTTTGAAAAAGTGATTTATGGCAAATCCCTGCCTGATCAGTGGACCCAATCAGTTAATAATCACATTGTAACCATCGATTCGTTGACAAAGCATCGTGGGAATAAGTCGATCCTGATCAAATCCTCACTGGATAACCCCAACGGTTCTTTTGGGTCCATGGTCCAAAAAATCCCTGCAAATTTTGAATGTAAGGAAATTGAACTCCGGGCTTATATGAAAACCGCTAATGTTACTAAAGGTTCTGCAAAACTGGTGCTTTGTATCGACCGGTCATCCGGGAACAGCCTCCAGGCAAAAATGAAAGGTACCCCAGTCGGCGGGACAACGGAATGGACTCTGTACAGTGTGAAACTTCCTTATCCTGAAAACGCAGAAACAATTTCGATGGGTGCTGTACTCAATGGTAAAGGTCAAATCTGGATCGATGATTTTGAAATTGTCATCGATGGAAGAAATATATTATTTGCAAAATTCAAGGAAAATAAAGTAGAAAGCGATAAAGAATTTGATCTGGGCTCAGGAATTGGTGTTTTTGAACTTTCAGAACAAAAAGTAATGAATTTGAAATTGCTTGGATTGGTTTGGGGCTACTTAAAATATTATCACCCAAATGTTGCAGCTGCAAATTTCAATTGGGATTATCAATTATTCAGGATTTTGCCATTAATTATTAAAGCTGAAAACCCAGTAGCGGCCAACAATCTGCTTTGCCAATGGATAGATGGATTGGGACCATTCCCTGTTTTAAAAAATAAAGAGGTGATTACTGAGGAAGTAAGAATAAGTCCCGATCTGGATTGGATGAACACTCCAGGCTTAAGTGCCGGGCTACAAGCAAGATTGGGTAAAATTAAAAATGCTTCAAGGAATGGACTAAACTATTATATCGGGTTATACGCAGATGCCGGAAATCCCGAATTTAAGAATGAAAAACCCTATACCGAAATGAAGTACCCGGATACTGGATTCCGGTTGCTTTCATTATACCGTTATTGGAATCAGATTCAATACTTTTTCCCATACAAAAACTTGATTGAGGAAGATTGGAAAGAAGTATTAAAGGAGTTTATTCCAAAATTTATTGGAGCTACAAATGAAATCCAATATAAATTGGTGGTAATGGAATTGATTGCACGCATCAACGATTCACATGCCACTTTATCATCACGCGATACCATGTTAAGTAATTACCACGGGAAGTATATTTCATTAGCAAATATTACTTTTGTGGAAAATAAGGCAGTTGTAACTGATTTTGAAAGCCTTATATCAGGTGGAAAATCTGATCTAATAGTTGG
>CAIXKO010000784.1 GCA_903919925.1 uncultured Bacteroidota bacterium | reverse complement strand
GGAATTCCATTGCCAGGATGCGTGCTGCCACCGGTAAAATACAGGTTCTGATACCTTTTGTGCCGGTTATGGGGCCTGAAGTATCCCATTTGCATAATATTATGGCCGAGACTCCCGAACGTTGCACCTTTCGAAACATGGAAAACACTTTCCCACGTGCCGGGGAGATAACAAATCTCGAATTTAATATGGTCCTCGAAATCAACCATTCCCAGCTTTTCCAATCGGTTGATAACCCCTTTTCTGGCCATGCTTCGTATCTGGTTCCAATCCTGGTTCCTTGTCTTATCGATGTGCCCTACCGGGATCAGCACCGAAATAGAATCCTGTCCTTCGGGAGCTGCAGTATGATCGGTACGAACAGGAGAATGGATATAGAAGCAAAAATCTTCAGACAGCGATTTATCTTTAAAGATTGTATCGAGACAATCGCGATATTGATCGGAAAGAAACACATTGTGTTGTGCCAAACCCGGATAAGCTTTATCGACACCCCAATGAAAAACCAGCGCTGAGCAGGCATGTTTTAGCTTATTTATCCTTGCTGCAGGGCGTTTATCGGGTAACAGATTACTATATATATATGGAAGATCGGCATTGGCAACCACGATGCCGGCATCCACTTTGGTTCCATCCTCAAAAACCAACCCCGTGGCATGGTGATTTTCGACCAGTATTTTAACAACCGGTTTATTGTAAATAAATTTCACCCCAAATTTTTCAGCATGCTCAACCAACCGGGTAACAATGCGGTTCATTCCTCCTTTTGGAAACATCGAACCTTCAAGCAGTTCCGCGGCAGGAAGCATGGAAAAAAGAGCTGGCGCCTGATATGGACTCTGGCCAACGTAAATATTTTGAAAGGTAAAGGCCATTTGTAAATGTGGATGGCGAAAGAAACGTTTGACAAAAGTGTGATGCCTGATGTATGTTTTCAGATCATACAGAAGTTTTACATTTTTTAGATTGACGAAATCAAACAGGCGATAGAAATTTCTGCCCAGCAACTGTGACAGGCCCAGCTGCAAAAACTCATAACCTTTATCGAGGTAAGCCTTCATCATTTGGTAACTACCTGCTTCAATAGCCTCGAGCTGAGCCTCCATCTTCTTTTTATCCGTAGTAAAATCCAACATGGTACCATCATCAAAATAAAGATGGTAAAGCGTGGTCATGGGTAAGAATTCGATAAACTCATCGATATTAATATCCATACTCGCAAAAGTATCGCGGTAAATCCCTGGCATTAAAAATATTGTTGCGCCCATATCAAACCGATGGCCATCGCGGATGGTTTGACTGACCCGACCACCCGGAGCCGGATTTTTCTCATAAACAGTTACATCATACCCACTCTTTGCGAGCTTAATGGCAGTGGCTATTCCACCGATTCCGGCGCCGATAATTTTGACGGAACTTTTTGGGGAAGATGGGGATGGGGAGATGGGTGGGTTCATGGGAGAGCGAGATTAAAAAAAGACAAAAAACAAATGACAAAAGACAAATAAAAAACAAAGATCAAAAAACAAAAAGTAAAGATCAAAAACAAAAGTGGTGAAATAGGAGGTGCGTGTCTACAACTGGTCTTTAAGTACCCACCCCAACCCCTCCCTGAAAAAAGGAGGGGCTCTTCTCCGAGGGAAATCCGGAGCTCATTCCCCCTCCCTTTTTCAGGGAGGGGGCCAGGGGGTGGGTACTTTAAAAGCCAATGCACGAATAGTTTGCGGGTTATTAGGTTTGGGGCAAAATGGCAACATGCTGGCGGACTCTAAACACTACCCTCCGGCGGACTGCCGACTGCCAATTGCCGACTGCCAATTGCCGACTGCCAACTGTATTGCTTTTTTTCCGTCTTTTACCTACTTTCGTGCACTACAATTCATTAACTTTTAAATATATGTCGAAAAACTTTTTTCTCACCCTAACTTCACTGATAATCATTGGAAGTGCAACTGCCCAGGTAACCCATTGGAGGGGACCGCAAGGCAATGGTATTTATCCCGATAAGAACCTGCTCAAGGAGTGGCCGGCTGACGGTCCGCAAATGCTTTGGAATTTCACTGAACTTGGAAAGGGATTCTCTTCGCCTGTTTTTGCCAACGACCGCATTTATGTTTCCGGTATTGTTGATGACCAGGGATATATATATGTATTATCGATGGAAGGTAACCTGATCACAAAATATCCTTATGGCAAAGAGTATACTGAAAGCTATCCTGGCGCGCGTTCTTCAGTTACCATTGCCGGTGATCTGCTTTACATGGAAAGTGGTTATGGCTCATTGATTTGCATGAACTTAAAAGATGGTTCCATAAAATGGAAAAAAGAATTCCTGACGGATTTTGATGGCAAAAACATAACCTGGGGCTTCACAGAAACCGTTTTGATTGATAAAGACGTCCTGTATTGCACACCTGGCGGACAAAAAAATAATGTTATGGCCATCAACCGCTTAACTGGTGAAACCATTTGGAGCAGTACCGGTAAGCAGGAGCTTTCAGCATACTGCACACCCATTTTAGTGGAACTTCCTGCACGGAAGCTAATCGTGACCATGACTGCAAACAGTATTATAGGATTGGATGCAGCGAGTGGCAAATTGTTATGGTCACATCCGCAAACCAATGAATGGGCTGTTCATGCCAACTCTCCGGTTTATGCCGATGGTGGTATCCTCTGTTTCAGCGGGTACGGACAAGGCGCACCAAAACTCAAACTCAGTGCCGATGGCAGTTCAGTAACTCAGGAGTGGTTTGCCAAATCGTTCGACAGTCGTATGGGCGGTGCAGTGTATTTAGATGGATATGTTTATGGATCGGGTGATAGCGGCAAAGAATGGCAATGTTTGGACTGGAAAACCGGAGAAAG
>CAIXKO010000783.1 GCA_903919925.1 uncultured Bacteroidota bacterium | reverse complement strand
TGTGGGATTCCGGCGCATTTTCCGAACCCTTTCCCTGATCTCCAAATAATGCATAATGAGGTCTCTTTTAAATGGTATAGACGACCCCACTAATCCAAAATGGAAAAAATCTTCAAAAAAGTATTATAAACCACATATAATATGCATTATCAACCAATTTGGCAAGAGCTCCACGGGGCTGGGTCAAAATGAATTTTACCTCGTTGAGAATTGAATATTTGCCATTTTGCACGGACTGGTGTACGAATAAAAAAGGGTCAGATTGGTATTTTGGCCCAGCCCCAAGGGGTGGGTACCACTTCGATATTCCTTGTATTTCTACCGATTGGCAGCATTGGTATACGAATACGGATAATCATTTACTATAAAACTCTTCGAGTCAAAAAAAGTCAGGGTTTTGTGGGATGACGGCGCTGAAAAATGGTATTTCTCTGTCATTGATATCATTGAGATATTGTCCGAAAGCAAGAATCCACGACGGTATTGGAGTGATTTAAAGATCAAGCTAAATAAAGAAGGCAGCCAACTGTACGAAAAAATCGTACAGTTGAAGATGGTGGCTTCTGATGGGAGAATGAGAGATACGGATGCCGCTGATACCGGGCAGATTTTAAGATTAATTCAATCCATTCCATCCCCTAAAGCTGAACCATTCAAAATGTGGTTAGCAAAAGTTGGATATGAACGAATAGAAGAAACCGAAGACCCTGAACTTGCTATTGATCGGGCAATGGAGATGTACCTTAAAAAGGGATATTCTACTAATTGGATTAATCAAAGGCTTAAAAGCATCGAGGTTCGCAAGGAACTTACTGACGAATGGGAAACACGAGGGGTTCAAAAAGGACAGGAATATGCGATTTTAACGGATGAAATCACAAAAGCCCGGGCAGGGCTAACGACAAAAGAGTATAAAAAGGTCAAGGATTTAAAAAAAGAGAGCCTTCGGGATAATATGACAAATCTGGAATTAGTGCTGAATATGCTTGCGGAAACTTCAACCACAGAATTGTCAAAAAAGGAAAAACCCAAAACATTCATTGCCAGTAAAAAAGTCGCTCGCAAAGGAGGTGGAGTTGCCGGTAATGCACGAAAGGACTTAGAAAAAAAGCTTGGGAATAGTGTGATAAGTCCCCTAAATGCAAAAGACCTGGACCGAAAGGATAATGAGCTAACTGAAGGGAATAAAGAATAAACAATCCAATGCCGACATAGACCAACAGAGGTTGATATAGTTGGTACACTGTAACTCAGGTTTGGCATTTGGCATTTGGCATTTGGAATAGCACTTGTTAACAAATTCAACGCTGTCTATTAATAACTGCACATAGGTATTGATCGCAGCCTGATGTTTGATTCAGGATACCTGGCTCGGGTTGCCGCTTCCATGATCTATGCCCGCAACACGAGGATTTGATGAAATCCCTCGATGACCAGGAGAAGGCTATGTTCAAAGCCTGGGATGATGAGTATGAAAAATTCACCAAGAATTTCGATGGGGCGGACCCTCACCGGACCGATGCTGAAAAGCAAAAGATATTGGAATGACGGTATCGGCGACATCATACAACAGGCCTCCCTGGGTGGGATTCAGCGTGAGCCCTATGTCCGGTTCTATATGTTTCTTTTTTTTAAGGTTCAGGTTGCCGGACAATGGTTTCTCTAATCGGTTCGGTATTGAAAGGCAGGGTGAAATAAAATATTGAGCCTGTGCCTTCTTTACTTTCAATCCAAATTTCGCCATTATGCTTTTCGATGAACTCTTTACACAGTATCAATCCCAGTCCGGTACCTGTTTCATTGGCAGTGCCGCGGGTAGAGTAGTTTTCATCAATCCGGAACAGTTTGTCAATCTTGTCCTTTGGAATTCCAACGCCGGTATCTCTTACCGAAACCATTAATAAATCCGGCTTTTCGGTCGCAGTGATTGTAATCATCCCGCCGGGACGGGTAAATTTGATGGCGTTGGAAATCAGGTTTCTGAGCACGGTATTAATCATTGCCCGATCGGCAAATACCGGGGCATTGGGTGGCACCCCGGTAAAAATAGTTATTGATTTTTGTCCTGCGATGTCGTTAAATATTGTGATAATTTCGTTGATAAAATCAACCAGTTCGAAATACTCCGGAATGAATTCCATCCTGCCAGTTTGGGATCGTGCCCAATCCATGAGGTTCATCAGGAGGCTGACTGCTTTTTCGGATGAATGCAGAATGATACCAGCATATTTTCCTAATCCATCGTAGTCTTTATTATTGACTTGTTCAACCAGTAGTTGGCTAAATCCCATAATCGAATTGAAAGGACTTTTCAGGTCATGGGCTATGATGGAGAAGAATTTGTCCTTGGTGGCATTTAGTTCGCTGAGTTCTTCGTTTTTTAATTTTATTTCCTGTTCGGCCTTTTTTTGTTCGGTAATATCTTTGATGAATCCTTCCAGATAGGCGATTGATCCATCAGGGTTCAGCACCTTCCGGCCAGTCATATCAACATTAATGAGACTACCATCTTTACATCGCCATAATACATCTTCGCGATGAACCCACTCCTCCGTATTCATAAGTTTTTTTATCTGATCATGACGGAGGCTGGGATCGACGTAAATCTGGGTGGACATGTCGCTGATCAGTTCAACTAATTCTTCAGGAGATGAATACCCTAACATTTTTGCCAATGGAGGATTTGCGGTAATAAAACGGCCACCGGGCATCGAGTGGAAAATTCCGATAGGTGCATTTTCGAAAAGGTTGCGGAGTTTCGCTTCGGTTTGTTTTCGCCCGGTGATGTCCTGTCCCTGAGCTATTGTTGCGATTGGTGTTTTGCCGTCGGTTGAAAAAATGGTAGCCGAGTTCCACAACACTGTCCTTCTGGAATTGTCGCGATGTAAAATTTCTATTTCTACGGTTTCCCAACGCTCGCCCGTATGTGTTTTGTGAATTTGTGACAAAGCTGGATTGGCAAGATTGGGAGGAAACACAAGTTCCAGCGATTGGCCAATTATTTCAGATTCTTTCAAGCCTGTTAAATATTCGAAAGCATGATTAAAACGTGTTATGTGGAATTGCGCATCCCACACAATGATCGGCGCATTTGCGTAATTGATCAGATTTTCGAGATAGGCGTTGGTTTCGCGAAGAGTACCATCTGTGCGCTTGCGGTCGGTAACATCACGGGCGGTTGTAATAATCACATCTTTGCCAAAGTACCGTCCCTGATTGCAAATAACCTCTTTAGGGAAAATTTCTCCATTTTTTCGTTTTCCCCAAAATTCAAATAGCTGTGGCTCACCAGTGATAAAGGTGATGTTGAGAAGTTCTTTAATTTTTGAAAGATCGTTTAACCCTGGAGCAGACAGAAATTCAGGAGTGTGTCCGATTATTTCATTCCGGGAATAGCCATACATTTTTTCCACTCCCGCATTCACATCCATAAAACACCCATTTTCATCCTGGATATAAATGGCATCGGTAACCGAATTAAACAATCCGTGATAGCTCTTTTCGCTCTCGGACAGAATTTTATCAGATTGATTTATTTTTTTGATGCTCAGCGCCAGCTTGCGGTTGACCCTGAAAATATAGAAGGTTACGCTACTGATGCTGAAAATGATTAATACGGCTATTCCCAGCGTTAGATAAAGGCCTTTAAGATTTCGTTCGTCGGGGTTGTATATAAAACCAGCAAGCGAAAAATCAGCTTTTAGCAGACCGATGCTTTCGTATGTTCTGGCAATGTGTTTCCATCGGTTTAGATTCATGTAGCCAATGTCAACCAAATCGGGCTGCAGCAAAGGAATCATCTGCTCCGACTCGAATCGTAAATAATCCAGGGTGTTGCTTTTAGAATATTTGTAGTAAATCAGGTCAATTATCTCATCATGGTGATTTTTGGCATAAAGCCAGCCCTTTAGCGATGCATCACGAAATGCCTTAACCCGCGCCGGAAATTTGGCAAGTTCCTGTGCTGAAGTGAAAAGGTTGTCACCATAAAAATCAATACCTGCCGATTGCGGGCTGAAGATTTGATAAGGATATTTTGCTAGTCCGAAAAAATAGGGTTCGCTCGATAAATAGCCCGACATGGCTTCGGTTTGGTTGTTTATCAGTGCATCGGCTGAAAAGGTATGAGGCAATAGTGTGAGGCTGTCAAGTGGAATTCCTTCCTTTTTCAGGTAAGCGATAATTTCCTCGGATTGGGGTTCGAGCATCATGCGCTTGCCGATAAGATCGTTAAGATGGTGGATTTCGGTTGAAGCATAAATCTCGTAAGGCGAATGCTGAAATATTACGGCAAGCACAACCACCGGTTTGCCTGCTGCGCGCGACAGCAAAAGGCCACTGCTGCCAACTCCATATTGCGCTTTGCCTTCGAGTACTTCGCTTACGGGGTCGGTATCGGGGTTAGCTTCAACGATGGTAACATCCAGCCCTGCATCCCTATAGTAACCTTTTTCGATGGCAGCATAATAGCCTGCAAACTGAAAGGCATGTGTCCATTTGAGTTGCAGGGTGACTTTTTCCTGTGCCTCAACCCGTGACAGTAATAAACCCTGGCAAAGCAGCACCAGGCCGAATAAACGCGCAATATGTCGAACATGTGTTTTCATTCCGAAAAATTGAGGTTCCCGATTGGATGATAAGATCAACATTTATTTTAATAAACCTGTTACAAAATGAGGGTAATTATTTCAAACCGTGACAATTTGTTACGGTTTGAAAATGTTAGCCACAGATCGAATTTCGCTGCTATCTTTAGCCGGCTAAGAAACGAATTATGAAATATCTCCGTATCCTCATCATCGCCCTGCTGTTTTTCACTCTTGCCGCACCCCATGCGGTTGTGGCCCAGACCCCCGTCATGACCTGGGATTTCGAAACCATCAGGAACAGGACAGCTATTGAAGAATCCACAAAAATCGCCGATACCATTGAAGGTAATTTTGAATCGGCAGAAGGGGTCACCGGAAAAGGATTACGCCTCGATGGGTTTACCACCAGGGTTATCCGCAACGGAAAAGAGGTAAAGAAACCAGGCGCATCCTTCACTCTGGAGGCATGGATTGCCCTGGGAGAATATCCTTTGAACTGGTGCCCGGTAATCACAACGGAATCTGATGAAATAAAGGGATACCGCCTCCTCATCGGCCCTTACGGCCAGGTCTCTTTTGAAACGGCGATCGGTGAACAATGGATGGCCTGTACCAGTGCCAATGAAACCATGCCACTCCGTAAATGGGTCCACATCGCAGCTGTTTATACGGCACAGAAAGAAATGTCACTCTATGTAAATGGCGAACCTGCCACCACACTGGCGATCAAAGGCTCCTTAACATTTCCTGCAAAAACCAACTGTATCCTGGGAATGGTGACCGTGCCCGGCAAGCCTTCCAATACAATCAGAACCTGGGGAACCGTTGAAGCTTATTTCGGCCTGGATGGAATTATTGATGAAATCCAGGTGTTTGATACTGCCCTGACGGCCGGCCAGGTCAAAGGCAACTATCTGAAAGTTAACCCTTCGGCACCTGATATTCAGCCCCGCAGGCTGCCCTCTATTGAAAAGAATCCGGGTCATTTTGGCGCTTTTTATACAAAATTGAAATACTACCCCGGATGGGATACTCTTTGGCCGGTTGACCAGGATCCCGATATCGTGGTTTGCTTCGATAATAATCCTTCCAGGCTTATTTTCTGGAGAGGGGCCCGCTACGGACCTGCCTGGGTTTCTGAAAATGAAAACTGGATGGCCGATCAGAGCCTCGAAACCTGGGGTTACGGAAAAAATGATACCGAGGGATGCTTCGAACACATGCAGGACCGGCATTGCCGTTTTTCCCATGTCAGGATCATTGAAAATACGGATGCACGGGCAGTGGTCCACTGGCGATATGCCCTGGTCAGTTCCCACGATCATACCTGGATGCCTGATCCAAAGACCGGCTGGGAGTGCTGGGTTGATGAATACTATTATATTTATCCTGATGGATCTGCCATCCGGAAAGTTACGTGGAACAAGGGGACTACCGGCGATGCTATACAGTACCAGGAATCGCTCCCCTTTACCCAGCCCGGTCAGCGCCCCGAAGATCTGCTTGAAAACAATTATGTGTCAGTGGCAGATTATAATTACAATACAACAGATGTTACCGTGGATCCGCCAAAGCAACCCGCGGGGTGGACCGGGAAATATACCATTCAACGATATAATTTCAAATCTCAAAATAAGCCATTTATCTGTTTCGAACCCGGTAACGATATGTGGGTAAGATGGATAGCTGGTGGATACAACCATTTTCCCGTGAACCAGGCCCGCAGCGACGGCCGATGGGCGAAGACAACCGATCGCCCGACACATTTCATGAGTTCACCCTGCTCCGATCCGGTTATTCACGAGGAAGGAAACCGATTGTACTGGCTTGGTTTGTATGGGATGAACGGCATGAACATGAACGATCTGGTCAGTTTCGGCCGGTCGTGGGCTTATGCCCCCGAACTCTCCGTTGCGGGTAATGGATTCGTATCAAAAGGTTACGATAAAACTGAGCGGTGTTATCAAGTGGAAAACACAGCTTCAAAAGCCGGAACTGTAGTGTTTACCCTACAAGGCAGCAAAGATGCCCCCGTCATTAATCCGGCAATCAGGGTTAAAAACTGGAACTCCGGCGGGGCAAAAATCCTTTTAAACGGTAAAGAAACCGGAAACAGAAAAATCGGGATTAATCATCAGCTCGATGGGGACGACCTGGTAATATACATTCCTTTAAAAGAAATGACGTCGGTTAAGATCACAATTGTGCCCTGATTTGCCGGAAGGAGTAAATCCTGCAAGTGTCGACAACGTTAGGTATGAGAAAGATCATTCATATTGATATGGATTCATTTTTTGCTTCGGTAGAGCAACGGGATTTTCCGGAATACAGGGGAAAGGCTCTGGTTGTCGGGGGGAATGGACCGCGTTCGGTTGTCGCCGCCGCCAGTTATGAAGCCAGAAAATTTGGCGTGCACTCTGCCATGCCCATGGTTGTAGCTCTGCGGAAGTGTCCGGATCTCATTGTGACTCCCCATCGTTTTGAAGTTTATGAAGAAGTATCGCGCAGCATCAATGAAATATTCCATGAATACACAGATCTGGTTGAACCCCTCTCTTTAGATGAAGCCTTTTTAGATGTAACCCAGGCCAGGAAAGGCCCTGCATCTGCCTCTCTGATTGCCAGGGAAATTAAAAAAGAGATACGCGAAAGGACGGGTCTGACAGCATCAGCCGGAGTATCCTACAATAAATTCCTGGCAAAGATTGCTTCTGATATGGACAAACCCGATGGCTTTTATCTCATAAAACCTGAGGAGGCCGAAGCATTTTTGGAAGATCTTGATGTGGGTTTGTTCCATGGGGTGGGAAAAGTAACATTGGAAAAGATGCACCAGATGAAGATCTTCAAAGGGCGTGATTTAAAGCTGCTTACACTGCAGGAACAGGTGAAGCACTTTGGAAAAGCAGGCAATTATTTCTACAACGTGGTTCGCGGCATTGATGAGCGCCCTGTAATCCCTCACCGTGAACATAAATCGATCGGCGCCGAACGAACTTTTGAGACCGACCTGGATGATTTTGAGGTGATTAAAGAAAAGCTGGCTGCTATTACGGATATCATGTGGAAGCGATGTGAATCCAACAGAAAGGGTGGGAAGACGGTTACCCTGAAACTCCGGTTTGCTGATTTCAGTACCATCACGAGAAGTCATACCTCCAATACCGGTTTTGCTAAAAATGATGTTGATGATGTGGTGATGTGCCTTCTGCCCGCACGCGATATTCTGGAGCAAGGCATTCGTTTAATTGGTGTTACCATTTCTAATTTCGAGGATGAAAGGCCACAACATGACAAACAACTCAAGTTTAGTTTTAAAGGGATTGACAATAATGCATTGGATGAGTTGAAATGACTTAAATCTATTATTATGAAGGCTTTACAGTTTATTTTGATCTTCATTTTGATTTGTATGGGTCAGAATGCATTTTCCCACCCTATAGTTCATGTAAACCGTACGGGCTTATTGGTTTTCAGTCGTGAAAACAGCTGTTTGCCCTACTGGGAGGTAAAAGGCTCAAAACAGCAATATTACCGGCAGGCGGGTTCATGGTCCGATCCGGGACCTGCTTCAAAACCCGAAACCGTTACTCCGGCTGATCCTGAACGTATTGTTACGCCACCAAAAGGTTTTGAATCCGGATATGTTCCAATTGTGTAATCGGTCAGAAATAATAAAACCCATTATGAAACGGACCATTTTTTACTTAGGTATCCTTGGGTGCCTGTCAGGTTTGATTGATGCTTCCATGGGTCAGGAAGCGGCAAATCGAAAGTACACGCTCGCTGAAAAGAGCATAAAGGACGCCAAACTGAACCTGCCGCGGCAAATTGCGACAGAAGACACTGAATTAACCAGGCAGGTGCATGATTTATATATCGATTGCCTGTTTGATAAGCTTTGGGAACCGGCTTTGCCTGGTCTGCCGTACCGTTTTTTTTCAATCACCGGAGCAGGCGATGAATCATATGGCAAGTGCCAGTTGGTGTGGGATCCCATGTTTGTTCTGAATGCGTGGGCTCCGTTAGATGAT
>CAIXKO010000782.1 GCA_903919925.1 uncultured Bacteroidota bacterium | reverse complement strand
TTCAAACAAATTTTCCAATGTTTCATTATCAATACCGCAGCCGGTATCAGAGACTTCGATTGTGCAACTTTCAGGAGAAGCATGCTTGATTAACAAGGTAATACTTCCCTCTTTAGTAAACCGCAAACTATTCTCCATCAATATTTTAACGATCTGAAATAATCTACCTTTATCGGTAAAAACAGCGGATAAGCTATCAGCAGGGGCGATATAAGAGATATTCAAGTGCTTTTTTTCATATAATGCACTCATTTCGTCCATTTCGATTTTCAGTTCTTCGACAAGGTCCTTGAAGTACACCGGTTTGAAAAAAAGTTCCAGGTTTCCGGTTTCCATTTTGGCCAAATCGATCAGATTAGACATCAGATCGAGCAACTTTCTTGAACTCCTGGCAATCATAAGGCAATAATTCCGCTGATCGACCCTGGACACCCGGGGCTCAGCCAGCAAATCAGAGAATCCTATAATGGCACTGAGTGGAGTGCGAATATCATGGGAAAGTCCTGATAAATAATGAGGGAAAAGGTGATTACTTTCTTCCACAGTGGTTTTAATCTTTTGAACGAGGTTCGTTTGATTATCCATAACAAGTTGCATATAATTCCGGTGATGAATTTACGTTAGATTTTCCGCAATGAACAGTGGAATGTCTATTATTTGACCAAACTACTGTTTAGCCCCCTTAAAAAAATAAGTAAAACCGGCAATTGTTGCGAGTAGGAACATGAATCCTCCATTCAAAATTGCATGAAACAAAATTAAGCTCAGGGCTGAACTTTGCCCATGTGCCGGATCTCCAGGTTCCTGATTTCGATTTTCTTTTGCCCGGGATAGTATACCATACATTCAAGCTTTCCATTAGTTGGAGCTGTTTGAATTCGACCCCTTAACCGGAGCAGCATCCAATGGCCGCCAATGTCCTGCAATGAATGAGAATCCTCGAAATAGACCCCATCGGTTTCGGATTGCATAGATCTCAATATTAACCTGCCTGGGTTTTCCTTATCCAGATTTCGAATGCATACTGTAGCTTCGATATAGTCACCGGCTATAACATTATCTACAATAATCTTTTCAGACACTGTATTTAAAGGATTTAAGATTACGGAACCCTCAGAAGCCTCAGCAGGTTGAAGGTAAGCCGTTTTATCGCTCCAACCGTCGGTATTTCTCACCCGGATGATTCTATCGTCATTTTTCGCATTAACAAATACTGTATCCTTTCTGATGTGGATGTTGTTTTGTCCAGCCAGACTATCGAGCCAACTCAGCAGAACGCCGGCATTCCGTCCGGGTGAAGAATAAAGGTATACATCGCTTCCGCACTTCAGGATGGACTCGGGATCAGCCTCCACGGTCCTAAACCATTTGGGGTTATTGCCTGCCCCCTCCCAGGTAATAATGTTTGGATAGGTATTATGAAGCGCATCATATAATTGGTGCCGATGGGCCACCCAGCTAACTCCATATACGAGGGCATTCTCTACCATTGGACCTGCAAGCCAGGTGGGTTCAATAAAGAAGAGGTCCTTGTTTGTGATATTTTTGTGAATGTAATCCTGGGAAATTTTGCTGGCTTTACCCTGGCTGATTCTCATTTGATAGAATGGATACTGCTGTCCAAATGGTATCGCAACCAGGATCAGTAAAATAATAAGAAAGAGTTTATCAATATGTCGGTATTTAAATTGCTCATGCACAATCTTCCATATCAGAAACAATCCAAAACCGCTTAAAGAAATAACCGGTGCGAGGTAATACTGTTTGAAATTTTTTGCCACCATCACCATGGCAATCAATGAAGAAGCAAGAAATAGCGACAGAAAGAGATGGTAAATGCGGGTTGGCGAAGTCTTCGTGCCTTTAACCAGCCATAGGATCAGAAAGAACAAACAGGCAAAAACGATTATTGCGAAAGAAAGGTTGTACTGAAAAATCGGCCCCAGGTTGTGAAAGAAACTATCCAAATTAATAATTTTTGCCGATCCCTGTCCGTAAAGGCCATCATGAGTGACCATATTAAACAGGAACTTGCGTGTTTCCGAAAATTTATTCCAGATGGGGCTTATTGCCAGGGCTGCAGAAACAAAGAAAGCAAGGATGTAAATCAATTTGGGTTTAACTTTTGGCAATAGAAAAAAGGGAATAATTACCAATGGGAGAAAATTGAATTTGCTTGCTACCCCTACTCCCATCAATATACCAGAGAGGATGGAAAACCGGAGCACAGAGACCTTGCCCGAAAGAAAAAAGCTCATACAGAGAATGACAAAAACCAGAACATACAGAATCAGTATCCGATCAGGGCTGTACCTCAATGGAACATCCAGGAATACGGGATTCAGGAGAATTGACGATTGAAGAATCAGGGTGGCAGTTATGCTGTTTGTGTATTTCCAGGTAACATTTCCGAGCCAGTTAAGCAGTAGAAACGTAAAAACCGAAACATAAACCGACGCCCACATCAGATAGTTATCAGGACGTGAAAGGACATCCTCCACTATTGGCCTTTGGCCGGAGAGTAAGTGGGTAATGCGAATAAAAAGTCCGGTAAGCATGTGGATAGGGGTCCCCGGGTTATCGATATGCCCGATCATATTGAATTTCAGAACCGCACAATTCAAACCATTCATCAGATAGATGTACTCAGGATCGCACCGGGAAAATGAATAAGGTCCGGCCAGGTGATTCAAAAAGAAGCTCCAAAGCAGGTAGAATAGGGGGATACCCAGTATTAAATATTTTACCAGCCTATTTGTGTTTGCGGTATTCAGCATTTTTCAAAGGTTTTAATTGTTGAAAATACGATACTTCCACATTCCCCACTTTTGCAGACGATAGGCACAGGCTGTTGCGAGAACACCGAAACCGTAGCGAACGCTTCTGGAAAAGTTGATTGAAGAAGCTTCCTCATGATACTTGGTGGGACAAGTTACTTCAGCAATCGCAAACCCCTGAAATAGAATTTGTGCAAGCATTTGATTGTCAAAAACAAAATCATCTGAATTTGCATTGAAATTGATTTTTCTCAAAACATCACTTGAAAAAGCCCTGTACCCGGTATGATACTCTGACAATTTCTGTTTCATGATGATGTTTTGTATCAGGGTTAAGACCCGGTTTGAGAAATACCTCCATAAAGGCATTCCTCCTTTAAGAGCGCTGCGCCCTAAAATCCGGGAAGCAAGCACTACCGGATAAACTTCATTGGCAATAATATAAACCATTGAATGAATGAGCTTTGGGGTATACTGATAATCCGGATGAACCATAATTACAATATCGGCCCCCAGCTGAAGTGCTCTTGAATAGCAACTTTTTTGATTTCCACCGTATCCAAGATTTTTATCATGGGTGACAATATGCTCAATACCAAGAGATTTGGCTACAAAAACAGTGTTATCGCTGCTGCAATCATCCACTAAAATTACCTCATCGACTATATCAAATGGGATTTCATTATATGTTTTTGTCAGGGTTTTGGCTGCATTATAGGCAGGCAGGACTACTACAACCCGTTTTTCTTTTATCATGTTTTATAACAATTGCTGATTCTGCAAATGTAGCTATTCTATTTTTCGGGAAATGAATTCAGTAAAATGTTAAGTTTGAATTTTCAAAGTCAGTTGAACTCAATTCTATCAAGATGATCAAATCGACCGCATTATGGGGGAAGACCTTACTAGTTGGGCTATTCCTTTTTTCCATGCAATTGACGGCAATGGAGATTCCTCAAAAGATTTTGTGGCAAATCGGCAAAGCGGACCATAACACTAGTGGGTTTGCACTGGCACCATCGGCTCATCGCCAATTCAGCGGTGATGGGTTTTACATAATTGGTGCATCGGATGCAGCTAAAGATTGGCCTTATGTACAACCTGGTCCTGGAGATGCGTGGGCCGGAGGCCGACCGCACACATACTCGGTAGTGTTTGGCATGAAGGAAGCAGGCAAGTTGGATTCATGCAGGCTTTTTATTGATTTGGCTGATACGCATAATTCCATACCTCCAAAACTGGATATCAAGATAAATGATTTGTCATTTTCGTTAGAAATGCCTGCTGGCGGGGGAGATAAATCGATTAACGGAGATCCGGCTGCGGGCATTCCCTATCAGATAAATCTTGCATTTTCATCAGCAGTATTAAGAAAAGGAACCAATCAGGTATCCATTACTTCCAAATCGGGCAGCTGGATATTATATGATGCATTACGTATGGAAGGACCAGACTACCTGAAACCTCAATTGATCAATGATTATCTGGACATTAAAGAAATCAAGCCATCGCAAGGGGTTTATACGCAAAGCGGGAATCTTTATCGCGACGTAGTCCTCACTGTTCAATACGCGGGCAAGCCATTTTCGGGTACACTGACTGTTAATTCTACTGATAAAAAGGCAGTTGACATCAAGCCAGGCAATCAGACTTTTTCAATCAGTCTTCCGGATATTCCAAATTCTACCCGTTATTCTTTTGGAATCAGAACAGGGGGCAATCAGTTGGTTTCCAAGGATTTTGTTTTGGATCCGGTTAAAAAAATGACCATATATATATTGCCTCATTCGCATACCGATATTGGTTATACTGAAATCCAGACTGCCATTGAAGATAAGCAGGTTCAGAATTTGGTAGATGGGATCAAGTATGCGAGGAAGACGGCTGGTTATCCTGAAGGAGCCAGGTTTGTTTGGAACGTTGAAGTAACCTGGGCAGCTGATTTGTACCTGAGCCGACTTGGAGAGGAAGCGAGAAAAGATTTTTTTGAAGCGGCCCGCAACGGACAAATATCTTTTAACGGAATGTATTTGAATGAGTTAACCGGACTTTGCCGGCCTGAGGAGCTCTTACGTCTGTTCAAGTATACCACAGATTTGGCAAAGAAAACTGGTCAAAAAATCGATGCCGCCATGATCAGCGATGTACCCGGATACACCTGGGGCACCGTTACGGCCATGGCACAGGCAGGCATCAGGTATTTTTCAGTGGCACCGAATTACTTTGACCGGATCGGTGACATTTTAGTAAAATGGGAGAATAAACCATTTTGGTGGAAATCGCCTTCCGGGCAAGAAAAAGTTTTGGTTTGGATCCCACTTAAAGGTTATGCGCTCTCACACATGATCACAAAACTAACCCCTGAATGGGTAACTGATTATCTTGGCCAACTGGACAAAATGGACTATCCTTATGATATTGCCCACATCAGGTGGAGCGGACACGGTGATAATGCGGTTCCAGATCCGGCGATTTGTGAGTTTGTCAAAGACTGGAACACTAAATACACCTGGCCGAAATTTATCATCTCATCGACCAGCGATGCCTTTAGTGCTTTTGAAAAAAAATATGGAAGCCAGATCCCTTCTGTATCAGGCGACTGGACCCCATATTGGGAAGATGGAGCCGGCTCCTCCTCTTTGGAAACCGGGTTGAACAGGAACACAGCTGAACGACTGAGTCAGGCTGAAGTTCTCTGGGCCATGCAAAATCCATCGGCTTATCCTGTTGCTCAGTTTGAGGAAGCCTGGAAAAAGGTTTTACTATATTCCGAACATACCTGGGGAGCATGGTGCAGTATTACGGATCCTGAGAATCAAATGACGAAGGAGCAGTGGGAAATAAAGAAAAGTTACGCTGATGCTGCGGCAGCTATGACCAATGAGTTATTCAAATCCATGGCATCAGATGCTGCCGGAAACAAAACCGATGTGGTTAACACAACCGGATGGACTCGAAAAGAGATGGTTTTTTTATCGAAAGAGCAGAGTTCAGCTGGTGATAAAGTCATTGATGAGACAGGAAAATTGTTAAAAACCCAAAGACTTGCAAATGGTGAACTTGCCATTCAGGGTATCTCTATTGCGCCTTTTTCATCGGTCAGATTATCTGTATTATCAGGGAAGAGTTTAGCTGAAGGATCAGTGGTCACCACTGCTAATAAAATAAGCAACAATCTGATTGAATGCGTGTTTGATCCAGCAAAGGGTGACATTACTTCTTTGGTGGAAAAGCGCACCGGAAGGAATCTGATCGATATAAAGAATGGGCAGGCGGCCAACCAGTACCTCTTTCTGGAAGGGAATGATCTGGCTAACCTGAAAGGGAATGGCCCGGTTAGCATTAAAGTAATAGAAAACGGGCCGCTGGTGGGAGCAGTTGAAATATCATCGGAAGCACCGGGATGCAACAAGCTTACCAGGCAGATATGGTTAGCTCATGATGCCGGGTACCTTGTTCTCATTAATATAGTTGATAAAAAACGGGCGCCGATGCCTGAAAAAGTTGGGGACTGGTTTCTTGCCCAGAATAGAAATAAGGAGAGTGTGAATTTTAGTTTTCCTTTTGCAGTTCCTGGTGGTGTATTAAGGCTTGATTTGCCATTGGGACAAATGATTCCCGAGCAGGATCAGATGCCAAGTGCCTGCAAAAACTGGTACACTGTTGGCCGGTGGGCCGATGTTTCAAACGCGAACGAAGGAGTGACCTGGGTTACCCTGGATGCCCCACTGGTGGAAGTGGGTGAGATTTCGGCAACCCTGATCGGATCGCAAAACAATCCTGATATCTGGAGAAAAAAGGTGGAGCCAACTCAAACCTTTTATTCCTGGGCGATGAACAACCATTGGGGCACCAATTACCGTCAATATCAGGAAGGCCCGGTGGTATTCCGATACATTCTGAAACCTCACGGGGCTTTTGACCCGGCGGAAACAGCAAGATTTGCAACGGGATTCAGCCAACCACTGGTGGTTAAACCTGCATCGGCAAGGGGTTATAAAGCACCATTTACGCTGGAGAGTAAATCAATAACGGTTATTGCTTTCAAACCAGCTGATGACGGAAATGGATTTGTATTAACGCTCTATAATCCGGGTAAGGAAAAGGACACCTTCACGCTGAAACCTTTAACCGGCGGTAAAACATATCGATGTGATACCGGGGAGAACCCATTAGATGAAATCCAGGGAGCAGTTGAAATTGCGGGTCAGGGAGTGATTGCAGTAAGGTTTTGAATGCAGGTTGTGATCAGGGAATGATCCGTTACAACCAACCGGCATCACTCAAAGGGCACATTCAAATCGGCAAAGCTTTTAAGGAACAGCTTTAAAGGGTTCATTATCATATTAATGCCCCCTAACTTGTTGGATTCTACATTTAGTGCCATAACCGGATCGTGGAGTGACAAACGCAGCAGGAACCAGCCATCGCCGCTTTCATCGTTGCATGAAACTCTTATTCCCTCATAATTATCAGGAACGATTTGCCAGCCACTGATCCCCGGAACTAAAAGAACCAGTTCATTGATTACTTTATTTCCATACTGTTTAAAATCCGGAGTCATGATTTTGATCCTGTACTCCTGACTTTCTGCAGGCATTATCATCTTATCAATAAGATCGTGAAAATTCTCACCTCTAAGACTCAATCTGGCTAGCTTGATCAAAATTTTGGTCATCAGAAAGGCTCCATCATCAAGAAAATGATTTTCTTTCAACGCGGCGTGACCACTGGTTTCAATAGCCAGCCATGACTCCTTGCCCTCATTGTTCAGCCTGATCGCCTCGTTAATAACGTTTTTGTATCCACGTTTAAATCGATGGTGAATGCCATTGAGATCCTTTGTAATAAAATTGGATAGTCCATCGGAGGTAATAGAATCCGTTACGATGGTGGTTCCGGGATGCTCTTCAAGTATTATCGCTGATATTAAGGCAATCAGGAGGTTACGGTTTAAGCTCATTCCCGCATGATCCACAGCTGCGGCACGGTCAACATCGGTATCAAAAATAATTCCCAAATCGGCATTGCTTTGAAGCACTGCCCGTTGAATAAACTGCATGGCCGTATCATCTTCTGGATTTGGCACATGGTTAGGGAACATGCCATCAGGATTGAGAAACTGGCTTCCTTTTGTGATTGCTCCCAGTGGCTCCAGTACCTGATGGGCGAAGAAACCACCGGCACCATTCCCGGCATCCACAATAATATGAAAACCTTGAAGTGGAGTATCGAAATGGGTTGGGTGATTAACCTCTTTTCTTATGGTGTTAACCAAAAATCCAGCGTATTCCTGAATGATATCGAAAGAAGATTCACTTCCTGAGCTCACCACTTCAACGATACCGGCACTTTCAGCCAGTTCAAGGATGGCTGTGATATCATTTTTATCCAATCCTCCATCACAGGTAAAAAACTTCAGTCCATTCCGGTTAAAAGGCAGGTGGCTGGCGGTAAGCATTACCGCACCGTGGTAATTTGTTTTATCAAAAATCGTTGACATGAACATGGCCGGAGTAGTAGCCAAACCACAGTCTACCGCATTTGCCCCGGTTCTAAGGACACCGTGTTTAAATGCTTGCATCAGATCGGGGCCGGATATTCTCGAATCGCGGCCAACTGCAATGGTCAGGTAATTTGTAGGTATTCCTTTACGTGCAGACAGCCAGGAAACAAAAGCCGTCGCTATTTTTTCAACAATTTCAGCCGAAAGGTTAATGGATTCACCGGATACTCCATTGGAAGCGACTCCACGGATATCAGAACCGTTTTGCAGGGATTGCCAGCTTTTTGTCATTTATTTAATTTTAGAAAACGCCTGACGGCACCAGAAATCAAACAGCATACTCCAACAGATATTTCTCAGCTTCGGTGTTCCACAATCCGTTATGTTTAGTCACCAGCTCATCGAGCTTTTTATACAGCGGGTTAGTAAGGCCCAATCGGGCAAAATCAGTCAGAGCGGTTAATTCCATACTAATATTGGTATAGATCAGCTTTTTGCCACCAGGGATTTCCGGCAGATGAAGGGTTGTTGGAATAACCGCATCCAAGCCACCAATATGGGTAATCATAACTGCGGGATTAATTACGCCGTGGGACATCAGGTTAAGAGATTCGATCATATCTGCTGTATTTCCACCACTGGTACCTACAACATGAGTAGAAGCATAATGCACATTGAAGAAATTGAATTCTGCTTTAAAATCCGGGTTTGTCGGGCCGGCAAAAAAATTCAGGCACCCATCGCGACCCATTATCCTGTCGGCCTGTTCAGTAACCACCCTGACGGGAGCAAATACAAAAACATCATCGAATCCTTTTCCACCGGTCAGTGAAAGCAGGTATTGGTCAGGATCGGAAAGATTCTTTGTATTCACGAAATGCAGCTGAACGCCGCATCTGGCAGCCTCGCTCACCGGATAAACCGATTCAGCGCGTTGGAGCCTGTCGCCATCTGTATCCGTAACCACCAGGAGTCCAGGCCGCCGTTCACTATGGATTGCATAATCGATGGCACCGAGGCCCATGGCACCAGCGCCCGCAAGGATAGCCATATTTCCTCCCTTTACCACACCCATGTGATGGACATATGAACCAGTAACCGTGTGGTAGCTGGCATTAAAGGCGCCAACAATACACGACATGGGTTCAGAAAGTGAGGCCATAAAATAACCCTCACCGGAATACTCCAGCAAGCAATTCATTTCCATCACTTCATTTGGTATAACCACATAAGTAGCATCACCTCCGATCCATCGGTAGGAATACCCCGGAGCATCGAGGCTACCCTTGTAATTCATAGCAGGTTGAATCGAAAACTTGCTGCCTGGTTTAAACTGGCTTTTCCATTTTTCTCCTACTTCAACAATTTCTCCGCAAAACTCATGTCCAATCATGGTTGGATTGATATGAATATCGTCAGGGATTCTCTTATGATCTGACCCTTGTTTGGCGGCTTTATAGGATGACATACAAATGCTATCGGAAATCACATGAGCCAGAATTTCATCTTCCTGTAATTCAGGTAATTCAAACTCTTCCAAACGCAAATCGTTTTTACCGTAAATCCTTACTGCTTTAGTTTTCATGCTTAGATGTTTAATAGGCGCCAGTTTAAAAGGCGCCGAAAAGTGAATGTGTTTCCGTATTGCAATATAACGAGGAATAAACAAAAAAGTTGGCCCGGTTGGTTTCGAGTTTCCTTTCTAGATATAAAATTGGCTTGCCGGTTTCGACCTTCAGGAGGTCAGTAATATTTCCTTCCGCCGATATCGCTTTTAAACGTTGAAGTCCGCCTTTAATTTCAATGGAATAGTTCTTTCTAAGAATCTCGAATAGAGATTTATTTTCAAAAGAGCGCGAGCAAAATCGTGGAAGGTTAACGTTGGCAATATAGCTGATATCGTAGAAAAGGGGGATTTCATTAACCGACCTTAAACGCTCCAGGAAAATGCATCCGGATTCCTGCTCAACAGGAGAAAGATCGAAAATGAATTTTTCAGGCCATGAAATGATTGAAGGCCCTGAAAGAATATGGGTTTTCAGAATTTTTTTACCGATAGCGGAAGTTGTTCCGGAAACAGACAGAATCCCGATATCATGCGGAATCTGGTGAACGATGCTGCCTTTACCCTGATGCTGATGAATCAGTCCATCGTTGGCCAGTTTAGCCAGTGCCTGCCTTACGGTGGGGCGGGTAATTTGGTGCAAGCGGCATAATTCGTTTTCCGAAGGCAAGATATCGCCCTCCTTATATACGCCTTCCAGAATATGCTTCCTTAGCAACTCGTAAATCATTTTATACTTTAACATGTATATACAAGTTGTGTAATTTTTTTTCAAACATAACGAATTTACGAATAATAATGAGTACTTTTGAAAAACAATTTTTCCGTTGATCGCAACATGTAAATATAAGTTAGAAAAACTGTTCAACAATATACCACATGGCCAATCCTGTTATTATGCCTCGCCAGGGGCAATCGGTTGAAAGCTGCATTATCAGTAGCTGGTTTAAAAACGAAGGAGATGAAATCAAGAAGGGCGATCAGCTTTTCAGTTATGAAACTGACAAAGCAGCCTTTGAGTGTGAATCTGAGTTTGCCGGAATCCTGTTAAAACGATTTTATCAGGAAGGTGATGAGGTTCCCGTTTTAAAGATTGTTGCCATTATTGGAAAACCGGGAGAGCCGGTAGAACAGTTCAGTGATGCGGTGGAGAGCATAACTCCGGAAACTTTAGGGGATACTGAAATTCCCGAACAGGTTGTTCCGGCATCAGTGGTTTTAGGTGCTGCCCATCCGGAAGATGAGAGAATTAAGATTTCTCCAAGAGCAAGAAACAAGGCAAATGAATTGGGAATCGATTACAAAGGATTAGCAGGAACAGGTGCTGAAGGG
>CAIXKO010000781.1 GCA_903919925.1 uncultured Bacteroidota bacterium | reverse complement strand
TCCCTTTTGTTGTTTAAAGTATTAAAGGAGTTAGAGATTCCCGGACCCGTTTTGGATTTCAGCCGATAAACTTCAATGGACGCATATTTGAGCCCACCATCCTCCATCCTGCCCACCGATGCCATCTTACGGAAGCATTGAGTTTATAGGAAAAGGATACAAATATATGGACGCAATTATGCGTCCTTACAGATCCCGCATAATGATTGAACCGGACGCAAATATGCGTCCGAACCGCGCGATGCTTCGTAGGGACGCATATTTGCGTCCACCGACCTCCATCCCACCCACCAATGCCATCTTATGGAAACTTGGGAATGTCTATCGATCAGGGCTAAAGGTTGCCAGCCAGGGAATCGAAGTTCTCTGAGTATAAATCGCAATGATCGTTAGATATCTGCGGATTATTGATTTATCTTCAACCCAAAATTGATCATTTCCTCAGATGAAAACTGAAATTACTAAATCCACGCGCCGTACTTTTTTAAGATCGGCATCTATCGGAGCTGCGGCCCTAACGGTATCCTGCGCCACCGGTAAGAAAACAATTATTCAGGGGTTCGAGAAACAGGCTGATAATGAGGATATTTCTAAAGGCTGGCTTCCTTTCTCCGATCGAAAAATCAGAGTGGGGATTATTGGATATGGATATTGCCAGTTTGGAGCCGCTTTTGGTTTTCAGGATCATCCCAATGTGGAAATTGTTGCGGTAAGTGATTTGATTCCTGATCGTTGCGCAGCTTTGGCCAAGGCATGCCGATGTTCAAAGACCTATCCATCTCTGGAGGAACTGGTTAAAGACGATCGCATTGAAGCGGTATTTATCGCTACCGATGCCCCCAATCATGCCAGGCATGCCATCGATGCATTGAAGCACGGAAAGCATGTGGCGTCTGCCGTTCCGGCTGTTTTTGGATCGCTTGAAGATGCTGACCGTTTGTTTGAAGCCGTAAAATTCAGCGGACTGAAATACATGATGTTTGAAACCTCCGCCTTTCATGAGGAACTTTATTCCATGCGGCAGATTTACAATGCCGGCCAACTGGGCAAAGTGGTTTACTCCGAGGGCGAGTATTACCATTTTATGCCTGAGCCGCTGCCATCGTATAAAGACTGGCGCGTAGGGTTGCCACCGCAATGGTATCCAACACACTCCAATGCCTACGGGATTTGTGTTGATGACGGAAGATTTACGGAGGTATCCTGTTTGGGCATCCCCAGTTTGATTGATCATTTAAAGCCGGCTAACAACCGTTATCAAAATCCTTTTGGTACCGAGATTGCGCTGTTCCGAACTTCCGATGGGGGGATGTCGCGCATGGCGGTGAGCTGGGATACCCCCGGCGATGGTGGGGAAAGGGGCCGCATCAGGGGGCAAAAAGGCTCATTTTACGGCAAATATGAAGGATTGGAAAAATCGCTGCCCACCTTAACCCGCCCTCCACTGCCCCCGGGTGTTGCGGCCGGCGGGCATGGCGGATCGCACGGATATCTCACCAACGAGTTCATCAGTTCGATCATACAAGATCGCAAGCCATTGGTGGATATTGGAATTGCCCTGAACCTCACTGTTTCCGGGATCGTTGCTCATGCATCGGCATTGAAAGGGGGTGAGTGGATGAAGATTCCGGGGTATCGGTTTTGACTTTAAAATAGTCAATTATAAATTCGATGATGTCCTTGATTTCATCTATTGTAATATCGTCTGGACCAGAAACCAGATTCACACTTCCTGACAATATTTAATATATCCTGAATATCCACACAAACATAGCCAGGTTTGGTGAATATACCCTTAACAAATTTAACCGCAAGAAGAAGCAGCTGAGCAGTTTATTGGTTAATTCTCTGGACATGGGGTTAGTGGCTATCTGGACTCAAAATGGAAAAGAATAAATCAGGGAGAATCAAATACATGAAATATATCAGGAATTACATGATTTCAGTATTCGGCTCATCCGGCCTCGGATGTATACCAGTAAAACTTTTCCATCTTTTTCAGTACCATCGGTTCTGATACCAATGATGAGAAAGGAATGCATATTTTGCATTCAATATCTTTTTATAAATTGCCAGGCAAGAGCAGCTCTTTTTACCAGCGAAACTGGCAATTTAGATAGGATAAACACAAGTTGAAATTCGCAATTTTCCGGAGGATCAAAATGAAAAATAATTGCATTCAAATCAGGAACCTCATTAAACAATTCGTTTCCCGTTCCGCCAATGTTAAAACGATAATTCTGGCAGTTTCATTGCTACCCGGACTGGCCATTCCCTGGCAGGGAATTTCGCAGACAAAGCCGGAGCCAGGTACGATTGAAAGGATATCCTGGAAGCGGCAATTCGATGTGAATGACCGCTGTACTCTCCTAATCGATCCAGCCGGTAGAGAAACCAGGTACACTTATATTAAAGAACCTTCGGGCAAAAGCCTGGTAACAAAAACCAATGAGGAGGGAAGCATCAAGCTTTTTTATGACAACCGCGATCTCCTGATAACCATGAACGATGGCCTTGGAAAGGTTAACTATCAGTATGATGCTTTCTCCAGGTTAACCAGAGTGCAAAGAGAAGGGGAACCTGCCGTGGAATATCAATATGATCCGGAGGGTAGAATGGTGGTTCTGAAAGTCGGCGATTTCTATTCTCTTTCTTATACTTATGATTTTCTGGGCCGCCTATCGAAGATCAGCACTCCGGCCGGTCCCATAACCTATGAATATCAAACCGGCCTCGGACAGGTGATCAGGGTGCTTCCCAACAAAGTGGAAACTATCTGGGAATTCGATGCCCGTGGACAGCAAACAGTAACCACCCATCTGGATCCGGACCGGTATGTATTGGCTAAATTCAAATACTACTATCGGCCTGATGGATTGATTGATGCGGTAGTTGAAAAGACACAAAAAGGCGAGAAATCCACCAAATTTGATTACGATAATGTAGGCAGGTTGCTTCGCTCCTACGATAATGCCGGTGAAGATTTCCGATACAATTACGACCAGGTTGGCAACCGCGTTCAGGCATCCTCTGGCACGATAAAACAAGTATGCGATTACGATTGGGCAGGCCGGTTAACCGCTCTCAACGGAAAAGCAACCGGATACGATGAAGCCGGCAACCTGAGCTCGGTTGAGTATGGTGATAATAAAATGAATTACCAGTATAATCGGGATTGTCAATTGGTTAATGTAAATATTTTAATTTCCTATAAATACGATGGGGATGGTAAAATCGCTGAGCGACAGGCCAATGGATCTATTACCAAATTTATTTCAGATCCCTTGGCCGATTACTGGCAACCCCTGGTTATGGATACCAAAACGGGTGGTAAAACACTATTTATCTGGGACAAAAATGCTCCGCTGATTTCCATCCGCAACGGCAATCCCGAATATATTTTAACTGATCATCTTGGCTCGGCCAGGCTAATTGTTGATGCGCAGGGAAAAGTTAAACAGCAAATAGATTATGAACCCTTTGGACTGGCAAAAGATGGAATGGATCAACCAGGGATTAATCCGGGATTCTCCGGGTTGTTTTATGAT
>CAIXKO010000780.1 GCA_903919925.1 uncultured Bacteroidota bacterium | reverse complement strand
GCGGGTTGCTCCACCGGCGAAGAGGCTTATTCTTTAGCGATGATCTTTAGAGAGGCTATCGAAAAAACTAAAGAGAAAAGGCACCTCACCCTTCAGATTTTTGCTACCGACCTTGATAGTGATGCCATTGAGATTGCCCGGAAAGGTTTTTTCGCCTCCAATATTGTTGCCGATGTTTCACCTGAGCGATTAAGCCGCTTTTTTTCACCCGAGGGTGACGGTTATCGTGTAAGTGCCTCCATCAGGGAAATGGTGGTGTTTGCTCCTCAAAATGTGATCAAGGACCCTCCTTTTACCAAACTCGATATTCTTACCTGCCGGAATATGCTCATTTATATGGAGCCCGAGCTGCAAAGAAAGCTTATGGCCCTTTTCCACTATAGCCTTAATCCCGGCGGTATTATGTTGCTGGGAACAGCTGAAACCCTTGGTAACCAAAATGAAGGATTTTTTGAGCTGGATAACCGGTTAAAAATTTTCAAACGTACGCTAAACCCCTTGTCTACTGAGCTGATTGATTTCCCAAGCTCATTTTACCATCGGAAAACACCACTATCTGAAAAGGTCATGACCCCTATTGTTACAGAGAATATTCAATCTCTGGCTGATCAGGTTTTGCTTCAGCGCTTTGCTCCTCCCAGCGTTTTGGTCAATTCTACCGGCGACATTCTTTATATAACAGGGCGTACCGGTAAGTACCTGGAACCGGCAGCCGGCAAAGCAAATCTGAACATTTATGCAATGGCGCGCGAGGGTCTGAGGCAGGCACTTCCCGGGGCCTTCCGAAAAGCTAATCAAAATTTTGACGCAGTTCAACTGCAAAATATCAGGATCGGAACTAACGGGGGTACCCAGTTTGTGGATGTGACCGTGCAACGCATGGATGCGCCCGATTCAATCAGAGGAATGATCATGATCGTATTTATCGATGTTGTTTCACCCCTTGAACAAGAAGAGGTTTTGCCCCAAAAGGGAATCCGGAAGTTATCGCAAAAGCAAAAAGAACTGGAATTTGAGCTGCAGCGAAGTTATGAGGATTTGCAAAGCACCCGTGAGGAGATGCAAACATCGCAGGAGGAACTCAAATCCACCAATGAAGAGTTGCAATCCACCAATGAAGAACTACAATCTACCAATGAGGAACTTACTACCTCAAAAGAGGAGATGCAGAGTTTAAACGAGGAGCTGCAAACGGTTAATATTGAACTGCAAAGTAAGGTGTCCGACTATGTCAGAGCAAACGATGACATGAAAAATCTGCTCAACAGCATCGAAGTGGCCACTCTTTTTCTCGATAAGGAGCTTAATATTCGCCGGTATACCGACCAGGTGACCCGTATTTTTAAGCTTCGTACGGCTGATATCGGCCGACCCTATACTGACATTTCTACTGAGTTGAACTATCCTGATATTGATTTCCATGCCCGGCAAGTGCTTAAAACACTGAGTTTTATTGAGACTTCAGTATCCACAGTGCACGATAAGTGGTATAATGTACGCATCATGCCCTACCGCACCGTGGATGACCGCATCGATGGATTGGTCATTACTTTTACTGACATAACCATAGCTAAGCATTTGGAGATTGAATTACTGAAGGTTAACGAGGCGCTGAATCAGGAACGGAAAAACAATTGAAAATGAAATGACGCTATCCGAAGAAAAGGCCATGAAACTCATTCATGAGCTGGAGGTACATCAGATTGAGCTGGAAATGCAGAACGAAGAGCTTATGCTCACCAGAGCTGCAGCCAGAGAGGCTGCTGAGAAATACACTGAATTATATGATTTTGCCCCAACAGGCTATTTCACATTGAACAGTGCCGGAGAAATTCTTGGATTAAACCTCTCCGGGGCAAAAATGCTGGGTAAAGAGCGTAAGTATTTAATAACTAAACAGTTTAGTCTGTATGTTTCCAGGGAAACCCGGGGCAATTTCGCCGACTTTCTGGCGAAAATGATCGCCGGTAAAGCTTATGAAGCTTGTGAATTAGTTTTGGGAGCCGATAGCAGTCAGCCTATTAATGTTAATATTTCAGGGTTAGTCAACCAAAATGGGCAGCAATACCAATTAAACGCAGTTGATGTTACCAAGCGCAAACTGGCAGAGAAAGCATTACAGGTAAGTGAGCAAAAATACCGCGATATATTCAACAAAAATTCGGCTGTAAAACTAATTATCGATCCGGCTACCGGCGCAATCCTTAAAGCCAATCTGGCTGCGGAGTATTTCTATGGCTATCCACCCGGCCATTTGGAAACTATGAATATCAGCGAAATAAATGTTTTGTCTCCCGATGAAATCAAAGGTGAGATGGACCGGGTAATGATAGACGAGTGCAAATATTTCAATTTCCGACACCGGATAGCTTCAGGCGAGATCCGGGATGTTGAAGTTTTTTCGAGCCCTGTTTTTAGCGATGGTGTGAGCAGCTTATATTCGATTATTCACGATATAACCGAACGGAAAATAGCAGAGGAGGAAATTCAAAGAAAAAGTGCAGAGCTACAAAAGGTTAACAATGAAAAGGATCTGTTTTTTTCTATCATTGCCCACGACCTGCGCAGCCCTTTCAATGCTTTTCTGGGTTTTACCCAGATCATGGCTGAAGAGCTGGAAAGTTTAACTCCTGAAGAGATCAGGAAAATAGCGGTAGCCATGCGTAAGTCTGCCACTAACCTTTTCGGGTTGCTTGAAAATCTATTGGAGTGGTCGCGATTGCAAAGAGGCCTTACCAGCTTTAATCCCGAAGCATTTTTATTAAGGCCCAAAATTTCTTCTATTCTCCAAACTGTTGTTTTATCGGCAGAGAAGAAAGGAATTACGCTAACCATTGAAATCCCGGATTGGCTGGAGGTATTTTTCGATCCCAACCATATGGGATCGATCATACGAAACCTCGCTTTCAATGCGGTGAAATTTACTGAGGCAGGTGGGAAAATCAATATCTCGGGAAGGTTGAAAGCTGGCAACCGGGTGGAGATTGCCATCCGCGACACCGGAATAGGAATGACCAAAGAGATGCTTGACAAACTTTTTCAGTTGGATAATCAGTCAAACCGGAGAGGAACGGAAGGTGAACCCAGTACTGGCCTGGGTTTGATCATTTGCCGGGATCTGATTAAAATGGGGGGCGGAGAAATCCTGGTGGAAAGCGAAGAAAGAAAGGGATCGGTTTTCTCCTTTACCGTTCCTGCAACCCGGTCCGGGAATTTACCTGGTACCTGAAAAACTGAAACTCATGGAAAACCACTCTATTTTAGAATATGTAAATCTTCGGCAAAAAGCAGAGGAACTATTGACGGGGAAATGTTCCAATCCAGCCAACCAGTTGCCGTTGCAGCTTTCTGAGGCTGATACTCTTAAGCTGATCTATGAGCTTCAGGTGCATCAGATAGAACTTGAACTCCAGAATGAAGAACTGGTAACAGCCAGAAAGGTCTCCGAATCAGCTTCAGATAAATATATCGAGTTATACGATTTCGCTCCATCGGGTTATTTTACCTTATCAAAAGAGGGACAAATATTAGAGTTAAATCTGTG
>CAIXKO010000779.1 GCA_903919925.1 uncultured Bacteroidota bacterium | reverse complement strand
CATCGGAAAGCTGGGAAACTTTATCTGCATCCTTAGCTCACACTGCCGAATCCGGAACTCCATATGTACTGGAATTGAAAACAGTAAGGAAAGATGGTAGTAACGGCTGGATGTGGGTTCATGGGGAGGCCATTAAAGATAACGCTGGTATAACGCTTGGTTTATGGGGCGCAGCTCAGGATATCTCTGCACGCAAACTTATTGAGGAAGAGCTAATCGTAGCCAAGGAAAAGGCCGAAGAGAGCGACCGGCTGAAATCCGCCTTTCTTGCCAATATGAGCCACGAGATTCGTACGCCGATGAACGGCATTCTGGGCTTTGCCAGTTTATTGAAAGAACCAGATCTTTCGGGGCAGGAGCAACAGCAATTTATCCAAATGATAGAGAAAAGCGGAGCCCGCATGCTGAACATCATCAATGATATTGTCGATATTTCGAAAATTGAAGCGGGACAGATGGAAATTGCCATTTCGGAGACGAATATTAACAATCAAATCGAGTACATCTATACCTTCTTTAAGCCTGAGGTTGAAAGACAGAACCTTCAGTTTTTCTTTAAAAACAGCTTGCCGGCAAAAGAATCCATCATTAATTCAGATCGTGAAAAAATATTTGCCATTCTGACTAACCTGGTTAAAAATGCAACCAAATTCACTAAGGAAGGTTCAATAGAAATTGGATACAACCTTGTAGAGACGGATAATTATCCGTCTCTACAGTTTTTCGTGAAAGACACAGGTATCGGGATTCCCAAAAACAAACAGGAAGTTATTTTTGAACGATTTGCCCAAGTGGATGTTTTCGATAAAAAAGCATTACAAGGGGCTGGCCTCGGCTTATCTATTTCGAAAGCGTATGTGGAAATGCTTGGCGGGAAAATCTGGGTGGAAAGCGAAGAGGGAAAAGGCTCTGTTTTCTATTTCACTATTCCTTACAATCCCGAACCGAAAGAAAAAACCGTATTAAGTACAGTTGCACCGGCTGATGAAGTATTGGATCAGGTCAAGAAACTGAAAATATTAATTGCCGAAGACGATGAAGCCTCTGAATTGTTCATTTCAGCGGTAGTCAAAAAAATCAGTAAGGAAGTTTTATCCACAAAATCTGGACTTGAGGCGGTTAAAATTTTCCGCAATAATCCGGATATTAATTTAATTCTGATGGATATTCAACTGCCTGAGATGAATGGCTATGAAGCCACCCGACAGATTCGCCAGTTTAATCAGGATGTCATTATCATTGCACAAACAGCCTTTGCTCTTACCGGAGAAAGAGAAAAAGCCATTGGGGCCGGATGTAATGATTATATCTCAAAACCGATAAAGAAAGATGAATTGGGAGCGCTAATTCAAAAGTATTTCCAGAAATAAGCAAACAACCTAAGCTTTAAGTATATCCAGGCTTCCGGTTGGCACCGGAAGCCTTTTTTGTCCTTTTTCGCCCTCCCTCCATTCCGTAGATTTCGGAATGATCTACTTTTTCACCCCCTATAGCTTCAATTTCAAACTGCTGGATGCAATTGCCGGTTGCATGAACCTGCTTCAACCGTATGACTGGGCAGTGATCATGGATGGGGATACGATGTTTCTGCAACCGGATTTCGGGCACCAGATCCAACGGCACATTGAAGCGCATCCGGAGGCAGGACTCTTTACCTGCTTCGCCTCCCGGTGCCATTACTCCATTCAGGTGCCAGCTGGCGTTGACATGAACAAGGATTCGATCCGGTATCATAAACTCATCGCTTCCCTGCAGCAGGATCTGCATGCCGGTGAAACCGCGGAAATCAACCGGCGGATTGCCGGACACCTGATGGTGATCCGAAAATCAACCTGGGATAAGATCCTGCCGATAGTTCACGTAACCGCCACTGAAAAACGGATACTGGGTGTGGATACCAAAATTTGCAACGCCATTTTACAATCCGGGATGAAAATATTGCTCATGAAGGATATCTACATTCTCCATTATTGCCGTCTGGCAGAGGGATTTGAATACACTAAACATATAGAACCATGCACAAAAGAGTAAGAGACTTTATCCTGGGGATAAAACAAATTCATCCGGAATTTTTCCAAAATGTTGACGTACTGGATTGCGGTTCGCTCGACGTCAATGGTAACAACCGCCAATTCTTTATCGATTCCCTATATACCGGAATAGATATCGTGGACGGTAAAAATGTGGATGTTGTAACCCGTGTATCTAAATACAACCCGAAAAAGTTATTCGATGTCGTGATCTGCACCGAAATGCTTGAGCATGATGAATCCTTCGACGAATCACTACAAAAAATGTTTTGGTTCCTTCGCCCTGGTGGGCTCCTGATCATTACGGCAGCAGGACTTGGGCGTGAAGAACATGGAACATCAAATCACCACCCAAAGGATAGTCCTTTGACCCATGATTACTATCAAAATCTTGATGCCGTGGACTTCACAGCCTGGCTGCCAACTGATTTTTTCAGTGAATGGCAATTGTCCCATATCAAGACTGATATCCGATTTTATGGAATAAAAGCGTATGAAACCTATTGATATTGTCTATGTCCTGGGCACCGGTTCCAACTGGTCCGACAACGAGATCCGGTTTTCGCTCCGGTCCGTTTTTAAGAACCTGACGAATATCGGCCAGATTTTTATCGTTGGCGAAAAACCAGCCGGGTTGAAGGGATTCATTCATATTGATCACCCCGATGAATTTCCATCGACAAATGCCGATGGAAACATCATCCGGAAAGTTCTCCGGGCATGCCAGGATCCCAGAGTATCGGAAAAATTCCTGTTTATTAATGATGACCATATCATCTTAAAGCCTCTCCGGGCTGATCGAATCCCTCCGTTTCATAAAGGTGACATGAAATCCTTTCCCCTGAACTATTTCAGTTTGAACGAGTGGCGGAAAAGGCTATACAAGACCATGATTGCGTTGGAAGAACAGAACCTCCCGACCCTTCACTTCGATTGCCACGCCCCGATAATCTTTGAAAAGGGGAAATTTATCGATGCCATGTGCCGGTTTGATTATGCATCCGGAATCGGTCTGTGTATGAAAAGCCTTTATGGAAACATCTATTATCCGAATGCTCCCTGCCTGGCAGAGCAAAAGAAAACGGTGTTCAAATCCTATACCCTCGATGATCTAAACCTCCGGTTCGAAAAACCAATACTTCTCTCATTCAACGACCAGGGATTGAATGACTCACTGAAAATCTTCCTGTACCAGAATTTCAGTCTGCCGTCCCCCCTGGAAACTTGTCTCCTGGAAGACCGGATTATCGAAATCTATCGTGCCTCGCGGGAATCATTCTCATACGAATTGGCGAGGAATACTTACCTGAAATACTTCAAAAACAACAACATGAAAGCCGTTTTCATTTCCGACCGTGCTAACCGGTTCGAAAACAAGCTCAAATACCTGCTGGAACAAAAACTTACCGGATTATGACACAAAACGAAATCAATGAAATCAATACCTGGCTCAGTTCTGAGAGAAACTATCAGAGTGGCCTTGAAATTTTTGAAAAGCATTCGAAAAGTACCGCCATGAAACGCATATTCCAGGGTAAAGAATCCCGGTATGCCGGGAAGCTTTTATACGAACTCAAGAAACTCATTCCATCCGGCCCAACGCCAGATATCCCGGCAACAAAACTCGTTAAGCTATCAGGACTAAAACCCACAGAACCCGCGAATTCTTTCATGGAATCGATCGGGGAACCTGATGCTAACCTTCCGCCAATTATCAAACGATTAATCGCTCAATTCTCAGACCTCTATAAAAACCGGTCGATCGCGCACAATTCATTAAAGGCGGTCCCACCGGATAACCGTACAGAGAATATGGAACTCCGCCGGATTATCGTGGAGAAAATGAAGAGTTTTTCCGATCGCATGGACGAACTCCAATACCACCACAATGAGTATAAAACAAAAAACATCGTGCCCGATGAGGAAACTCTATTTCCTGGCAAAACACAAAAGGCGCCACCGGTGGAATCGGAGAATCTGGACGAACTATTCCGTTTACGCCTGAACCTGCAAAAGTCATTGAACCGTGATAATAACCTGCTGCACTTCCAAACGCCGACCCGCCAGCCGGCCTCGAATGAAATGCGCACCGGTCCGAAACGTACAGCCTTACTTTCCCGCATCAAAGAGAAGAAAACTGAAATCGCAAGATTAACCTCCCGCATCGATGGTATTAATAAAGTCCTCGGAAATCCGGTTGCCGGAATCCAGCAAGAGTAAAACAAAAGAACTCATGATCCCTTCGGCACTCATGGAGACGGATGCTGATCCGGATCCTGATATGGTGGAATTCTCACCCGGCGTAATCACACGATCTATCGGACTCCTGGAACATGGCCGGCAGAAGCATTACTACTCCGATGGCAATTTCAACCTGATCCGTCTGATATTTCATCTGTTGAAGCAAACAGGACCCGCCCATGTGTTCATGACAACCTATTCCATATCGCAGCAGTCACTCGAAAAGGTTCAAAATGCTCTCAATAAGAAGGATCTCCTGTCGATCCGCTTTTTGATCGATAACCGGGTAAAGGTCATGAGTCCCAAACCCTTCCAGATGCTTCGCCAATCGTTTACCTACCGGTGCATTTCCCTGCATGCTAAAGTGGCACTCTTGGAAAACGATGAGTGGAAGATTTCCATTGTTACCTCCCAGAATGCGACCGATAACCCCAAGCTAGAGCGAGGGGTAATCTTTACTGATGACCGGATATTCAACTTCGATAAAACCCAACTGGAAAATGCTTTTAACAGAGGAACAGATTAAGGAAATTGAAACGATGGCTGAGCTCTTCTTTAGCCTGGATCAAATAGCCGTTAATGCGGAAATAGATCCGGAAGAATTCCGGGCAGAGGTTCAATCTAAATCCGGTGAGGCTTATGTCGCTTACATCACCGGCTGGTTCCGCGGGGAAATACCGCTTCGCAAATCCATTGCAGAGGCAGCAGCCAATGGATCCAATCCGGCCCAACAAATGCTGCTCACGATGATTCAAAATGCAGAAATCGATAAACTATGAGTTATCACATAACCTCCCTGGAAGATCAAAACTGGCAAACCGTTAAGCGTGCCATACTCGATCCCGAAACCAGCCAGCTTCCCGAAGAACAAACCGCCATGATCTGCCGGATTATCAGTCTGGCCAGACTCATCGACCGGCACCCCCAGGGGAAAACAGCCATCACCGTGCACATGAACAAGTACCCGGAAATCTCCCGCCGTACCGCCACGCGCGATCTGCAGTGCGCCCGGGATCTCAACGTAACCCAGCAATCATTCAATTATGATTTTTGGCACAACTGGCTCGTGAATGATATCATTGATCAGATCCAGGCAGCCAAAGCCCGGGGGGATCTCCGCAACTGGTCGGCCGGCCATGCCAACCTGATACGCGCCATCGGAGAAAAAATACCCGAGGAAAAGGACCCGAAACTGGTGGAAAAGCACACGTTCCTGATCCAGCTGAATCAGCACTCCAAAACCATCAATATCGACATGAAGGATATCGATACCTACAGTCCGGCTGAGCTCAAGGCCATATCCGATGGGATTTATACCGAGATTACGGAAGAAGATACCGCGGAAATCTTTAAAACATGACGGAAGAATTAACGCTCAACCGCCCACAGCTTTCCAGCCTGCTGTTGAACCCCCGATCCAAATGCGATATCTGGAGCCGGGCAACCGGCAAATCATTCCTTGTTGGGTGGGATATCAATGCCGTAAACCGGAGGATGCCAAGGGCGCTGACTTCTGTTACAGGTCAGACTTATGGCCAGCTGCTCACCCGGACGCTGCCATCGACATTCAAATTCCTGGAGGCCATGGGATACGCTAAGGATAAAAACTATGTGGTAGGTCGCCGGCCACCCTCTAGCTTCCTTACCCCGTACGAAAAGATCATGAAATTCGATAATGTCATCAGCTTCGCCAACGGAAATGCAATCCTCATGCTCTCCCAGGATCGGATCGGATCGGCCCGTGGTCCGAACGTGGATTATGAAATACTGGATGAAGCCCTGACCATCGATAAAGAACGCTATGACCAGGAAACATCTCCAACCAACCGTGGCAACGAGGATCTCTGGGGTCCGAACTCCGGGAACTTTGTACCATTCCACCACGGCTATCACTATGTTTCATCGATGCCGTATTCCCAAACCCAGAAGTGGCTGCTTGATTTCGCCGGTTATTACGAAACCGAAGCCGGACTCCAAATATTCTCCATCTGGAACCGGATCGTTAAACTCCAGATGGAACTCATCCCGGCCTATTACGCCAGGGACATGAAACTCTATACCCTGATCAATAACGAAACCATCCGCCTCCGAAAGCAAATCCTGCCGTTCGTATCCAAGTCCGGAGTTCTCTTCACCCTGGCCAATGCCTTCGATAATATCGACAACATCGGAATATCCTATATCATCAGGGAATACGAGAAACAAAACCTCCTAACGTTCATGATTGAGATCATGAACATTTTCCTGGATACGGTCGAGGACTGTTATTACCACCTCAATGAATCCAAACATGTGTATTTCAATGCCACCAACGATGGATTCATCCGAGACATGGCCGAAAATACCAACTGGGATTTTTCCAGGTTGGCGGCCGAGGACTCTCGTTTTGATAAAGATTGTAATCCGGATTCAGTACTGGAAATTACCCCGGATTGGGGCAGTTCCATTTCCCTGTTCACCGTCGGCCAGGAGGGAGGGGTGGATTTTGTCAATAGTTCGGCAGGACTCGTTGACAATTTTATCAATGAGTTTTTCGTCAAACCGGATAATCCAAACGGCGTGATGATTAATACCCTCACAGATCAATTTACAGGCTATTACAGGCATCATCACGATAAAACCATCATCTATTACCGCGATCGGTACGGTGACAGCAAGAACCCCAACGTGAACAAATCCGCATCTTATAACGACCAGGCAATCGCACGGTTGGAAAAAGCAGGCTGGACGGTTATCCAGGAAGTGCATAAAGGAATGGAGCCACCGCAGCACGACAAATACCTCCTTTGGGGAAATATCCTGAAAGGCTCGGATCCGGCATTTCCGCAGGTCCGTTTCAACGGCACGAAATGCAAATACACCCTCATATCCATGAACAATACCCAGGTAATCCAGAAAGAAGGGAAATTCTCGAAAAACAAAAAGTCGGAGCAATCCAGAACCATCCTTCCGGAAATGGCCACTCATTTTTCGGATTCCGTGGATAAAAGAATCTGGACAAAATATGGCCATTTGCTTACAGCTCAATCTACTTTTGTCGCGGCACGAACATAATATGTGGCCGGAAATCCTATCCAGAAGCGGAAAGCCATTTCGAAACTCTAACAGGAATAGAGGACTCCCAAAATCCCAAACTGTGAAGTTTATCAATCTGTTGTAATCGCAGATGCGTTGCGGATCGGCGTTCATCGGTTGAGTTCGGTGGTGGGTTGGCTTTGCTTGTTCACCGGCCGGACTTATCGAATAATAAAAAGTGTGCACGGCTGGCTAAGGGGTAGGACGATCTTTAAATCTGCTTATACAACTCTTGTAGCTCGGTTGGCCTGACTTAATTGTAGCCATCAGAAACAACTTTTTGACCAATCAAAGATTCCCGAAAGATTCAGTATTTTTGAATTTGATAAACGTAACTTTTGAATTGCAATATGATATCCATCTCTGCTTTATTTCAGGGGGTCGAAAACTCTAGGCTCCACAATCGTTACGGACTATGTTAAAAGACGTCACATTTAAAAATACAATTTTGTGAAATGAAACAGTTTGACCAAGATGAAGAAAAAGTTGGACAAGAGAATGAGGAGGATTTACAAGGTTTAAGCAAAGCCAATTTTTCCGAAGCAGTACTTTGGGGGACAGATTGGACGACTGAAACCATCATTTCTCAACTCAAGAAGGGGAATATTGAATTATCTCCAAGTTTCCAGCGACGCGACGCATGGGGTCCTGACAGAAAAAGTTCATTTATCGAATCAATCATTCTTGGCTTACCAATACCGCAAATCATTTTAGCTGAGCGAAAAGATAAGCGCGGCGCATATATTGTAATCGATGGAAAGCAAAGATTATTGAGCATTAGGCAGTATAGCGTAGTCGATGAAGATGATGAGTTTCAATCCTTGAAATTAATTGGATTAAAAGTTTTAGACGATTTAAATGGTAAAACTTATAAAGAACTCTCGGAACAATTAGATTTTTCAAAATACAACAACGTATTTGACAACCAATCCATAAGGACAATAATAATTAGAAATTGGCCATCTCAGACATTTTTATACACCGTTTTCTTAAGACTTAATACGGGCAGTTTACCTCTTTCGCCACAAGAACTTAGACAAGCACTTAATCCTGGACCTTTCACGAGTTTTGCGGACAACTTCTCAATTGAAAGTCAGCAAATAAAAAAGGCTTTAAATATTAAAAAGCCTGACTATAGAATGCGGGATGTCGAGGTTGTTGTTAGGTATTTTGCTTTTAAAAATTTCATGGTAAAATATACCGGTAATTTAAAGGAGTTTTTAGATAACACTTGTGCAGAACTAAACGAAAAATGGAAAATAGATAACTCGGAAATTCTTTTACAAGCTGAAGAGCTTAATCAGGCAATTGATACTACTTATAAAATTTTTGGTTCAAACGCATTCAGTAAATTTTCAAATGACGAGTTTACTGGTATTTTCAATAGGCCAGTATTTGACTTGATGACATATTATTTTTCGGCTCCAGAAATAAGAAATGCTACAATTGGCAAGGAAAGAGAAATTGTGGATTGTTTCATTGGCCTTTGCCTAAACGATATTGAATTTCTAAAATCGTTAGAAGCTTCAACCAAAAATACTTCGGCAGTTGCTAAGAGATTTAATGAGTGGGGTAATGGATTAAAGAGGACACTTAATTTAAACATCGCAATCCCAGAAAAGGCGGTTGTAGGAATAATTATTAAGTAAAATGCCAACTTCCAATAGATATATTTCATTAGCAGCTAGGGTGACACAATTAGAAAGTCATCTACTACCAGGTATTGATCCGACCTTATCTTATACAGAAAAGGATAGAGATTTAACCAGAGCGTACTACTTACTATGTCATGCTGAGTTTGAAGCATATATTGAAGACATTACTAAAGAAGTCACTATAAGAGCATTTACTAAATGGAATGCAGACAAATCAATTATTTCTCCAATAATATTTCACTTAGCATACAATTACAGACAAGAACAAGGAAAACCAAAAGATGCTCCTTATTCGATGATTGTAAAATCTTATAATTCATTAATCAAGGTTATCGACAAAAGCAATGGAATTAAGGAGGACAATCTGAACAATTTTTTTAAGCCAATTGGTTTTGAGATAGACCCCACTCTTCAATCAACATTAAACGATTTCGGAAGGACAAGAGGTCAAATTGCACACACAGCTTTTCATACACAACAACCACTTGACCCATCAACTGAGAAAAACCACATAAAACAAATACTATCCGCACTTTCACTTTTTGACCAAGAATTGAATGATTACGAAATAAATGGAACCCTAAACCGGACACCAATCAATATGCGTTGGACTTCAAGATTTCCATTTCTGGACAGAGCGAAAAAATGGCTAAGGATATGAATGGAAATTGAGACACAGAAGGTAACACCACTTTTATAAAATTGGCGATTAATTGCTTAATTGGTGCTTTGCGCTTCGTATAGGGTATAGTGAAAGCTGATAGTTTTATGCTATTAAATCGCCACCCCCACTAACACTAGGACTTAAGCAAGCAAAGAAGGTAATAGGACACGTTTTAACTCCATGATGTAATTGTAATACAGGCATCTATGATTTTGCTTTTGAGAAAATAACTTATAGAATATATGTCGATTGAAATTCTCATCTGTTGCAATTCAGTAATCTAACCCATTAGGTCCAGGAATTGCACATGTTAAAAAGCTCGGCTCTGTCTATTAATTACTGCACAAAGGTATTGATCGCAGCCTGATGTTTGATTCAGGATACCTGGCTCGGTCGCGGCAGAAATTCATGACCCAAAAAAATGCTCACTGACTGAGTCCCCTCTTCAAGGTGGGCAGCTCCTATGAGAAAACCTTCACTATCCCACTTACCGATTCGCATTTTCTAAAAGCCCCCGGAGCCGGGTTCACTGCGCGACCCAAGCTTTTCGGAGTTGTAGCAGTGTGAGGTGGCCCGACCGGTCACCGGCCCTTCATTCCCGGCACTCCGAAGCTACAGCATCCTTCCCTGTGCCCCCGTAATTGTAAGGCATTGCCGCTAAGGCATCTATAGGCACGTAACTCTAAACAATGCCGTAACCTATCATTTTCTAAGCCCTTTCCGACAAACCCCTTTTCAGAATTTGCTTGGATACATGATATTTTGTATCAAGAAATGATGCCAAAGATCGGCCGATGAAATGAACCCATCATACCCCCACACACGCCATCACACAAACTCCGCTCATCATAGCTATCTCTATGATTTCAACATAATTATTAAAATTTTTTTCTGCCCACACTCAAAAATATCATCGCTGAAAATAATTTGAATAATTCCGTTGAGTTCAATTCATTCGACCGAATTGAAAAGGGCATAATTTCTTTAATACAAAACATCATGGCAAATTTTGAAAAAGTGTTCATCGGAAAAGGCAAGAAAATTGATGGTTACGACATCGTCAGAGTTACAGTGCCTTTAGAAGCCTTACAGGCAATTGCTTACAATTACGAAGACACAGGAAAGGATTATGTGACTTTCGAAGTTGCGAAAATGAAGGACCAGGACCAGTTCGGGCGCACCCACAGCTGCTACTACTCCAAAAAGTTGGAGCCGGCAACGAAACCAGCTCCGGTGGCTAAGAAAAAGTCGATCGGTAAGCGGAATGTGATGGTAACCTCATAGGAACTACCGCCCTCGATGAAGAGCCTCAGCAATGAGGCTTTTTTTGTGCCCTGAATTTCCTTGCTCATGGGACTCTCAACTATTCCCGGTATTGCTTCGCACGCTTTCAATTTCACTCTTGATTACTGGCTATTGCCATTCAGAAATTGACCAGCGCCATTCATCAAAAATCAGCCTGCTCAACCTTTGTGTGCATAATTAATCTCTAAAAATTATTCATCATGAAAAAGTCAATGTTCTCTCAACTGTTCAAGTCTTCGAAAGTTACTCAACCTTCTAAACTGAATCCGGCCAACTGGACTTATCGGGATTTTATCTCCGGATTTATGTCGGATCAGGAAATGAACCCAACCACACTCATTTGCAATCTGGCTAAGATCAACTCGATTTTTCTGGCTAAAGCGTTGGATTTCATCTGCCATGATATTTTACTCGATCCGGAGAAATACAAGGACCTGATCCAGGATATGGGAAGGGCTAATGATGAAAGTCTTTCTCCGGAATGTGTGCTTGCGGCTGCTGAACGATTCAACATTCTGTACTGGGATTTTCACACGGAATATCAGATGGCAAGATATCTGAAACATTTCGATACCAGGGAAGTTCCGATTTGTCCTACCGGAGTTTGCTTCGAAGAACATTTTTCTGCCGATCAATTCTCATTTCTATTAAACAAATAATCCTTGCAATCATGAGTTACTCAATTCCATATAAGGTAAACATGTCGATCGAAGAACGCGAATTCTGCAATCACATGGATGAACTGCTGAGCGAAGTATTGGTTTCTACAAACAGAATGGCTGATCTGCTCTATACAGATACTAAAGAGATCATTCGATTGATTGAGTTCGGATCAGTTGATGAGAAAGATTAGCAAACATTTACGAACAAAAAGGGAAGCCTGGCAGCTTCCCTTTTTTTGTGTGCAGACCAAAACCAAGAGGGTAATAAATGGCGTGTCAGAATACTGACACTCAATATATAATAGGACCCGCAGTGCTGATCCATCGATTCAATTAATCCGGTTCTGCTCAGTCTGCTCTCGGTGTAAGGCGATACGAATTCAATAAGGAATTGCCCTCAAGATTGAAGAGAGGGCAATCTAATAGTAGGACTCGTTACATTCAGTCTTCGCGTTCCCATTTTAGGATAACTTTCTGATTTTCAGTCTATTCTTCCGGTTTGTGGAATCATATTTCCTGAAATTGGAATCGTGTTTTTCGTGTTTCGTGTTAGGGCGGGGTCGGCAGCAAAGCTAACCAGGCGGAGCCTGGTAGCAAAAAATCGGGCTAACATCTTCATTTTCTCATGCTTCGAAAATTTGATGTGCCCAATTTTTTGCGTTAAAGCATACTATTTTCTTTGTCCGGCCAAAGAAAAAGTATCCAAAAAGAAAACCGATGGAATTGTTCTTTTGTATAGGTCCGAAATCATCTTTTGAAATCTTCGGAAGAGGGAATCACCACTTAAAAAAGATTGTACCGGAAGAACTTCATGACTTGGGACCATCGGTCTATTCTGATAGTCCTTTTTCTTTTTTTTAGAACGGGAAAAGAAAAAGGACCAAAAAGAAAACCCGCAAGGTATTGCCGGTACACCTCCAACTTCCGAAGGGCAGCAAGTTTGGGTGGCTTTTTATTATTAATGTATGCACAAAGTTAGTCGCAACCCCGGAAACCCGTTCGGGATTCATGCCCCCCTCTATTCTTAAGATTCACTACCGATCCCGGCCATGAATTGCTCCGCACGAATTCATTTTGCGGGTACACAAAATGACCTTCGCCGCTCACTCCCATTCCGTGTTTGCTCCAATCCAGGGTGCATACATTAATCAGAGTGTGCTTGATACTCAAACAAATCCGAAAGGCATCGGTAATTTTTCCATGAAGTACGATTCATTGATCTCAACTCCCTGGCAGGTGAACGATTCAGCAACTGCCAAGCTGGTCCAGACCGGTACCAGTGCACTCTCAAACGTTGAAATCCTGGCTGTAGCTGCTGGAATTTCAGAAGAATCTTCCAGGAAATTACTGGTGTTAGCCGGTAATGATTTTCACAATCTGGCAAAAATGTCGCTCAGTATCATGTGCCAGATCGATGGTATCACCACTGCCAGAGCCATCCGTATCTCAGCTATTTTTGAAATCGGCCGAAGGAGACGCTCCACTCCGGCAACCCTACGGCCAAAGGTTAAGTGCTCTCAGGATGCCTGGAAAGTGATCGAGCCGCTGGTGTCAGATCTTCAGCATGAGGAATTTTGGGTGCTGTTACTTAACCGTTCCAATCAGATTATCGATCAGAAAAGGATCAGCCAGGGTGGAATTTCTGGTACTGTGACCGATGTTCGATTGATCTTAAATGCTGCTGTAGAGAGACTTGCCTCTGGCTTAATTTTATGTCATAACCATCCCTCTGGCAACTTATCCCCATCCGATGCTGATTTTAAAATTACGAAGAAAATCAAGGATGCAGCAGCTTTCCTGGATCTGACGGTACTCGATCATCTGATTATTTCAGAACAGGGTTACCTCTCCATGGCCGATGACAATCTGATGCCTTAACCCCTCAAAGCTCATCAGAATGATACACACCTTATTCAGTTTTGGTAACCTCAAGCAGGAGTCCACAACGGCAATATTCAATATGACTCCTGCGCTCAGTTGCCCTTCCGAAGCACTTGGCCTTTGCCGAAATCCGAAAGTCTGTTACGCGAAATATCCTGAACGGGCTTTCCCAAATGTATCAGGTCACCGGAAACATCAAGCCAGGTTTTGGGAACTGTGCACTCCGGAACTTTTCGTGTATGAACTTACCAAATTCGACTTCGAAAAGCTTCGGTTCAGCGAGGCAGGTGATTTCCGGAACCAGGGCGATGTTACCAAAGTGAAAGCAATTGCCCTGCTGCTGGGTAAACCAGTTTGGACGTACACGGCTAGGCGCGATCTCGACTTCTCCGATCTTCCGGAGAATCTCACTATCTCAGGATCCGGGTTCATGCTGGATAATCAATTCAATGCGGTAAAAAATCCTGATGATTTTATCGATGGAGTGGTTTGTCCGCTTAACTGCCGGGTATGTGACTATTGCTGTCAGAAAACCGGCAGGCAGATCTATTGCAAAATTCATTAACTCAAATTAACCGGGTGCGCTGGATACCCTGATAAGTCCGAAAGGCATCGGCATTTACATTATGATTGATTTATCTTCATTAACTCAGAAAAAACTCGATTATGTTGAGAAAAAAGCGGTGGAAATCATGCTCGACATGGTTAAAAGAAATGTCTATTCCACCTCAATAGCTACCTGCAATTGCTCATCTTATGGATGGGATGCTGAACTTCATAAGGCGATGCCTCAGATCGCAAGCTTACTCCGGGAGAAAGGATTTACGGTCACTTCCCAAGTAAATCATGGTGTCACTGATTGGTTACTCACCCTGTAATTCAACCCAGATGCGATACTATTTTATCTCCTGCAGGTGTCAGAATCAGGCTAAGAATAGAGCGGTTCAAACGATGAAAGATTTTATCCAACTCTTTGACCAGATGGTAATTCCAGAAGATCAACTATCTGATCTTATTGCCTGTTTCGAGGTCAATCGTAAGGATTATAATCGTACCTTTAAACAGTGCGGCGATATGGAAGCTCATTATCATGCCGCAGATTCCGAAAGTTTTTATCGATTTCCCATGTATGATTTCTGCGAAGGATTTTGTGTTTCATTCCTTTTGGTCAACCAGTCGGCTTTATCCATTGGAAAGAAACAGATACTGGAATTCGATAACAGATGCGTGGTTCAACTCAGTTTATTTTAATTAATCGGGTGCGCTTGATACCCAGACAAGTCCGAAAGGCATCGGCATTTCTCGTGACAGAACAAGTTTTTCTTTGCACCAGCTCACATTTCCACCCGATAAAAGATCCTCATGATCCGCTCTGCCTGGTGTGGATAGCTGAAGAAGGCCAATACGAAAAGGTCACTTCCAAAGTTTACCGCTCTCACAACTTTGTCGATATGCTGAACCTTGCCCACAAAATGGCTGACGAAAGGGGCATCAATCTCACCGTGCTTTCGACCAACATTGAACCTGAATTAATTTATCATTTGGAACATTGCGAATCCATCAACTTCTAATCTTTTTTGATCATGATTACCTTGAACATTTCATGGCTGCACGGGAAATTCGAGTGCGGCGAAATCAATACATCACTCGGAACTGTGGAAGTTTACTCGGAAGAGTTCTTCGCCCAGGGGGATGATGCCTTCGGAATTATTGAAGAGATCCGAGGGATATGGCTAAAGTCCGATGTATCGGTAGAGCAGGCATTTTCCTCATGGATTTCATTAAACTTTTAATCAACCGGGTGTGCTTGATACCCTTACAAGTCCGAAAGGCATCGGCATTTATTTTATGGATAATACCTATTCGCCATCAGAATATTCGATGATCCGGGAAATGAAACGGCTCCGGAAAGTTTGCGCCGAACTCCGGTGCGATAACGAAGAAATCGTTTCTCAGGTGTTTTGGTTCCTCTACAACTGGCCCACCGATTTCATTGAGCAATGCTGGGGAAGCAATCCGATGTTACATGAGCATTTACACGACAAATTCAGGGGTTACTACTCGAAAGCTCCCAATCCGCACTCGGCAATACTCCAGTTTTACTGGGAATTGGACGAAAAAGGGAAAGCAATTTTGATCGATTACATTTTGTCACTTCCTAAATATAAGTAATTCATTGTGTTAGTATAACGGAAGAGGTGGGGCAACTCACCTCTTTTTTTATCAAAATCTTAAACTTCTACATCATGAAAACCAATTTGATCCGTCCTTTGAAACTCAAATCCGGAGTAGAATTTCCGATCGGCACTCCCGTTTCCGTTTATCCTCACCTGAACGATGTCCATGCTCAATTGTTTGTTGATGGATCCTACGAACCCGTAATCATCCAGATGGTAAACCTGTTTCGTTACTTTCCGGAATTCCTTGAAGTATCAATGGAGTCTATAGATGAAGCTATGATGGACGGGGAATGCCCTTCCATGACCGGCGAAACAGGGATCGAACCGGACGGTCATGATTCGGATGGCTGGCCGTCAATTCTTGGGGTTGCCGGAATAATATGGCACAAGGAATTCTCATGAAATCATCGTTACACCGATAATTTGATCGCAAAAAATATTTACTTTAGATGGCATAAACTGAATTCAGAGAATGCTGTCGGCAGCGAGTCTTTCAATAGGTCAAATTGGTTTTTATCTATTTATCTTTAACATAGAATTGTTTTATCAGATAACTTTATTCCATTTTTTTAAGGATCAACCATTCCAAACCCCTTTTGCATCATGAAAAAGCCAACATTCTTTATTTCATCCACAATTAAGGATTTTCAAGATTTAAGGTCATCGATAAAATGGTGGCTTGAAGAAAATGACTATTCGGTTAATGCTTCAGAGTATAATGACTTCAACAAACCGTTGGACATAAATTCGTATGAAGCCTGTCTCGCAGCAATTGATAATTCAGACTATTTCGTTCTACTTATTGGTGAAAGAATTGGAGGTATGTACGACGATGAAATCACAATTACACAAAAAGAATACAGACATGCCTACGAAAGACTCCTATTGGGCAAAATTAAGATAATCAACTTGGTTCGAAAAGAAACATGGATCAACTTCTCTAATAGTAAAAAGCAAATTGAAAAATTGAAAAAAGATCCATCATTTTCAAAGGACATATTTGACAAAATTTATTCAAAGGACGATCAAATAAGATTTAACTTTATTGATGAGGTTCGTAGGGCAGAGGAAATGAAAGAAGGAAAACATCCTCCAAACAACTGGATCCATAACTTTGCTACGTTTGAGGAAATCACTGAAGTGTTTAAAAGAGCTTTAGGTTTCACTATAAATTTGAGTTTTAAGCAAAATCGATTTATCATTCTTAACGATATTCAGTTAAATCTACAACCCATTAGCAAAAAAGATGATGAGGGATTATTACCAATCGGTTTTATGAGCAGACAATTATTTGGCGATTTTGAATTGAATTTTGATGAACCAACTATTGTCTTGAACGAAAGGCGATACTTAAATTATGCCTCCTTTTTTGCCTCCTTTATGCAGCTAAAACCATTCAGGACTAGCAGAATTGAGTCATTTTATAAATCGGGATTCTTTTTGGAATACAATCCCCAAATTGATGATTACGTAAGCGGTGATATGAACCAAATCGCATCGAGTTTATTGTATACATATGAAAGATTAAATGGATTGCATAAGTCAATATTTGACAATATGGATAGTAAAATTCTAAAATTAGCTCAAAAGAACGACAAATCACATTTAACGGTAAAGTCAATAGAAATTTTTTTCGCACTAGGATTTTATGATGAAATAGAAAACTGCTTTAACTTATCAACTAACTTATACAAAGGACTTTCCGGGGCTCCCTATTTAGTTCCAAAGCTGATTAAAAATAACAGGCTACAACAAGAAATGAAATTTGATGAAGCAGACATTGTAACAGAAGGTGACATTAGAAGATTTCTAGAAAAGTAATTTAAGAGTTATGACCGGTGATTCCCAATTAGCTTGGTTGCAACATCGAACAACTTTTGAATAGCCCGGTGGGTAATAAACCAAAAGTGAACAAATAAATTAAAAGAATAATTAATGAATGAACTTTCAAAACAACAGATCGAGGAAAAGTATGGTAAATATGGGGTTTTTAACGGGCCTATAAACCAACTTCTTATATCAAAAGTCCATTATATGAATGGAATTCCGCCTTTTGATAGAAACATGAATGGGAAGTTGGTCAATAAAAACATTATCTACTTTAAAATGAGACCAAAAGGATTTGAAATCGAACTTGCAGAAAGATTTTTTAATTCCAGAGTCTGTTTTGACTTTAATCAGCTTAACTATTTCGTTTTGGAAGCCCAACCTCAGGTATTCGAGCAAAAGTCCAAATCAATAATCGGAAGGGCATTACTCGGAGGTGTTTTATTGGGGCCAGTTGGCGCAATTGTCGGCGGAATAACTGGGGTTGGTGACAAAAAATTAAAGAAAGAAGACTTCCCTGACAATGCTTTGACGATTTCAATTACTGATTTGGACGGTACAGAGAAATTCTTACTTTTTGCTGTTGACAATAAGAACCTAAAAGATGTAACGGTTTATATCAGGCAGAATTTTCCAATCAAAATTAAAACGGCTTTGGAAGTAGAGAAACTCTATGAAAATGAAACATCACCAAATTCATCTCAATTATCTGTAGCTGATGAACTTATCAAGTTGAAAAGTTTATTAGATGCTGAAATCTTAACGATAGACGAATTTAAAGCACAAAAGAACAAGCTTTTGGGAATATAGCACCTATTTTAGAAAATTACCACTGAATACCTACCTTTGAGGAATTAGTCATTCGTGTGACAGAGTACCACGCAATATACTACGCTTACGAACTGAGCCGGCGCCATTCTCTCAATGACTCCGAGAAGTTGGCTACAGCACTAGCCGATGCCATGGTAGATCTTAACCCACACCAACTGGATGCTGCTTTATTCGCCTTCCAATCGCCTTTGTCAAAAGGATCCATCCTGGCGGATGAAGTTGGGTTGGGTAAGACGATTGAAGCCGGATTGGTAATTGCTCAAAAGTGGTCTGAACAAAAGAGAAAGATTCTTATTATCACTCCGGCGAATCTGCGGAAGCAATGGTCGATGGAAATGGAAGAGAAGTTTTATCTGCCAACCCTGATTCTTGAATCCAAAAACTTTAAGCAGCTCCGCAAGGATGGGATCAAGAATCCGTTCATTCAGAACGCTATCGTAATTTGTTCTTATCAATTTGCAGCCAGGAACAGTGAAGCTATCATGACCCGGACCTGGGATCTGGCAATCATTGATGAAGCACACCGGCTCAGGAACGTCTACAAGCCTGATAATAAGATTGCCAAAGCCATTAAAACGGCTTTGATGAATACTCCTAAAATCCTACTGACTGCAACTCCCCTGCAAAATTCTTTAATGGAACTGTATGGGTTGGTCAGCGTGATTGACGATTACACTTTTGGGGATGACCGAAGTTTTAAAACCCAATATGCGCGCCTCACTTCCGAAGATTCGTTTGATGAACTCAAGGCGCGCCTTGCACCACTTTGTCATCGAACCCTGCGGCGGCAGGTTCTCGAATACATTCGATTTACCAACCGGATACCATTAACTGAAGACTTTTATCCTACAGAGGATGAATACGCACTGTACGATATGGTGACGGAGTATCTACAACGTGAGGTGCTGTATGCTCTACCAAACTCACAAAGGCAACTGATTACCCTGATTTTGCGGAAATTGCTGGCTTCATCTACGTTTGCCATTGCAGGGGCCTTAGAAACACTTGCCAACCGGTTAAAACAACAAATAAAGGGAGCCAGCAAAACCAATGATATTGAAGAGATCCAAAAAGACTTTGAGGAATTCGATACCGATGCCGAAGAATGGGATGAAGATGCCGACGATAATAAATTAACGCTTTTGGACATCCAGGGTATCGAAGCGGAGATTAAGGAGCTGGAAGCATTCAGGGATCTGGCTGTCAGCATTAAGGAAAACGCGAAAGGGCAAGCCCTGTTAAGCGCACTTTCTCAAGGATTCAAGAAAGCCATTGATTTGGGCGGATCTGAAAAAGCACTCATTTTCACCGAGTCACGAAAAACCCAAAACTACCTGATCCGCCTATTATCTGAAAACGGTTACCAGGATCAGATTGTACTGTTCAACGGCACTAATAGTGATAACTTTTCAAAGGTGATCTATGCTGAATGGGTTGATAGATATCGGAATACCGATCGAGTCACCGGCTCAAAGTCAGCGGATATACGAGCAGCATTGGTTGATTACTTTAAGAATACGGCAAAAATTATGATTGCCACCGAGGCCGGTGCCGAAGGGATCAACCTGCAATTCTGCTCAATCGTGGTCAATTATGATTTGCCATGGAACCCACAACGGATTGAGCAACGCATTGGCCGTTGTCATCGATATGGACAAAAGCATGATGTTGTGGTTATCAACTTCATCAACCGCAAGAATGCTGCCGATTTGCGAGTGTACGAACTCCTTGACCAGAAATTTAAACTCTTTTCCGGTGTTTTCGGGGCCAGTGATGAAGTGCTGGGGGCCATTGAATCCGGTGTAGAATTCGAGAAACGGATTGCAGCTATTTATCAGAATTGCAGGACCACGGCTGAAATTGAATCGGAATTTGAACGCCTGCAGCAGGAAATGGAAGCAAACATTACTGCTACTTTGACCGATACCAGAAAGAAATTGTTGGAGAATTTTGATGCCGATGTTCATGATCGCCTTCGTGTGAACCTGACCGAAAGCCGCGAATACCTGAACAAGTTCGACACCATGCTTTGGAAGCTGACCTGTTTTGGCCTTGATGGAAAGGCGTCATTTGATCAGACGAACCTCCGTTTCACACTGAATGATATTTCAGGGTTGGGTTCAAAAATATCCAAAGGAACCTATGCATTAACCCGGGAAGCTCAAAACTTTCACCGCTACCGGATTGGCCACCCCTTGGCTCAATCCATTATTGCCAATGTTAAAAGTAAAAATCCTGATGGAGCGCTGATTCAGCTTGACTATTCAGCCTGGCTAAAAAAATCAGAAAGCATGAATCCATTGGTTGGGCAATCAGGAACTTTAACCCTCTTTCATTTAGGAATCGATGGTTCAGATGAGCAGGATCATCTGTTGCCAATCGCAATCACTGACCGTGAAGAAATCCTTTCGGAAGAAACTGCCCGTCGGTTTTTTGAT
>CAIXKO010000778.1 GCA_903919925.1 uncultured Bacteroidota bacterium | reverse complement strand
TAAAAGAAATCGCGCATGTGGCGCCAGGTCTCGTCAAAAATCTGCTGCCATTCTTCCTGCTTATCAACCATCACTTTGAGTCCTGATAGGTTAACAGGTTCCTCAATCGAGGCTTTCCCGGTCGGTAAGTCAACGATTCCATATTTTCCACCCTGCATCAATAACATCTTTTTCCCGTTGGAACTTAGTGCATAGTTGGTGTTTTGACCCAGTTCGGTTTCTTTTTGTTTCGACAGATCATATAACTTGAATTTGGAGCCTTGCGTTTCCGAAGAGTTGAACAGATAATAGATACGGTCGTTAATGAGCTCCAGGTTATAATAATTACCGGCAGCGCAAGGAATTTCAAGAATGCGGTCCATAATGCCAGCGGGATCAATGGCCGGGGTTACCGGTTTAGCTGGTTTTTTGGGTTCAGCGGTTTTTACCGTATCACCGATAACAACTACCTGATCGTCTTTTGGAGTAAAAGGGGAAGGCGTTTCCGGATTCAAAGTAACCAGGTATAATTTATTCATATCCTGATAACTGTGGTTCCATTCCGTTGCTGAGTAGGTGGGGTTGAAAGTCCGGGCCGATACAAAAACCAAATATTTGCCATCCCTGCTAAACACCGGGCTACCCGAGTTATACCACGAGTCGGTTACATCAAAAACCTTTGCTGATTCAACAGAATACAATCGAACGATTCCCATTCCTTGTTCAGGTAATACATAAGCGATCCATTTGCTATCAGGTGACCATGAAAAATCACCGATCGGGCCCATATCTGATTCAACTACCTTGGTTTTTTTACCTGAACTGATGTCAATGAGCCATAATCTGAATTTTTTATCGTAGTAAAGAATTGATTTGCTGTTAGGTGACCAGGAAAATCCAAATAGGTAATTATCGCTGTTCTGAGTCAGCGGTTTTGCTGATTCAATGGATTTGGGATCGGAGTAGTAAATTTCAAATTCTCCACTTTTATCAGAAATCCATGCGATCCATTTTCCATCGGGCGACCAGGATGCATTTCTTTCATGAACGCCTGAGGTATTGGTAAGATTACGCGTAATTCCTTGTTTTACAGGAGCATTGAACAGTTCTCCTCTGGCTGAAATAATTAATCGCTCTCCATTCGGCGACAAGTCGGCAGCCTGGATGGCTCCCGAAACGTCTTTCCATTCCTTTCGATCATACAAAAAGTCATTTTCAATGATAACCGGAACTTTGGTTAATTTACTGTCTGTAAGGCTGAAAGTAAATAACTCGCCACCGTTCTCGAAAATGATACTCCGATCACCCAGGGATGGGAATTTGATATCATATTCCTTAAAATCAGTTACTTTAGTGGTTGTTTTCGCGGTCAGGTCATAGCAGAAGAGGTTCATGGTTCTATCGCGATCGGAAAGGAAGTATATCTTGCTGCCACTCCACATCGGAAAAATGTCCTGAGCCTTGTTGTTGGTTATGTTTTCCGAAGTTTCCGATTTGAAATCATAAATCCAAACATCGTCGGCCATACCTCCCTGATAATATTTCCAGGTCCGGAATTCCCTGAATACGCGGTTGAAAGCCAGTTTCTTCCCGTCCGGGGAATAGCTGTTTGAACCGGCAACAGAAAATGGTAATTGCTCCGACAGCCCCCCGTCAGCGGAAACTTTAAATATTTGTCCCTTAAAATCGTTAAAAGCTTGCTTGCGCGACCGGTAGATGATGTACTTCCCATCAGGGGTCCAGCCCATAACAATATTATTAGGTCCCATCCGGTCACCCACATCATCGCGCGATAAAGTGGCGGTATAGGTTATTCTTTTGGGGATTCCACCATCAGCAGGAATGGTAAACACCTCGGTATTGCCATCGTATTGCCCGGTAAAGGCAATTGTTTTTCCATCGGGCGAGAATTTGGCAAAAATTTCATACCCGGGGTGTGAAGTTAATCTCCGGGCCATGCCTCCCTGATCCGAGGTAGTGTACAAGTCGCCTGCATAGGTGAAAACAACCTGGTTTTTGTAAGTTGCCGGAAACCTTAAAAGTTTGGTTTCTTTTTGAGCACTGAGGATTCCAGGCCAAATGATCAGGGCCAGGATAAAGATGATTTGTCTTTTCATTTTAAAGGTATTAGTTAAAACAAAATGGTGTTGTTAATATAGACATTCACTAAACCTATCACTGGTCACTTTGGTGCGAGTGATAAGTACCAATGCGGTAAAATAACGTAAAAAAAGTATGGGATTAATCAATCCCCGGAAACCTTTTGAGGGAAAAAGACAAGTCCGGAAATCAGGATCAGGAATGTTGAATAATTCTACTAATCCTGATAAAAATCATACGGCTGCGGGCCTGTGGATTCGTTTGCAGAAGGTACTTTTGTGACAATTCCTTAAACACCGTTTTACTATGAGAATTGAGCGAATTGAACACATCGGGATCGCAGTCAGCAACCTCGATGAAGCCATCCGTTTTTATGAGAAAGTTTTGAATCTTACCTGCTATTCCATTGAAGAGGTGGCTGACCAAAAAGTAAGAACCGCGTTCTTCAAAATCGGAGAAACAAAGATTGAACTGCTGGAATCAACTGATCCGGAAGGTCCGATTGGGAAATTTATTGAAAAGAAGGGGGAAGGAATTCACCACATCGCTTACCAGGTTGACGACATTGAGCAGGCTTTGGCTGAAACTGAGGCAAAAGGAGTCCGCTTAATCGACAAATCTCCCCGGAAGGGTGCCGAAGGGTTGAGTATCGGTTTTTTACATCCGAAAAACACAGCGGGAGTATTAACAGAATTCTGTTCAAACAAATAACTCGTCACTATGTCAAGCCAGCAAAAAATAAAGGAACTGATTGATAAGCGGGAAGAGGCCAAGCAGGGCGGCGGAAAGAAGCGGGTTGAATCGCAGCATGCAAAAGGGAAAATGACTGCCCGGGAGCGGATCGATATGCTTTTGGATGAGGGGAGTTTTGAAGAGTATGACATGTTTGTTACGCACCGATGCACTCATTTTGGAATGGAAACCCAACAGGTGCTTTCCGATGGTGTTATCACCGGACGAGGCACCATTGACGGCAGGATCGTATTTGTGTTTTCCCAGGATTTTACTGTTTTTGGAGGCGCTTTATCCGAAACCTTTGCACAAAAGATATGCAAAGTAATGGACCAGGCAATGAAGGTTGGAGCACCGGTGATCGGCATCAACGACAGCGGTGGTGCAAGGATTCAGGAAGGGGTGAACTCCTTGGCCGGATATGCTGAGATTTTTGAACGGAATATTCTGGCTTCCGGAGTAGTTCCGCAAATCAGTGCCATTTTTGGCCCCTGCGCAGGCGGTGCTGTATATTCTCCGGCACTTACTGATGCCATCATCATGAGCGAAACCAATTCTTATATGTTTGTAACCGGTCCTAAAGTTACCAAAACGGTAACCGGAGAGGACATTACTGTTGAAAATCTGGGTGGTCCACTGGTTCACGGTAAGAAATCCGGAGTGGCCCATTTTATTGCAAGGGATGAGGAGGAGGGATTGCTTTTGATCCGGAAATTACTGAGTTACCTGCCCAGCAACAATCTGGAAGAAGCACCGGTTGTGGAATGTTCCGATCCGGCTGATCGTGTTTGTGATTTTTTGAATGATGTGATTCCCGAAAGCTCCAATCAGCCTTATGATATTAAAGATGTTATCCATGAGGTAGTTGATAACCATGAATTCTTTGAGATGCATCGGAATTATGCACAAAATATCGTGGTTGGTTTTGCCAGGTTCAATGGATCATCGGTGGGTATTGTGGCCAACCAGCCCAACCACATGGCGGGGGTTTTGGATATTGATGCATCAAAGAAAGCTGCGCGTTTTGTTCGTTTGTGCGATTGTTTTAATGTTCCGATTCTTACGCTGGTTGATGTACCTGGCTTTTTACCGGGCAGCGCCCAGGAGTTTGGCGGGATCATTACAAACGGGGCTAAACTCCTGTATGCTTATGGTGAAGCAACCGTGCCGAAAGTTACCGTTACGCTTCGAAAATCTTATGGCGGTGCACACGATGTAATGAGCTGCAAGCAGTTGCGGGGCGATATTAATTACGCATGGCCTACTGCCGAGATTGCCGTGATGGGAGCCCGTGGCGCTATCGAAATATTAGAAGGTAAAGCCTTAATGGATATCAAGGACCCTGCAGAAAGGAAAAAGTATTTTGACGAAAAGGAAAAAGAGTACCGCGAGAAATTTGCTAATCCTTATGAAGCAGCACGTTTTGGATATATCGACGACGTGATAGAGCCTCGAAATACCCGTTTCAGGATTGCCAGAGCTTTTCAAACCCTGGCAACCAAAAAGGATTCGAACCCTCCTAAAAAGCACGGCAACATTCCACTCTAAACGGTAAGAAAAATGGAAATCCTTTTAATTGTTTCTCCTGCGGATATCAAGCTTGGACTCATTATTACCATCGTGGGCATGAGCGTGGTTTTTGCCGCCTTGGTTATTCTGAATATCATATTCAATCAGATTCCCAGGCTGCTGAAATTTCAGCTTCGTATCAAATTCCGAAAATCGGGCAAAAAGAGTGAAAACGAAGAATGCTGTGCCGACATAAGCGGCGATACCAATGCGGCAATTGCTTTAGCCTTGCACTTATATATGAATGAGCTCCATGATATGGAATCCAATGTGATGACCATAGCAAAAATCTCCAAGAGGTATTCACCGTGGAGTTCCAAAATCTATGGTTTACGTAATTTGAATTACCGGAAATAGTATATCGATAAAAACACATGAAATCATTTAAATTCACCATACAAGGCAATCATTACGATGTAGATGTTAAATCGATCGAAGAAAACATTGCCCAGGTTGAGGTCAACGGAACCAATTATGAGGTGGAAATTCACCGGCAGGTATCTGTGACAAAAACACCAATTTTGGTTAGAAATCCGGTTAAATCACCGGAGCCTGCACACATGACAGCCGGAACAAAATTCCTGGCAGTTAGAACTCCTCTTCCTGGTAACATATTGACTATTAGTAAAAAGAACGGTGATGCTGTGAAAAAAGGCGATCTGGTTCTGATTTATGAAGCCATGAAAATGGAAAATAAAATTCTGGCTGATAAAGATGGTATCATACGGAATATGAAAGTGAATCAGGGTGATAATATACTACAGGATGATATTTTATTTGAAATTGAATAGAGGCTGATGAAAAGAGCTTTAACGATTTTTGGCATAGTCTTGTTTTTAAGTCTGATCAGTTGGGCCGTACCCAATCAGAAATCAGACGAGGTGGTCACGAGCGTGGCAAAACAAGAGGCGGTTGCCGGGCAATCTGCGCAAATTGCAGACAGCCCGCAGGAATCTATGAAATTTAGTGAAAGTGCAAAAAACGGAGTGAAGAGGTTTTATGATTACAGCGGTTTTGCCAACACTTCATTTAAGCATATCCTGATGATTTTGGTTGGATTAACTTTTATTTTTCTGGCTATCCGTTATGATTATGAACCGCTTCTGCTGGTTCCGATCGGCATGGGAATTTTGATAGGAAACATCCCTTTTATGCTGAACGCGGGAATGGGCATCGGGATCTATGAGAAGGGCAGTGTGCTGAATTACCTATATTTCGGAGTAACTGCCGGGATATATCCTCCACTCATTTTTCTTGGACTTGGAGCTATGACTGATTTTTCCTACCTGATTTCCAATCCTAAGTTACTATTGCTGGGCGCTGCTGCCCAGATCGGAATTTTTGTCACTCTGGTTGCGGCACTTTACCTGGGATTTAGCCCGCCTGAAGCCGCAGCTATCGGTATAATCGGGGGAGCCGATGGGCCAACTGCGATTTTTACGGCCTCAAAGCTGGCCAACGGAGTTAAGATGTGGCACGGGGTGCAAAGTGCCAACCTTATAGGCCCGATTGCAATAGCGGCTTATTCTTATATGGCTTTGGTACCCGTGATTCAACCTCCGATTATGCGATTGCTTACCACCAAAAAGGAACGCAGAATCCGAATGAAATCCCCCCGTCAGGTTTCGCGCCTCGAGAAAATTCTTTTCCCGATTATTGGATTACTGCTAACGTGCTTTATTTCACCAAGTGCATTGCCTCTTCTAGGTATGTTGTTTTTTGGTAATTTGTTACGTGAATCAGGTGTTACGAGACGACTGGCTGAAACAGCCCGGAATTCACTCATTGATATTACCACTATCCTGATTGGATTAACCGTTGGGGCATCAACTCAAGCTGATGTTTTTCTGACTTCCAAATCATTGATGATTTTTGGATTGGGAGCTGCATCCTTTATGGTTGCCACTGCGGGAGGAGTATTGTTTGCCAAAATAATGAACCTTTTCCTTAAGCCTGAAAACCAGGTGAACCCTTTAATCGGATCAGCAGGTGTTTCCGCAGTTCCTGATTCAGCAAGGGTGTCTCAGATGGAAGGTCTGCGTGCCGATCCCACCAATCATTTGCTGATGCATGCCATGGGTCCAAACGTTGCCGGGGTGATTGGAAGCGCAGTTGCAGCAGGGATTATGCTGAGCTTCCTCTTGTAAAAACCAGAGGGCAGATATCGCCTAATGACGGGCTATCGTAATTTCAGGCCCAAAATCTTATCTTTGTGAATAACCAAATTCAACTCAAAGTGGATTATAAAAAAGCTATGGGTATTGCCGGTAATTCTGGTGGAAAAGTAAGATCGGATTGCCAGGTAATTATTGAACCTGCTGATTCCGGAGGGGTTATAACTGACTTGAAAAGTAAAGTTAAAGTGCTTTATGGGCCCGATATAGTTATCCAGGTCAATGAAATCCTTGAGTTTTACGGATTTGAACACGCAAAAGTCACCTTGATCGATAGCGGGGCCTTATCCTGGGTAATTGCTGCGAGGATTGAAGCAGCCGTGTTGGATTGTTTGGATACCCAAAAAACCTGGCTGCTGCCAACTCATCAAAACCATATTAAGGCTACTTCAATGGACAGCAGGAGGTTCTCGCGCCTTTATCTGCCAGGAAATTCTCCTGCCTTAATGATCAATGCATTTTTACATCGGCCCGATGGCTTGATTCTTGATTTGGAAGATTCTGTTGCTCCTGATAAAAAAGCAGAAGCACGCGTGCTAGTCAGAAATGCCTTGCGCGCATTGGATTTTGGTAAGGCAGAGCGTATGGTGAGGATCAATCAATTGCCCGCGGGCTTAGAAGATCTGGACTGGGTGATCCCACATGGAGTGAATTTGGTACTGCTTCCAAAATGTGAATCTGCGGATCAGGTGGTTACTGTGAAAAAACGGATTGATGAGATAAACCTCCAGGTGGGCCTCGAATGCCCGGTATGGATCATGCCGATCATTGAAAGTGCCAAAGGAGTGGTCAACGCCTTTTCAATTGCCTGTGCTTCAGAGAGTGTTGTAGCTTTGGCAATCGGCCTGGAAGATTATACAGCCGATCTGGGCGTTAGAAGGACAGGGGAGGGTGGGGAATCATTATATGCCCGTTCAGCGGTGGTAAATGCGGCTAAAGCTGCTGGAATCCAAGCAATTGATTCTGTTTTTTCTGATGTTGATGATATGGATGGGTTGCATAATACCGTTTTAAGATCACGGGCCATGGGTTTCGATGGAATGGGCTGTATTCATCCCCGTCAGATTCAAGTGATACACAATGGTTATACGCCTGATAACGAAGAAATTGAAAAAGCAAAGAAGATTGTTATTGCCTTTATGGAAGCTCAGCAAAAAGGTCTCGGTGTGGTTTCCCTTGGTTCAAAAATGATCGATGCCCCAGTTGTAAAACGGGCCCGAAAGACTATTGCTTTGGCAATTGAACTTAAAATTCTGGATGAAAACTGGTACGAAAAGCTTTCCCTATGATAAAGAAATACGATAAACTGGTTAAGAATGCTGCCGGCAGGGTTGTACCTTCGGAAATCAACGGCCAGGCTGCGGTACCCTATCTTGGAGTTGGAAAGTATAAACCTGCTGGTCAGAAGTTTGCGCCGGCCATTTCGAGTTGTGCCGACTATCCGGCCGATGGTAATAAATTGGTACCTACCCTCCGGGATGCATTGATAAAAAGCGGATTGTGTGATGGGATGACCATTTCCACGCACCATCATTTCCGCGATGGCGACCTACTCGGAAATCAGATTTTTGATATTGCTCATGACCTGGGAGTGAAAAACCTGGTTTGGGCGCCCTCAGCCTCCTTCCCATGTCATGAGCACTTGATTAAGTATCTTGAAGATGGTACCATTAACCGGATCGAAGGGAGTATGAACGGACCGCTTGGGAAATTTACTTCAGCTGGAAAAATGACCGGGCTGGCAGTACTTCGTTCACATGGTGGAAGGTATCAGGCCATTCAGGATGGCGACCTCAAAATAGATATCACGGTGATCGGTGCTGCATGCTGCGATCCGTTCGGCAATGCAAATGGACTGAATGGAACATCGGCAAGTGGCGGTTTGGGTTTTGCTCTGGCGGATTCCCAATATGCAGGTAAAGTAATTGTGGTGACTGATCATCTGGTTGATTTTCCATGTGTTCCATGGCAAATTCAAGGCAATTTCGTTGATTTTACTGTGCTGGTCGATAAAGTTGGAATTCCAGAAAAAATCGTCTCCGGCACTACTCAAATCACTAAAAGTCCTGATCGCTTGCTCCTGGCAGAAATGACAGCCAAGTTTTGCGAAGTCACCGGTATTATCCGTGATGGATTCTCTTTCCAAGCCGGAGCCGGGGGAACCGCCCTGGCTGTAGGGGATTATTTTTATAAAATCATGAAAAGGAAGGGTATAAAAGCCCGCTTTGCCAGGGGAGGCAGTAATTTATACCTGGTAAAGATGCTCGAAGAGGGCTATCTCGACTATATTCTCGATGGACAAACTTTTGATTTAGATGGGGTAAGGTCAATGGCAAAAAATCCCAACCATTTGATGACCACACCATTTACCAGTTATAATTATCATGGAAAAGGTAATTTTGCGGGTATGGTAGATGTGGCAATACTTGGTGCCACAGAAATCGACCTTAATTTTAACGGGAATGTGGTTACCCACTCCGATGGCTATTTGCTTCATGGAATCGGCGGGTGGCAAAACTGCCTGTTTTCAAAAACAGTAATTATCCCCATACCTCTATTCCGAGACCGGATTCCAGTGATCGTTGACCAGGTTACCACTATTTGCGGCCCTGGCGAACTGATTGATGTAATAGTTACAGAACGTGGAATTTGCATTAATCCCCTACGCACCGATCTGATAGACAAGGTTGAGGGCTCCGGGTTACCCATTGTCAGTATTCAGGAGCTAAAAGAGGAGGCGGAAAGGATTTGCGGCAAACCAGCGAAACCAACCTTTAGTGATGAAGTGGTTGCAGCAATAAAATGGGTTGATGGTACAATAATTGATTCCGTTTGGAGAATAGCTGATGCCTAAATATATATGCTTATTGGTTGTCCTGCTTTCTGTTTTTTCCGGAAATGCACAGGAGATTTTTCTGAATGAACTGGCTCCGTCAGTTACCAATTCACAGGTTGATAATTATGGGGAGTTTGAGGATTGGATAGAGCTTTACAATTGTACAAAACATGATATCAATCTGGCAGGGTGGTATTTATCGGATAATCCTGACAAACCGCTGAAGTGGCGGATCCCTTCTATAAATCCAAAGAAAACCACCATCCTTGCAGGGGATTACCTGATTTTCTGGGCCGATAAAGATACTTTGCAGGGACCCGAGCATTTAGGATTTTCGTTGAAGAAAAAGGGCGAATACCTTTTCCTTTACCGACCCTCAAAGGATGGTCCGGTTTTAGAGGATTCTGTAAAATATGGCACTGTGATTGCCGATCATTCCTTTGGCAGGTGCCCGGATAAAAGCAGTGAATGGACAGATTTTAAGCACCCGACTCCCGGAAAGCAGAATATCTGTGTTGCTGATAAAAAGAAAAAAGCAAAGGAAATTCCTTTGCCAGCACCACCTGATCCGTTGCAAAATTCGAATATCAAGGCACTATCGGCAGTGAATAATGGTATTGTAATCACCATTAATGAGATATCATGCAACAATAAATATAGCTATCTCGATGGATACAATGAGAATGACGATTGGATTGAGTTGTATAATCCCGGTTCTTCGGCTATTAATATTGCAGGTTGGTATATTTCGGATACGTTAAATACAGCGATTTTTCACCGCATACCATCCTATGATGCCGCAAGCTCTACCATTCCGGCGGGAGGCTACCTCATACTCTGGGCCGATGGTCAATCAGCTCAGGGAGTAACTCACTTACCATTTAAGCTGGATAAAGATGGCGAGGAAGTAATTTTAGCCAGATTGATCAGCGGCCAATTTGAGATTATTGATCAGGTGGTTTTTCCCAAAGCAAAAAACGATGTAACTTTTGGTCGGATACCCAATGGATCTGTTAGCTGGAAACGTTTGTCGGATCCAACTCCTTTGGCGCCCAATATACCTCCCCGGGTACTGAGCGGATTGATTTTGAATGAGCTGATGGCGGTCTCCGGACCTGGATTGATGGATGAGTTTGGTGAGCAAACAGATTGGATAGAGTTTTATAATCCAACATCTAATCCGGTTAATATAGGAGGTCTCTATCTTACGGACAGCCTTGGAGAGCCTATGAAATCGCGTATCACTACCTTTTCGCCCGACTCAACAACTATACCACCGCAAGGTTATCTGTTATTATATGCCGATGATGAAACCTGGCAAGGTGCCCGGCATCTTAGTTTTAAGCTTCCCGCAAAGGGTGGGACTGTTTTTTTGACTCAACCGGATGGATCAACACCGATATCAGAAATCAGTTATCCCTTTCAAGCAGGTGATGCTTCTTTTGGCAGAATCCCTGATGGGGGAACTAATTGGATTTTTACTACGCCTACTCCTTGGAAAGCAAATGGTTACGGGTCTTCTGATGTCAGTGGCCTTTTTATAAATGAGTTCATGGCTGATAATAAAGGCGTATTTTCCGACCCTACCGGTCAATATGAAGATTGGATCGAAATATATAACAGCAACTCATTTTCAGTGAATGTAGGTGGCCTTTATCTAACCGATTCGTTGAAAAATCCATTAAACTGCCGCGTTCCAAATACTTTTCCTGATTCTACAACCATCTCAGCCAATGGTTATATGGTATTTTGGGCCGATAGTCACCCGGAAAACGGAGTCCGTCATCTCGATTTTAAGTTGGCGGCGGAAGGGGAAAGCATTGGGTTGAGCCATTTCTATAACGGGCAGGTGGTCATTCTCGACAGTATAACCTTTCCTGCCCAGTCAACTGATGTTTCCTATGGAAGGTTGGGTGACGGTGCCCCTTGGTGGGCCTGGTTCAGGACTTCATCACCCAATGCATCAAATAGTTCACAGTCAGCTACTGCGGCAAACATAGATTCCTCAGACATAACGTTATACCCAAATCCGGCTATTGATGTTTTGAATATTAAACTATTTCCCGGGAATCAGGGAGATATTTTAATTGACTTTTTGAGCGTGGGAGGAGTAAAAGTTGCCAGCCGTGCTTTTGCCACACAAGGTAGCGGATGGAGAAATTTGCAAATTAATCACCTCGGATCTTGGTTAAAACCTGGACAATATTTTTTGCGAATCACAGTAAATCAGAAAGTTAGCTATCGAAAGTTTATACTTATGGAATAAAAAAAAGCCGGCTAATGCCGGCTTTATTAAGAAAAATGTTGTTAAACCGGGTGTATGGCTTCAACAGGACATACATCAGCGCAAGCGCCGCAATCAGTACATTCGTCTGGATTAATTTTGTAGATATCACCTTCAGTGATCGCTTCAACCGGACATTCGTCAATGCAAGTTCCGCAAGCGGTGCAGTCATCATTAATTATGTAGGCCATTTTTAAGATTATTTTGATTTAGCTTTGCAAAGGTAAAGGATTTTTAAAAATAAACAATCCTTTAGCATTTTTGTAATCTCACTTTGGGGAAAAAAATACGAATTGTGGATGAACTTATACTAAAATTTTGCTACTTTGAAGGTCTGATTTACTATTACAAAAGCAACCAAATATGAGCTTTCTTCAATTTGATAAAACACAGCTGATTAACCTCGAGTATAGTCTTTCCAAAGAGATTTTACTTGCCAATCCATCAGGTGCTTATGCTAGTTCTACAATAATCGGGTGTAACACACGAAAATACCATGGGTTATTTGTTGCACCCATTACTGATCCTGCCGGCGGCAAGCATGTGATACTTTCCACGCTCGATGAAACCGTAATCCAGCATGATCAGGAGTTTAATCTGGGAATCCATAAATATCCGGGTGAATATTATCCGCTAGGGCATAAATATGCAAGATGGTTTGAAATGGATCCTGTTTGGAAAATGGTGTACCGGGTGGGAGGTGTTGTTCTTTACAAGGAAATATTGCTCGATGAAAAGGATCCCCGGTTGCTAGTGAGATATACGCTGAAAGAGGCGCATAGCCCTACAACGTTGAGAATAAAGCCATTTCTTGCTTTTCGAAACGTTCACGCATTAAGTAAGGCAAATCTCGACGTCAACAAGTTGGTTATTCCTTCGCGGAACGGGGTTTTCCTGAGGCTTTATCAGAATTATCCCGGACTTTACCTGCAAACAAGTAAGGCCCTGGATTTTGTAACCGCGCCTGATTGGTATAATCATATTGAATACCTGAAGGAACAAAGGAGGGGCTATCCTTATCAGGAGGATCTTTTTGTTCCTGGTTATTTTGAAACACCAATAAAGCTTGGCGAGAGCATAATTGTTTCTGCTGGTTTTGAAGAGTTGGCGCCCGGGGGACTGAAAAAGCGTTTTACTCACCAGGTGGAGAATACACCGTTGCGCCAGACTTTTGAGGATGTTTTAACTCAGACGGCTAAATCATTTATTATAGAGGATAAAGGTAAACCTGAAATCGTTTCAGGTTACCATTGGTTTGGTTCATGGGGAAGAAATTGCTGGATAGCATTGCCTGGATTAACGCTGGCTATTGAGCAGCCTGATCTGTTTGAGGCATTAGCTAAATCTTTAGTGGGCATGCTTAAAAATGGCATGTTTCCCAACCATTCACCCAATCGCAACAGTCCGGTTTACCGCAGCGTCGACGGTTCCCTGTGGATGATTTGGGCCTTGCAACAGTATGCAACTTACCTGAATAATAACGGCAGGATTTGGAAAACATTCGGAATTTCTATCAAACAAGTCCTTTACGCATATCGAAATGGACTTAACCAGGGCATTCAGATGCAACCTGATGGTTTGCTGTCTGCCTATATTCACAATCAGGCTTTAACCTGGATGAGCGCATACCGTGATGGTGTTCCGGTAACCCCACGCCCCGGTTTAGCTGTGGAGGTTAATGCTCTATGGTACAATGCAGTATGCTTTTCCCTGGCTGCGGCAGTTGAGGCCGGAGATACTTTTTTTGTGGACGAATGGAAAGATTTGCCGGAAAAAATTGAATCGAAATTTCTGGAGACCTTTTGGAGCGATAAGGATAACTATCTGGCTGATTTTGTTTTTCAAGGGAAGGCCAACCGCGATGTACGACCCAATCAGGTTATTGCTGTTTCCATGCCTTTTTCCCCGCTTCAGGATGACCAAAAACGTGCTGTTTTGGAAATTGTTCAGTCCGAGTTATTAACACCCAAAGGCTTACGTACTTTATCGCCGAGGCACGAGGATTATAAAACCAGCTATGAAGGCGATCATGTTACCCGCGATCTGGCCTATCATCAGGGGACCGTACGGCCATGGCTTTTGGGCCATTTTGCGCAGGGTTGGCTTAATCTGTATGGCCGGTCGGGTAAACATTTTATTTCCGCGCTCGTTCGCAATTTTGAAGAAGATATGTTCGAGCATGGTTTGGGGACTATTTCTGAAGTATATGATGGTAATCCTCCTCATACCCCTTGTGGCGCCATATCCTCTGCGGCGAGTGTGGCCGAAATTCTGAGAATCATGTATTTGCTGAAGAAAATCTGATACCTATGCGTGTATTAATGTTTGGATGGGAATTTCCTCCCCATATCAGCGGAGGTTTAGGGACAGCCTGCTACGGGATGACCCGCGGCCTGGCTTACCGGGATGTTGAGGTCATTTTTGTGGTGCCAAAATCCTATGGCGATGAAGATCAATCATCGGTAAAGTTGGTTGGAGCTTCACAGGTCCCGGTGAAAAAACGAACCTACGTTTTTACTCCGGAAAATCCTCGAGTTGAAGAAAAGGTTAACAGCAGCCAATCTTATGAAATGACCTATATTGAAGTGGGATCAAACCTTCTTCCTTATCTTTCACCTGAAGAATTTCAGAAATATTCTCATGAGCATTTTCGTAAAAATGAGCTGACCATTAAGGAAATTGAACAAGGGAATTCTGCCGGAACATCAGTGCTCACCGAAGTGGTTGGTACCCTCGATTTTTCGGGTAAGTATGGACCGGATCTCATGCAGGAAGTATCCAATTATGCACTGGTGTCATCTGAAATAGCCCATGAACATAGTTTCGATATTATTCATGCTCATGACTGGCTCACCTATCCGGCAGGAATTGCTGCCAAAAGGATGTCCGGCAAACCTTTGGTAGTTCATGTGCACGCCACAGAGTTTGACCGTACCGGTGAGAATTACAATACCATCGTTTATGATATTGAAAAGTCCGGAATGGAAGAGGCCGATCTCGTGATTACCGTCAGCAACCTCACCCGGAATATTGTTATCAACCGTTATGGTATTAATCCTGAAAAAGTAGTTACCGTATATAATGCAGTGGAACCGGGCGCAGATAACAATGCCGATACCCTTACCAAGTCCGTTGAAGAAAAAGTGGTTACTTTTCTGGGCAGGATTACCTATCAAAAAGGCCCGGAATACTTTATGGAAGCCGCAAATAAAGTTTTGAAACATTCAAACAATGTCCGGTTTGTTATGGCTGGAAGTGGTGACCTGCTCCGTAAAATGATCCGTTATGCTTCTCGTCTGGGAATTACGGAAAAGTTCCATTTTACTGATTTTCTCAAAGGTCAGGATGTGGATAATATGTTTGCAATCAGTGATGTTTATGTGATGCCATCGGTTTCTGAACCCTTTGGTATCAGTCCGTTGGAAGCCATGAGGTCAAATGTTCCGGTTATCATTTCAAAACAATCCGGTGTTTCTGAAATTTTAAAGCATGCTATAAAAATCGATTTCTGGGATGTGGATGCTATGGCTGACGCTATTTACGGATTGATTACTTATGAATCTCTACCATTAATGTTTCTTCAATATGGACGCGATGAAGTAAACAGCCTGAAATGGGAGAATGCCGCACTTCAAATTAAAAACCAATATATGAACCTGTTATATCCAAGCAATACACCGCTATGAAAAATATCTGTCTCTATTTCCAGGTCCATCAACCATTCAGGTTGAAACGCTATCGCTTTTTTGATGTTGGGAAAGATCATTATTACTATGACGATTACCAGAATAAGCACATCCTGAAAAAGGTAGCAAACAGATGTTATCTTCCTACTAACGAGTTGTTATATAGTTTATTGACTGAGTTTGACGGACAATTCAAAGTCGCGTTCAGTTTAACAGGTATTTTTCTGGATCAATTGGAATTGTATGCTCCGGAAGTTATCAAAAGCTTTCAGAAGCTAGCCAGTACCGGTCATGTTGAGTTTCTATCGGAAACTTATTCGCATTCGCTTGCCTCGCAAGGAAGCCAGGATGAGTTTGTTGCCCAGGTAAACCTTCATAAAGCCAAAATTCAATCACTATTCGGCCTCACTCCAACTGTTTTTCGTAACACCGAGCTGGTTTACTCCGATTCGGTTGGAGAAATGGTGTCGAAAATGGGATATAAAGCGATGCTGGCTGAAGGTGCAAAACATGTTTTGGGATGGAAAAGCCCTAATTTTCTGTATTATAATGTTATCGACCCACGGTTAAAAGTTCTGTTAAGAAATTATAAGCTCAGTGATGATATCGCGTTCCGGTTTTCGAATCATTCCTGGTCAGAATGGCCTTTAAAATCGGAAACTTATTTTCAATGGCTGAAAGGAATACCGGCTAATGAGGACTTCGTCAATCTATTTATGGATTACGAGACCTTTGGAGAGCATCAGCCACTAGAATCCGGGATTCATAAGTTTCTGGAAAATCTGGTGCGCCTGATCATAAAAGACCCGGAAACTGGGTTTGCCACCCCAAGTGAAATTATTGATGCACATCAATCAGTTGGGCCACTATCTGTTCCTTATCCAAGCTCCTGGGCTGATGTGGAGAGAGACCTATCGGCCTGGTTGGGAAATGAAATGCAAAAAGAAGCATTTAAAAAGCTCACGTCGCTTCGTCAGCTAGTTATTCAAGCCAATGATCCGGATCTTTCAAGAGACTGGTCGTACCTCCAGGCAAGCGATCACTTTTATTACATGTCAACCAAGTTTTTTGCCGACCAATCCGTTCACAACTACTTTAATCCATACAACAGCCCCTATGATGCTTTCATTAATTACATGAATATTCTTTCCGATTTCATCATCAGGCTGGAAAAGAAAACAAAGCGAATTGTTTACAAAGGAATACCGATTGAGGAGTTGTCAGGAGATCCGTTGGATGATGCTATCACTGAATATGAAAGTATTTTGACAGTTCTTCAACAGAGGAAATTATCTACAAATAAAGTGGTCACCGATAAGAATGCCACGGTGCCAAATCCGGTTGCTTTGGCTCCGAAACCAAAAAAAAGAAAAAAAAGTAGTTAATTCGCCAATTATTTGACTGATCACTTATGACGGAAAACGGGAATCAGAACATTCCGGAAATACTTTTTGAGGTTAGCTGGGAAGTTTGTAACAAGGTAGGCGGAATTTATACGGTTCTCACTTCCAAGTGTGAAGAGTCGTTGAGCCGGTTTGGGGAGCATTATCTTTTTATCGGGCCTGATATTTGGCGCGGAGACCATGATAATCCTGATTTTATTGAGGATAACACATTGTTCCTCGGATGGAAGGAACAAGCCTTTGCGGCAGGTTTGAGCTTTAGAACAGGCAGATGGAACATTCCAGGTAAACCCCAGGTAATCATCATCGATTTTACTCCGCTTATAGCCCGGAAGGACGAAATTTTCAGCAAAGCCTGGGAAGACTACCGGCTCGAC
>CAIXKO010000777.1 GCA_903919925.1 uncultured Bacteroidota bacterium | reverse complement strand
GCCGCCCTGTCTGCCTTACGCCCTGTCTGCCTTAACCCCATATAGCCGCCCTGTCTGCCTTACGCCCTGTCTGCCTTAACCCCGTTGGGCACCCACAAATAGGGCACCCACAAGGGGCGCCCCTACAGGACCATACGTTTTACCCCCCCCTTTTTGTTTTTTGTTGATTATCCTAAAAACCATTACTTTTGACCCTTTGAACAAAATGGTCAAATGGAATTGTTAATATGATCACACCAATCGATAATCCTGAAAAAGCAAGACAGATATTGGAGGTAGCGCAGAGAAGATTTGGGCTCTATGGCTTGGAAAAGACCTCGATGCGTGAAATAGCGGAAGACCTGAATCTCTCCAAAGGATCGCTCTATTATTATTTCCCTGATAAGGAACACCTGTATATTGCCGTGGTGGAAAAGGAGCAAAACCAGTTCATTACCAATATGCTGGAAACATTATCCTCCATTAACGAGCCGGAAGAACTCCTGAAGAAATATGTTGAAGCAAGGATACTGTATTTCAGGTCGTTGATGAATCTCAGCCGTTTGAAGGTTGACACCTTCAACGGATTGAGGCCGGTATTTCAGGATGTTTGGGTTAAGTTTAATGATATGGAAATCAGTATCGTATCACAAATTCTGACAAAAGGTACTGAACTTGGTATTTATTATATTGACAATATGGAGGCTACTGCCAGGTTGTATCTGGATGTTCTCCGAGGACTGAGGCAAACTATTATGTTCCGGAAGGAGACCATGTACCTCAATGAGGACGAATATGAAACTTTGATGCAAAAGGCACGGCACTTTACGGAAATGTTTATCAAGAGCTTGAAATACAACGACAAAAACAATAAATAATATAAAGACATGGCATCAGTGGGAAAAAAGAAGGGATTTGGAAGGTACATACCGTTAATTCTGGTAATTGCCGCCGTTCTGACCGCATCAGGTATTTGGTACCGGGATTATTCGAAATATTTAACCACCGATGATGCTCATGTGGATTCGGACATGGTATCGGTCAGTTCAAAAATCCTGGGACGGATATCCAGACTATATGTAAATGAGGGAGATCAGGTGAAGAAAGGCCAACTGGTTGCAGAGCTCGACAGTACCGATTTACTGGTGTTGCGCAATCAGGCACTTGCTCTGAAAGCACAGTCTCAAACCAGTGTTGGCCAGGCGGAAGCCAAATACAAATTCGACAAGGTGAGCATCAACGTACTGAAAGTCAATCTCGAAAGGGCAAAGGAGGACTTGACCCGTGCCAAAGCACAATTTGAAGGTGGAGTAATTACCCGGGAGGCTTTCGATCACCTTAAAAAAGCTTATGAAACTGTGGAAGCACAGCTCGATGCTGCAAATAACCAGCTCAATGTATCGAGGGCCCAGATAGCCAGTGCATCCTCTGCGGTGGATTTTGCCCAGGCTCAGATTAATGTTGCGGAAACCCAGATCAGAAATACCCGACTGGTTTCGTCTGTTGATGGTGTGGTTGGAAAAAGATGGCTGTTACCGGGCGATATTACACAACCCGGACAATCAATTCTTACCCTTACGATATCGAAAGATCTATGGGTGAGTGTGTTTATCGAAGAAACAAAATTGTCGCAGATTCATCTTGGCCAGGATGCCAAATTCTCCATCGATGCGGTAAAAGGCAAGGTTTTTAAAGGCAAGGTTACCTTTATCGGGTCAAACACTGCCGGCCAGTTTTCACTGATTCCAGCCAGCAATGCATCGGGCAATTTCACAAAAATCACTCAGCGGGTACAGTTGAAAATATCGATTCTGGGAACGGAGGACGGGAGCGATCCTGCTACCTTCAATCTGCTCTCCGGAATGTCAGTGAGCATAAAAATTATTAAGGACAGGAAATGAACCGGAGATTAACAGCTTCGCACATTATACGGTCCAGGATCAGGAACAGGGATTCTGCCTTTCATCCGCGACATACCTCGTACAAATGGTTTTTGTTGGCGAATGTTATGCTCGGTACATTCATGGCGGTGCTCGACGCCACGATCGTCAATGTGGGTTTGCCCAAGATTATGGCGTCGTTTGGTGTAGGGCTGGATAAGGTGGAGTGGGTGATTACGGCTTACATGCTGGCAATGGCGGTTATGCTGCCAACATCCGCCTGGATGGCTGACCGGTTTGGATATAAGAAGATGTATTTCTGGGGCTTGTTTTTATTCACACTGGGATCACTGCTTTGCGGATTATCAGCGGACGAAAACACATTAATCATCTCACGAGTAATACAGGGATTGGGCGCAGGAACGCTTCAGCCATTAGGAATGGCCATCATTACCAGGGAGTTTCCTCCAAGCCAGCGGGGAATTGCCCTTGGTTTCTGGTCCATATCGGCAGCGGCTTCCGTTTCCTTTGGGCCACTGATCGGAGGATTTTTGGTCGATAACTTCAACTGGCAGCTGATGTTTGGGGTCAATGTTCCCATCGGGATCGTTGCCCTCATGGCAACCATCATTATTCAGCAGGAATATGTAAATAAAAGGACCCGGAAGTTTGATCTTATCGGATTCCTATCGGTGATCACCTTCTTGCCGCTCACTCTTTTTGCACTTTCACAGGGGAATGCGGCCACCAATTCAGCAGGATGGTCGGCACCCTACATACTTATTTGCCTGGGGATTGCTGCCATAGCTTTAGCGGTATTTATTACCACTGAACTTACCATAAAGGAACCTCTGATTGATTTGCGGTTGCTTAAGGACCACAACTTTGGAATGGCCAACCTGATTATGCTGATGTTCGGTATCGGGATGTTTGGCAGTACGTTCCTCATGCCGCTGTACCTGCAGAATTCATTGGGCTACACTGCTGTTCAGGCAGGATCGGTTTTCCTTCCCGTTGGGTTAATACAGGGATTTATGGCACCGGTTTCCGGCCGGTTTGCCGATAAGTTTAATCCCAAAATCCCCATTTTGCTGGGAGTGATCATTTTAGCGGTAAGCTTTTTACTCAATACGAAACTATCCTGGCTCACGGAGCATAATTTCATCATGCTTTCTTTGTATTTACGGGGATTTGCGATGGGACTGATGTTCACTCCGCTCAGCACCTTATCGCTGTTGCAGATTCCGCGCGAGAAAATGGCCCAGGCATCGGGATTGTCCAATACTGTCAGACAACTGGGAGGCAGTTTGGGTATTGCTATTCTCGCCACCCTGCTCACCACCCGCGTTGCTTACCACAGCCAGATTTACGGACAGGCCGTACAAACTTCATCACCGGTTTACCGTACCACCGTTACCGGGCTCCAGCATTCCATTGAGCATAAAGCAGGCAGCTCGCCGGGTACAGCGCAAAAACAGGGGCAGGCAGTGCTGCTTGGGAATATCAGCAAGCAGGCATTCATACAGGGCATCGATGATGATTTTATGTTTGCAGCTTTAGCTACGCTGATTGGCGGCATTCCGATAATCTTTATGCGTACCAGGAAAAAACCATTAAAACAAAAAGAATGAAGAAATTAATCATAGGAATTCTGCTCCTTCCACTGGGATCACTCCATGCCCAGGTTAAGGATTCACTGGCGCTCCCGGCTATTATTCAAGAGGTTACCCAAAACCATCCTGCTGTAAAAGCTGCCGGGGAGGCACTCAGGAAAGCCGATGCCCGGGTGGGCCTTGCCCAAACGGGATATCTGCCGGATGTTGATGTTTCAGCAAACTATTCAAATGTGGGACCGGTACCGGAGCTTACTTTTGAACCGATGGGCACGTTTAAGCTGTTTCCCAACAATAATTACTCGGCAACACTGAATGTCAGGCAAACGATCTACGATTTTGGCCGGACCAAAACCACTATCGAAACCGAGAAGCTGAATAAAACGATGGACCTGCAGGCGCTGGAACAGGTGAGGCAAAAGATTGCCCAGGCTGCAATCGCCGGGTTTTATAGCCTTTGTTACCTGCAGGAAGCGGTGAAAATCAAAAAGGAGCAGCTAAAAGTTCTGGATGAGCACCTTGCTTTTGTTCAGAAAAAGAAGGAAACCGGGTCGGCTACCGATTATGAGATACTGGCTACCCAGGTAAAAGCATCAATTGTGGAAAGTCAGCTGATGGACCTCGAAGCGGCTCTGACCATTCAACAATCGGCCATGAACACGCTTCTCGGCCTGCCGGTGGGCAATCCTTTGCTGGTGAAAGGGGCGATCGATCAGGAAAAGCCTGTAAACGCTGGTGATACGCTGTTCACTTCGGCTTTTGCCAACCGGAGTGAAATGATTATGGGGCGGAAAAAGGAAGATTTGGCCACCTTGCGTCTGCTGGCTGTAAGAG
>CAIXKO010000776.1 GCA_903919925.1 uncultured Bacteroidota bacterium | reverse complement strand
TGTATGAGCACCACCGGCCGGCCCGAGGAACCAACATTTTTCACCAGATCCTGTTTTAGGAAATTCCGGCTGAACAAGGGTTCCCGGAACGAATCTTTAAAGTAATGGCACCAACCGCAGCTATCCACCCATTCATTTCCTGGGTAGGCGCCAAGGTTTACGAAATGTACCCCGTTCCAATCCCATGAATAGTGCAATCCGTTTTCCGATATGGACGCCAATCCGGGCCGCTGTGGATTTCGTTTAATGGAGCCTTGCCGCACCACCTGATTGAGCCCGCCATCATGATTGCCAAAAGTTTCATAAACGGGGAACCGAAGTTTCCCTTCACCGGTTAACCCGTAATCCTCAGTGAACTGACGATAGGCACTGTCCGACGGGCTATCGAGAATATCGCCGCAATGAATAATGCCAAGGGGTTTACCAACCTTTCCGGTAAACCATCCGGGCAGGTCACTTCCTTCAATACCATTTATTCTGGCTATCGTTTCCAGGTTTTTCTGCCGGTCAGCCTTACCGTAATGCGAATCAGAAACTACCAGAAAAAAGAAGCTGTTGTTTCTGGCGGATGTTCCGGCAAACAAAATCAGAATGAAACCAACAATGCTGAAAAACCGCTGCATGAAAATGACCTGCTGTTTGAATTTACCTGACTATCCACTCCTGAACGCCGGTAGAGAACTCATCGGGCTGGCGGATCTCCAGTTTCAAACCGCTGGTATTAACCGGTTCAAACTCCAGTATATTGTATTGGTCTTTTTTGGTACCATAGGTTCCTTTTGCTTTTACTTCAACCCAGGAATTTCCCTTTTTGTAAAGCAATTTCCAGGATTTTGGCACGCGGCAACCTGCATTGATATCTTCATCATCGAACCAGAAAACTTCGATAGCAGAAACTTTTTCAGGTTTTGCAAACTCATATTTTACCCACTCATCAGAGGCTTTTTTGGGCCACCAATGAATATGGCCAAACTCAGCGCTGCTGGATTTTTTTAGGCACTGCTGATCATTCACCGTTTCAGGCGCTCCGGAGCACTTTGAAGCCGTAACCGCTGCCAGTGAAGCGATAGTTGGGGCTGGCAATGGGGTGGCATATTTTGCATCCTCTGGTATCCATACGGTCATTTCGCCAAGGCCCCGGTTTGCCCAGGAATAGTACGGGATTGCCTTAAGATCAGCAGGGTTTTTTTGAACAGTTCCATCAAGATTCGACTTCAGCGAGTAACCTTTTGCCGAAATCATTCCGACTCCTTTTAATAAGTCCGGATGGAAAGCAAAGGTGAAGCCCGGCTCTTCAGCAAGCATCAGGTTCAACGCCTTCTGATCAGCCTGATCGGCCCATTCCATGGCATACATCAGGGGTCCGCGCTGCAAGGCTACCTGACCCAGATCAGCTTCCACCTTATCGTTTGCTTTTACCCTGCGGATATCCATCGGCATTTCGATTTCAACCTGATCACCGGCTTTCCAGGCACGGGAAAGAATGGCAAATCCATTCTCTGATTTGTAGCTGGTTGATTTGCCGTTGATTTTAATTTTTACCGAAGCTGTTGTGGCATCTTTAAACTGGTAAAGATTTCCAGGTACCACCTCACTGCTGGTCCAGCCTGGTATACGGACCATCAGGTTAAAGCGCTCTTTTTTATCAGGATTGATGGTAAGTTTAACCAACCCGTTCCACGGATAATCTGATTCCTGGTGGATGATTACTTTTCGGGATCCCAGTTTTACCTCCGCTTCGCTTTGGACAAACAGATTTACAAACAAGTCATTATCCTTAACAGCATAAATATAGCCCGGCACTGAAGGGATAAACCGGCAAAGGTTGCTAGGGCAGCAGGCGCATCCAAACCAGGCGCTTCGCTGATGCTGACCCTTTGAGCGAAGGACATTAGGGTAGAAAAAGCGGTCGCCCGATAGGCCCAGTCCACTCAGCACGCCATTATATAAGCTACGTTCCAGCACGTCCAGATATTTAGCTTCGCCATGGAGTAGGAACATCCGGTAATTCCAGAAAACATTAGCGATATTGGCACAGGTTTCACAATAGGCGCTCATATTGGGTAACTGATAATCAACTCCATAAGCTTCACCGGCTCCCGTAGCACCCACACCGCCGGTAATGTATATTTTCTTACCTACCACATTTTTCCAGATCGTATCCACAGCTTTCAGATAGGCAGCATCGCCTGTTAATGCAGCCATATCAGCCATAGCTGAAAACATATAATTGGCACGCACGGCATGACCGTCGGCATCGGTTTGGTCGATCGGTTTTTTATGGGCCTGGTTATAAACGCTGCCATTTGGGCCGCGTACATCCAGAAAGAACTTTGCCAGGTCGAGATATTCCTTTTTGCCGGTAGCCCTGTATAATTTGGTCAGACCGATTTCAACCTCCTGATGGCCCGGATAGTGTTCGCACTTGCCCCACCCAAAATCCTTAACGATCAAATCGGCTGCCTTAATGGCAATGTCGAGCATCGTTTTTTTGCCAGTAGCCTGATAATGAGCTACTGCGGCTTCAAAAAAGTGGCCGAGATTATAGAGCTCATGGCTGTCTTCGCTCTCGAGTTCCCACCGTTTTTTACCGGCCCATGGGTGGGCACTGTCACCCATTATAGTACGATTGGTATACAGGTATCCATCGGGTTCCTGCGCAGCACCTATCCGGGCGATCAGCTGATCGAGATAGGCATCGAGTTTAGGGTCCGGAACGGTTTGAAGAGAGTAGGATGCGCCTTCTATAATTTTGTATACATCGGAATCATCGAACGGATAAATACTGCAAAATGAGCCTTTTATAACACCGGCGGCGATATCGAAATTCTTAATCCTTCCGGTTTCTTC
>CAIXKO010000775.1 GCA_903919925.1 uncultured Bacteroidota bacterium | reverse complement strand
CGCCTTACTTTACTCAACAATTGGGAGACCACCTATTTCAATTTCGATGAAAAGAAATTGACCGATATGTTTGCCGATGCAAAAACTTTAGGAGTAGATATGTTTTTGCTCGATGATGGCTGGTTTGGCAATAAATATCCCCGAAGTGGCGATAAATCAGGTTTGGGCGATTGGCAGGCAACTAAAACCAAGCTCCCAAACGGGTTAGGTTTTTTGATGCAGACCGCTGAAAAAACGGGCACTAAATTCGGGATCTGGATTGAACCTGAGATGGTAAATCCCAAAAGTGAACTATATGAAAATCATCCCGACTGGGTATTAAAACTTCCGAACCGGCCCGAGAATTATTATCGGAGCCAACTGGTTCTCGACTTGTGTAATCCTGCTGTTCAGGACTTTGTGTTTAAGGTTGTGGACGATATCATGCAAACCGGACCGGGTGTGGCCTTCTTTAAATGGGATTGCAACCGGATGATGACCAGTGCTTATTCGGTGTATTTAAAGAACCAGCAATCGCACTTATTTATTGAATATACCAATGGTTTGTACAAGGTTCTGGATCGGATTAAGGCAAAATATCCTAACCTGCCGATGATGCTGTGTTCGGGTGGCGGTGGGCGTACCGATTATGGGCTGCTCCGGTATTTTACTGAGTTTTGGGCGAGCGATGATACCGATCCGGTTAACCGGGTATATATTCAATGGGGCTACTCGCAGTTTTTTCCTGCATTTGCCATTTGTAACCATGTTACCTCCTGGGGAAAACAATCGATCAAATTTAAAACCGATGTTGCCATGATGGGCAAATTAGGGTTTGATATCAACGTTAAAGATCTGAAAGAAAACGAGTTGAAATATTGCCAGGATGCGGTTGCCAATTTTAAGCGCCTGAGTCCTGTTATCTGGCAGGGCGATATGTACCGGCTGGTTTCACCGTTGGAGGAAACCCGCGCCGTGATCATGTATGCCAATGCCGATAAAACCAAGGCTGTTTTATTTTCCTATACCCTTCATCCATTGTACGATCCTCTTTATGCTCCGGTACGTTTGGAAGATCTCGATCCAAAAAAATCGTATGCAGTTGAAGAGATAAACCTGATGCCGGGAGGGAAAAAAGCGTTGGAAGAATCGGGAAATTTATACACGGGTGATTATTTGATGAAGGTTGGATTGCGGGTTTCCACCTCAGGCAATGAAAGTAGTGTGGTTTTGGAGATCACGGAAAAATGAGTAACAAACTTACCCGGATGATAACACGGGGATTATCGTAAGCAGCCAATTCCCGTAAAGTCATAACCATACGGGAATGTATTCCCGTATGGTTATGACTTTACGGGAATTGCTTTATATTTGTGAAAACAATTACCCGAATGATAACCAGGATACTGGAAGAACAGATCAAAAAAAGGCTTTTCTCCGGAAAGGCAATTATCCTAACCGGACCCAGGCAAGCTGGTAAAACCACTTTGGTTAACCAGGTTTTGGGTAATGAAAAAGAAGTTCTGTTCCTTGATGGGGATGATCCAACTGTAATAAATCTACTCAACCGGCCCAATACCGAGATGATCAGGCAGCTGATCGGGCGGAATAAAATTGTATTTGTTGATGAGAGTCAACGTGTAAATGGAATAGGACTAACGGCTAAAATCATGGTTGACCGTTTTCCGGACGTCCAGCTGATCTTAAGCGGTTCGTCATCGTTTGAGTTGCTGAATTTAACGCATGAACCTTTAACAGGCAGGAAGTGGACCTTTACGCTTTATCCGGTAAGCTGGATTGAGTATCAGGAAAATGTGGGTTTTCTGAAAGCGGAGCAGGACCTTGAGAACCGGCTCGTATATGGATTTTACCCCGAGGTTCTTACCAAGCCTGAGGAGCCGGCAATCATTTTGAAGGAGCTAACCGAAAGCTACTTATATAAGGACATCCTGATTTTTGCCGGCATCAAGAAGCCTGATGCCATTCAAAAACTCGTACAAGCTCTGGCCTGGCAGGTTGGTAATGAGGTGGTATATTCCGAATTGGCCGATACCTGTGGTCTCGATCCTAAAACTGTTGCTTCCTATATTGAAATTCTGGAAAATGCCTTTGTTGTATTCAGGCTGCCATCTTTTGGCCGCAACCTCAGAAATGAGATCAAAACAGCAAAAAAAATATTCTTCTATGATAACGGTATCCGCAACGCTGTTATCGGCCAACTGCAACCATTGGCATCCCGTAAGGATATTGGTGCATTGTGGGAGAATTTTCTGATCAGTGAACGAATGAAGATTCTTGGATACGGCAAGTCGTTGACCAATTGTTACTTTTGGCGCACAAAACAACAGCAGGAAGTTGATTTTGTGGAAGAAACCGAAGGGCAAATCACCGGCTATGAGTTCAAATGGAATCCAAAACACACCAAACGGTTGCCCCAGACCTTCATCCAGACTTATCAAAGTCAGGGATTTTGCATTATCCGCGAGAATTTCAGGGAGTTCATTCATTACCCAATTCCCGTAAAGTCATAACCATACGGGAATACAATCCCGTAAAGTCATATTCTGATATATGAAAATTGAAATTAAAATGGTAAGAAAACACTGGTTAAGTACAGCCCTGGCGTGCACCATGCTAATGCTATCAACACTGGCTCCGTGCCAGGAGCCAGCCGCTGCGGGCAGTAGCGGACGCACCACCCTAAACCTGAATGGGGTTTGGGAATTCGACCAGACGCTCACCGCCTTTCCGCCCGTAAAGTTTACGCGGACCATAGCGGTACCCGGATTAGTGCATCTGGCGGTGCCCAAAATTGAGGATTACGACAAGTTCTTCCGTCGGCCCGATAAAGTGGAGGTCAAGCAACAGCACAATCTGTACAACATCGATTATACTCCACGATACAGCTGGTACCGGAAAGTCATTACTGTTTCCGCCGGCATGCAGGGAAAGGAGGCGGTTATCTCCATAAAAAAGAGCCAGTATGTGACTCAGGTTTATATTAACGGCATGGACATGGGAACCTCGATGGCCTGTTATACACCAGTAGAATTTGTGGTAACCGGAGCGCTGAAATATGGGACCGGAAACGAGATACTGATAAAAGTGGGCGATCGGGTATGGCTTCCTGCTGAGGCTGCCGGGGGCACTGACAAGGAGAAGGAGCATTATCTGCCTGGAATCTGGGACGATGTGGAGCTTTCGTTTACCGGCAAGGTGCGCGTTAACCGCTTGCTGGTTCTGCCCTCGGTGGCAGAAAAAAAAGTGACCGTTAAAGCTCAGCTCCGGAATCTCAGTCCGGCCCAGGTGTTTTATGGCGATGCCATGAGCGATTCTGTTACCCTTACGGTCTCGATCGCTGAAAAACGTTCCGGTAAAGTGTTAGTAAGCCAATCGGGGCGATACAGCACCAAACGCGATAACCTTTCTGAAACCGTTTTGGATATTCCGCTGCCTCAGTTTACGGCATGGTCTCCCGATAGTCCCTTTCTCTATACTGCAAAGGCCACTGTATCTGATGGTAGCACTGTTTTGGATGAATGGTCGAAAACCTTTGGCATGCGTGATTTCACCCGAAAAGGCAAATTCTTTTACCTGAACGGGGAGAAAACCATTCTCCGGGGGACCAACATCACCCTCCAGCGGTTTTTTGAGGATCCCGACTGTGCGAATCTGGTTTGGGATAAAGAATGGGTAAAAAAACTACTCGTTAACTATCCAAAAAAACTGAACTGGAATGCCATGCGCATCTGCGTGGGAATTGTTCCGGATTTCTGGTATGACCTGGCCGACGAGTATGGGTTGTTATTCCAGAACGAGTGGCTATATTGGCAGAACCACGGGTGGAACGATCAGATCCGGAAAGAATATACCGATTGGGTTTGGGCAGATGGAAGTCATCCTAGCATTGCCATTTGGGATGCCATCAACGAAAACTGGGACGATTATATCGGAGGCACGCTGATACCAGAATTGAAAAAGCTTGATCCAACCCGCATCTGGGATGCCGGCTACATGACCTCCGATCAGATGGCGCTTGACGAAATGGATGAGCCGCACCCTTACCAGGGGCCCCTTTGGGTATCGATAACCGATTTCGAAAAAAAGCCCTATATGCTGGGGAACCTGGATTACAAGCCCGGAGTGATCCGTGCGATCGATGAATCAGGATCGGCGCAACTGATCAATGAATACGGCTGGATCTGGCTTTGGAGGAACGGCAAGCCAAGCAAGCTCACCGTGGATGTTTACAACTATTACCTCGGAAAGAATTCCTCCCCGGCGGAGAACCGCGACCTCCAGGCATACTGGATGCAGCTGGAGACTGAATGGCTCCGCAGCAATACGAATGCGGCAGGAGTGCTGGCTTTCTGCTATCTGGCCAACAATTACGGTTATACGGGAGATTGGTTCATCGATAACATCAAGGACCTCAAACCAGGGCCAACGCTTGGATGGTTCCGTCATGCTTTTACCCCGGCGGCCACTTTCATCAACCTCGCCGATGAAAGGTATGTGAAGAATCAGCCTGCACATAAAACGGGATCCACCCTGCTTTTTAACCTGGCAGGAATCAACAACCTCGGGAGTCCGGCGGTAGGAAAAGTCAGGATCCGCATGATTAATCAGCAGGGTAAAACCTCGGGTGAACAGGAATTCCCAGTCATCATGGCATCTTATGCACGTAGCGATATTCCGGTATCGCTAACACTTCCGCTGGTTCCGGGCGGGTACGTTCTGACAGCTGAATTCACCCCTGAAAACGGCACTCCGGTTATCAGCCGGAGGTACATCAAGGTTGGGGAATTAAAGGAATATGCATTTTACAGATTGGAACCGGGAGAGTTATGAAAATTGAGCAATCAGAGGTCGAAATAACACCTTTAGTAATAAGCCTGAGCGGTGTTATAAATCTGGAAGATGACTTTGATTATCAAGCTCAACACACTGATTATTTAATGGAGAAATATAAATGAGCAACCTTGCTGATATCACCGATTACCTCATCCGCTTCCGCGATGAGCGCCACTGGGCTCAGTTCCACAATTCGAAGGATCTGGCTATTGCCTTATCGATAGAGGCAGCAGAGCTAAATGAGATTTTTCTCTGGAAAAAGGACACCGAAATCGAAGACATTGAGCGTGTTGAGCAGCAAACGATTGCAGATGAGCTGGCCGATGTTCTGGTGTATGCGCTTATGTTTGCTCACCGCAACGGTTTTGATGTAGAAAAGATCATCATGGATAAGATGAAAAAAAACGGAGAGAAATATCCGGTCGAAAAAGCAAGGGGTAATTCGAAGAAATATACGGAGCTATAAAAGAATAGTTTGTGCATGGAGAATTCAAATGGTTCACCTCCCATGAGGGACACCCGCTCCAGGAGAGACTCCCGCTTCATTGCCGCACACCGTGGCGGGCCACTGAAAAAGGAGCAGCATTTTCAGCTGATCGAATGGGCCCGCCTGTGCTCGGAGCACGTGTTGCACCTGGCCGGTGAAAGTGCAGCTGAGCGGCTGATCCATGCCCTCCAGGTGGCTCAGGAATGGGTTAAAGGAAACGCTTCTGTGGGTGATGCCAGAAAAGCATCGGTCAACGCTCACGCGGCAGCAAGGGAATCCATTGGGCCGGCTGAAATTGCGGTGGCCCGGTCGGTTGGTCATGCTGTGGCCACGGCGCACATGGCCGATCATTCTACGGGTGCTGCTGATTATGCTTTGAAAGCGGTGAAATATTCAGGAAATTCTGTGGTTGCCGAGCGTGAATGGCAGGATAAACAATTGCCGGCAGAAATACGGGATCTGGTTTTAACGGCGCGGAGCAGGCGAAGTCTGAAAATTTAGGGTTCCTGCCCGATTTGATCGAAAGGGTTAGTAATTCCTATATTTGCCTAGCCGAAGATAATCGAAAGAAAAAATGAACCAAACAACCAACGCATTTTCAGAGCTGGAGCATGCGGTACTCGCTGCATTGGAAACCTATTCCAATGTACATCGGGGAAGCGGGCACCACTCCATGGTATCAACCTATTTATATGAACACGCGCGTAAGATCGTTCTGGAATATCTAGGGTTAAGCAAAGTCAATTACCAGGTGATTTTTTGCTCACCACGCAGAGCCACATCCTTGGTGGCACAGCTTAAACCTGAAAGCTATCAGCTCATTTCCGGCCGTGACTTTGGCCTGCCGCTGGGTATAACTGCCGTAGCGGTTAAACGAAGAGCTCTGCCCAAAGGCGCTCCATTTCAAACCGGCGGGGGAACGGCCCGGCTGGTATCGCCAAATTGGATTATCTGGCATGGTGCTCCGGACCGGTTTGAGGCCGGCACACCGGCAATAATCAACGTCATTGCTTTTACCAGGGCGTTGCAAATGATCCGGCTATCGGGAAAGGATATCTTCCGTAATCCGACCACTGAGAACCTAACGGCAGGCGATATTCTTTATCACGATGAACTGGAGAATTTATCCGGTCAGGAATTGCTTGATAAATTAAGGCTCACTCTGATTGGCAGAGGCCTTTGCGTACCAACATCCGGTGGCGCAATACCTTATATCAACCTCGACAATAGTGCCAGCACACCTACTTTTCTACCGGTATGGAATACGGTTCGTCAAACCTGGCACCAGCCACAATCGGTTCAACAGGAAATTGTAAATGAAGTCAGAGCCATATGCGCCAAGGCCCTCGGGGCTCCACAATCAAAATATGAGGTGATCTTTACTGCTAATACCACTGAAGCGATCAACCTGGCTGCTGAAAATCTAAGTATTAATTTTCCGCCGGATACCCAACCTGTCCTACTGGGATCGCTGCTTGAGCACTCATCAAACGATTTGCCCTGGCGGATGGTTCCAGGATTATCGATGATCCGGCTGGCTATTGATGTGGAGGGCTTTGTGGACTTGATGGATTTGGAAACCCTGCTGAGCGATTACAACCAAAAGGCTCTATACGGAAAGAAACGTATTGTGCTGGTTGCCGTGAGCGGGGTTTCCAATGTTCTGGGCGCATTCAACAATCTGGCAGAAATAAGCAGCATTGTTCACCGGCATGGTGCCCGCCTGCTGGTGGATGCCGCACAGCTGATCGCTCACCGCAAGGTTGATATGGAAGCTGCCGACATT
>CAIXKO010000774.1 GCA_903919925.1 uncultured Bacteroidota bacterium | reverse complement strand
TAATTGTACTAAAGCATCATCCAATCGCCCTCCCGATTCCCGGTTAGTAAGGTAAACACCGTACTCAAGGAAAACATTGTAATACTTGGAACCTTGCGGACCAGCCATTCTGCCAATTATTGATTTTCACCCAAAGATAACATGAATTGTCTACGACCTGATGTGAAATATTGCTAGAAATCTGAATCAATTGCACCGATGTATGCTAATATACCCGGATTACTACGATTTTACCCTTAACAACCTGGTTGTCTGTTATGATCCGATAGGGGTAAACCCCCTGTCTCAGCGAATGATTGTAAACAATTGTCTTGGAAGCCCCTCCCTCCAAAAACTCGTTGAATAATTCACCTATCTGCTTTCCACTTGGCTCATATAGTTCGATTTTAACGTTTGAACCATGCCGCAAGGACAACTGAAAGTTGATACCAGTTCCGCTTAATGGGTTTGCTGGATTGGGGTAAACCTTGATTTCAAATCCAGTTGAATATTCAAAATATGTACCTGAAAAACCCGGTTCGATCAGGTAATTCGAATTTTTGGAATTGATAGTTGAAACTATCTCTTTAGTGCCGGAAACCATCGAACCGGTAATCGTTAAATTTTGAAGAGGGACACTTAGTTTAGCAACCAGGTCGGGTCCTGATGCTTCAAGTGGTATCATAGTTTGCCCGGCGGCATTACTGATCGAATTGCCTTCAAAAGAAAAGGTTGCTGATAGAGCTGCAGGCGGTCCGCCTTCCAAAGGAGCACCTCCATGAACAATTGCTGTAAATGTTGCAATTTCACTTAAGGACGTAAAAGATGACGGATTAACCTCAACAGTGGTGTTAACACCTAATGGCGTGATATCAGCAGTGGTGATTGCCGGGATGTGATTTGGCGAATAGTTTAAGGAATCTAACCCTGAAAGAGTAAACCCGGTTGCTTCTACAGATTTTCCATTTCCTGTATCAGGGGTAATGAATTTTGCTGCTCCGCCGGTAACTGATACATTGTCTCCGCTCAGTACATCAATTAACCAACACTTTAGCAGGATCGCAGTTGTACTTCCATCGTAAACTTTATTAGAAACCGAAACCATTACCGGTATGGAAAGCGGTTCAATAATCCCATCATGAACAGACTCGAATGTTATCTCATAATTATTTCCGGAATTAGGACTGCTAACTTGCCCTTTAGGTGTTATAGTCTTTCCGGTTCCTGCATTTTTATCCTTGTATTCCTGGATGAATCCGCCAATATCACCTTCCACCAAACCTGGTGAAATAGTTGGAACAACTGAACACGACCGAGTTCCATCATAAATTTTCTTGTTCGCTGATGATCGAACCAAAATAGGTTTCTGACTAATTACCAAATCATCTGATACAAAGCTAATCTGGTAATTCACCCCGGCAGTAAGGCTACCCTGCCGAATCTTGTAAAGTCCGGTGCTTTCACCAGGATCACGGGAAAGGGAGCCGGAAATTGTATCTCCTGGAAAGAGGTGAGGACTGACAAAATACCTTAAAACCGGATCAGGTTCCCCGTAAACCTTGCTTTGCCCGGGTTCAACGGTCACCGTGATTTGATAATTAGTGCTTTTTGTGATGGTAAAAACCCCAGTAAGAAAGGTGATAATATAATTGGACCCGGCGGTCAGATTTCCAGAATTGATCGGGTATTCCCCTGGCATCTCGCCCGGTAGTCGCTCTAATGCTCCTGAAAAATCATCGCCAGCGAGCAACTTAGGATTAAACGAATAAGTCAATGCAGGATCGGGATCACCATATTGTTTGGCCACTGAATCTGCTATTACCGTAATGGGTTTGGCTTTGATGTAAAAATCCGCAGAAACAAAGGAGATGGTGTAATTTGCTCCGGCTGATAAATTGCCTTTAGTGATAGGATAAGGTACGCCAACTGTTCCACCAGCTATTCTGCTTAACGCTCCTGTAAAAGGATAGGTGCCTGGTGGATCTACCGTAAATTCAAATTTAGGATCTATGTCACCAAAAATCTTGGTTTGACCCGGGTTAGCAGTCACAGTTATTGGCGTGGGATTACTGACCAAAAATATTTTTCCCTCTGATGTCAATCCCATGGAATCGAAAGCCAATGCCGAAGGCGCAAAAGTTAGACAAGTCAACCAAAATATAAATAGTAAAGAATAATTCAATCCAGTAAGGTATAGCAGAGAATGCTCATCTAAGCTCAACCACCACCTTGGTTTAAGCAGTTCCGATTCTGGTACTATAAGATTTATTTTTGGCACAATAACAGGCAGACAATACAGCAAAACAAATGTTCTGCCAGGTTAGATAGATGTCAAAATTAATAATTTTGATCGTGTCAAAACCCGGTAGGAGATCGAAATTTCTCAAATCCACCAATCAGCATTGAGGCGAACAGCTGAGTCTCCTGATTTCTATTTCTTGATAAACCTTATTGCCGTTGCCTTAAAACATGCATAAACCACATCTCCGGGTTTGATGGACAACCGATCAATGCCGCTTGAAGTAAGCAACGCAACTAATGAAAAGCCAACATCTATTACAACCTCGTTGCCATAGTGTGCTGGAATAATTTCGATAATTTCACCTTTCAACTGGTTTGCAGCACTAGTAGCCACTGGCAACAACGAAAGGAAAACAGCATCCTCAGGAATCATCAGGTATCCCGTGCCATGATCTTTTTCCGTTTGTAAAAACAATGGAATGTTTTGCTCGGTCCAGGCTTTAACCAAACCATCCGACAAATCTCTTGAAAGGGTTACCGGGATAAAATTCCGGATACCTGTAAAACTGGCCATAAAGGGGCTTACCGGATTTTTGAGAACTTCAACAGCTTGCCCAAAGTGGATCAGACGACCATTCTCCAGAATCCCAATTCGGGAAGCCAAACTCATAGCTTCCTGATAATCATGCGTTACGTGAATGATGGTTTGTCCATTGCGATTCAATTTCCGAAGTATGGATTTGATTTCCTTTCGGATATGCGCATCAATGGCGGTTAATGGTTCATCTAAAAGAAGACATGCAGGTTCCGTTGCCAAGGTTCGGGCAAGTGCCACCCTTTGCCTTTCACCCCCCGATAACGTATTAGGAAAACGATTCAACAGGTTGGCAATATCCAGATTTTCTGACAATTCCATTATCCGCCTATTAATCTCAGCTTTTGAGAGATGTCTTGCCTTAAGTGGGTAAGCCAGATTGTTTTTAACAGTTAAATGCGGGAACAGCGCCAGATCCTGGAAAACCATTCCAAAAGGTCTGCTTCTGATCGGCAGATCAGTAATGTCGTTGTTATTCAGAAAAATGTGGCCACTATCGGGTGGTGTCAGTCCAGCAATAATCTCCAGTAATACAGACTTCCCTGATCCGGAGTCCCCCAGCAAAACAACATAATCCCCCGGCTCTATCTCCAGGGAAACATCGTAGATTTGGAAGCTGCCAAAACTTTTGAATATTCTATCTATTCTGATCATCTGCTTTCTTGTTTGATAATAAACGCAATGCGACAAAGAAAATCAGACACACCAGGATAAAAACAGCTGCAACCGGCCTTGCATACTTTAATCCGAAGGAATTGAAACGATCCCAAATCAATACAGGAGTTACCATTGGGTAATAAGCGATAATTACAACCGCTCCGAATTCACTCAGCCCGCGTGAAAACATCATAACCAGCCCGGAAACTATGCTCCGCCCAGCCAAGGGCACACTTATGGTCCTAAAGGCTCTCCAACCCGTAGCCCCCAGGTTCATTGCGGCTTTCTCCAGCCTTACCGGCACCTTCTCAAAACCATTACGGGCCGACTGAATGAGAAAAGGTACACTCACAAATGCCATGGCAATACCAATACCAATTGGGTGGCCCACAAAATCCAGTCCTATGTACGAAGCTGCTTTCCCAAGCACTGAATCGCGTGATACCAAACCCAGTAAGGCAATTCCAGCAGCAGAATGTGGTATCACAATCGGTAAATCGATAAGCGACTGTACAAGGCTCCTGCCTCTGAAATTCTTCCGTGCAAGCAAAAAAGCCAATGGAACCGCTCCAACCGCAAAAACAAGGGTGGTGAACATTGAAATGGAAAGAGTTAACAGGATACTTGCTGTAATGTCCTTGTCCTGAACAGTTTCAAAAAATTCACCTGGAGTAGTCCTTAAGAAAATACCCACTAAAGGCGCAAGTATAAACAAAAGCACCAACCCTCCGAGAATTGCAAATACTAATGATAATCCTGACCGATTCATGTCCCTTAAACCCAAAATGTTGCAATCATACGAGGATGCAATTGTACGTCCCTACCGTCATTCTCACTGAACTAAACGTATTTCAGAGATCGATTTTATTGCACGGTCTGAGAAAAAGTCGGCCATGAATAAACAGGAGAACCTTCCTCCATCTGCATTGTTTCCCCTGTTCTGAATGATAACCTCCGCATTGTCGTTCCTGTTCATCAACTCTGAATAGGTGACCGAGCAGCGATATCCATCAAGACCCGTAATTACAAAAAGTCCTCTCCTTATTAAACTAATATCAGGCTTTAAAGATTCCCCAAAAAGATCCTTCAGAAAGACTCCCTTTGTCAGTGTTATTCCATGAATACCCATGCCTCGTCCATAAAACACGTGATCAAACTCCTCTGCTGAAAGGCCCGATGGAAGTTCCTTCAATTTAACAGACTGTTTGTCCTTTCCTTCAATAATCAATTCCGGAGCCCATAGTTTTATGTTGCGATCCACTTTGTAATTAACATTGAGACTGCGGATCACAATCTTAACCGGATCCATAATGTTTCTTTCCGTTATCAGGTCGGTCCCTGCAATGATTTTTTTACTTGCCGGAAGTGGCCATTTGTCTTTTGATTTTGTCGGGACAATGCGAACAACGTGGGTAGCAATAATTATCTGGTGAGGCTGAACAGGGTAATATATCTCACCCCAGCTAAAGACTACCGAATCCCCGGCTGCATTGTAAACAACTGCATACTGATCGATTATGGGGTTAAACTCCTTCGCATTTTTCTTGACCACTTTTACCCGGTTCAGAATATCATACAACGATACTCCATCATAGCGATAAGCTCCTGTAAAGGCAATCTCCCCGTTTTCAATTCTGGTCTCCTTAACAATCAGACTTCTAACCGGAAGTTCAGAAAGCTTAACACTTTGATTTTCTGCAACTTCTCCACTGATTTCAATTTCATCTGAACCCGGGAGATCCACAATAGGCTCATTATCATAAAAATCATTCGTACGATCAGTTGAGTCATAAACTGCAATCGGCTGATCCAAAGCTTTAACCGGAGGTTGTGAAGGGTTGCATGAAGTCAGGACACCTATCACCATCAAAAAACTTAATAGTCTAATTTTCATTGTTTTAAATATTAAAAACGATAAGAAAGTCCTAATGACAAATACCGGCCCATGGACTGCATTCCATGTCCTTCAAGATAAACCACATTATTGAGGTTTTGACCATTAATATATATCCTGAAGTTGCCTAAATCGGTCCAGATACGGGCGTCAACTTTTAAATAGCCCGGAATGGATACCGTATTAACATCATCCATCCATTGCTCACTCAACCAGGAACATTGAACACTCGTGCTCAACCATCTGTTTCTCCAGATTAGTCCTGCAGATATCTGGTGATTAGGTACATAAATGAGATGCTTCCCTTTGAGGTTGGCAAGCCCTGTCAAAGGCAAATAATCAGTAATTTGCGAGTGTGTATAGGTGTACTGAACATACCCGGTTGTGCTTTTTCCTAAGTCCATATTCAAGGAAGATTCTATTCCCATAATCCGCACACCTGAGATGTTTCGAGCCTCAATAAGCGGTTTCTTTTTTGTTCCCTGCAAAATGGAATCTCCTGAGCTCACCAGGTAAATAAAATCTTTACCCATGGAATAATATCCACTTACGGAGAGCTTAGTCCTTTTACCGATCATCAGATCTCCTCCGGTTTCAAAGCTATTGAGATTCTCCGGTCCCAGGTAGGGATTAGCTCGTTTAAAGCCGCCCCGTATAAACCCGGAACGACACATATCATCAAGTATCGATGGGCGAAAACCATGTCCATAAGATAGATAACCCGAGAATCCCGAACTGGTGGTATATTTTAAAGCTAATTTCGGACTGAATTCCGACCAATTGTTGCTACCTAACTCCAGATTCTGAAGCTTACTGAGAATACTGGTTGCTGAAGTTGGACTCGAAATGTAAAAACCACCATCGTAAAAAGTCGACGCATCCCACCGGATACCTGCAACTAAAACAAGATGCTCACTAATCAGCGAAACCTGATCCTGCATATAGAGCGCAACATTACGCATTTTGCCCTTGTTGGTTACCGTATCAGTGGAAGTTGTATAAATATCCTGTCCAAATACAGAACCCTCTTTCAATTCGGCACCGAATGAAACCAGGTTTCTTCCTGAATTGTAGTCAGTGTGAAGCTGAAGCCCCATATCATTCCTGTTGGAAGTAACAGAATATGAACTATATACAAAGGAATTGCCGGTTGCCTTGATTGACTCATTCAGTCTGGAATAATCTTCGCCAGTATGGTAAGCAATTACTGACCAGGCGGCTTTACTTACATTACCTGTGTATTTGATTGATTTATCCAATACCGCATGGGAAAAATAGGTGCCTGTTTCGGCGAGAATTTTTGTTCCTGATCCCCTGCGATCCCTCCAATATCCACTATTTATCTCGATTTTATGGTGATTATTGATCCTGTATCCAAATCTGGCCCCTCCACCCCATTCTTTCATGGAACCGGCAATCGTGGTCGAATCCCTGGCCTCTATAGGAGTTTGGTTATAACCGTCGCTTTTGGATCCAAAGCCCTGGATGTTCCAATAAAACCCTTTATTGCCAAGTTTGGGATTCCCTCCAGCGGTAAACTTCCCTCTCATAGTGTTCATGCTGCCATATTCAACCTGCCCTGAGCCTTCTAATGGGCGTACCGGGGTTTTGCGGATGTAGTTGATAACACCTCCCATTGCATTTCCGCCGTAAAGCGATGACCCGGGCCCCTTTGCCACTTCAATCTGACTGATTTCAATACTATTTATACTGTTCCAGTTGACCGATCCACCATCGGCCTTGTTCATGGGCACGCCGTCAAGTAGAACCAGGTACCTTCCCTGCTGATCCCCTCCTAATCCGCGCATGCTAACAGTACTGCTGTGATCTAACAAACCATGCTCGCGGCTGACCTGAATTCCTGGAATGGTACGTAAAAAATCATCAGCTTGGGCCATTGGTATGGCTTCCAATTGTTTGGATGACAGCCATTCCGTTCTGCCAGGTATCTCAGCAATACGCTTCCTGGTTTTTGTAGCGGTAACTAAAACTGCCGAAGTACTGATGGCTGTTGGTGTCATTAAAATCTCGAAAAACTGATCCCTTTTATGAGTATTTATCCATTTCAATTCCGTCGAATAACCTAAATAAGTCACCCTGATCTGAACTTTTGAATCAGGAAGATCCAATTGAAACTTGCCTTCCGTATCAGAGCTTACTCCTTGACCGGTTGTAACACTCTGAATATTTGCACCTGCAAGGACATCGCCAGTTTGTGCATCAGTAACACGTCCTCGTACTGTAACCTGGCCCATTAATATTACAGGAATAAGTAAAAACATAAAACAACTTAAGACTGAATTTCTTAACATATTTACAAATTAAAGTTTTCGATAGGCAAAACAATGCATATCGATCGAAAAAAAAACTGGCAAATGTCAGGGTTTCAAAATAAAGTGTCTCATAAGGATAGCCTATTGGTAATGCTCTCACTTTTTGCTGAATATTTGGGGTCAATGGCATTTTGACCTGATTGCTCAAGGATCCGCCTTCCTTTTCCAGGGTTCGTGATAAAGTTGACGAATTTTTCAGCAAGCTTTGGGTTTGCCGCTTTTAAAGGTATTGTCACTCCATACAATATGGATGCCCCTTTTTGAGAAACCACAGAACCAGGACTCGTTCCCCTAACTTCAACCTGAGATGTTGAATACCACGAATTCAGCATTGGATTACTGAGGTTGATGGAATCGGGAAGTCTCAGATATTTAAAATTATGCTGAACAGCGACTGACCGGTAATTGAACATATAGTCAATGGTCTGACTTTCGAGTAAAGCATTGAGGTCGGTTTCTTTACCCCTGATATACCGCGTATCCTTTTCCAGAAGTTTCAAACAATCTGACCTGCCGGGATAACAACGGTTGAGCAAGGTTAATGCCAAAACGGTTCGGTACCCGCATGGATCAGCATTGGGATCACTCCGGCCATAGCGGATTCCGGGATCCATAAGGATTTCAAACCAGGTATTTATATTGATCAGGTCCGCTTTTTTCGATTTATCAGTATAAACCAGACATAGTTCATTGGTTGCGAAAAGAACATTCCACTTTGCATAGTTTGGAATCAGCAAGTCATCAATTAAATTGTAATCAGCTAAAGCGATAACATCACAAACTTGGCCCAACTCAGTGATTTTCCTCACGCATGCAAGGCTTCCAGCTGCTTCCAGTTGGACTTTAACTCCGGGATTTTCCTTTTCGAAAGCGTCAGATATATTTTTCATGGGTACCGAGAGGCTACCGGCATGAAAAACCGATAAAACAAGATTCTGTGTTGCTTCAGGCTTAACAGAGTGGTTACATGCCCATCCCGAAAAAAGGATAATAACCAAAGCTAAAAAGCCCATGAATTTGAACTCGACCAGTAGCCATTTACTCCTTAATCGCATAAAAGTCAAAGTGTTTCCATTTAAGCATATCTTCTTTAGTATTAATCTCAACAATTTCGGTATCCTCTTTAAAGTCCCTGAAATAGAAAAGCGAATAACCTCTTGATTTCAATAATTCGAAGTGTTCGAATCGATCTTCCGGCGTTGACTTTCCAAAACATTCCGAAATCACGACCGGATGATATTTATCCAAAAGTTTTGAGATGGACCTGATAATCTCTTTATCATAACCTTCCGTGTCAATCTTAATCAACCGCATTTTCAATAACCATTCTGGGAAATGCTGATCCAGGAACTTTTCCAGATTAATTCCCTGGATTTTTTTGCTAAGTGAATACTTTCCATGCCGGTTGATCTGATCTCTCGAAATTCCACCATTATTAAAAGAAGCATCCGAGGAGTTATAATAAAACTCATCATCCTGATCAGTAATAGCAACATTAAATGGCTTAATATTACCACTCTTGCTACTTAATTCTGCATTTTTCTCCAGAATTTTAAATACATATGGATTGGGATCAAATGCCAAAGTTAAGCCGTTATTGCCGCAAATTAAAGACAAGGGAACAGTCATATGGCCAATGTTTGCGCCAATGTCGATAGAAAAGTCTCCTTCCTGAAGAAACCTCCTGAAAAAATGCAAATACTGCTGATCTATCTCCTTTTTTACAGTGAGGGGATTTTCCCAATTGGCAAATTGAATCGCACCATATTCTTTAAGATTAAATGTATCGATTCTTATAGGATACTCTTTCGTTACTCGTCGGGCAATTTTTCTTTGGATCGATCTCTTAAGGTAATTGAACATTAGTGCGAAGGTTTAAAAGGTAAAATAGTTAACTTTATTGATTGCGGTATTCATTTCAACACCCTTAAGTTCAACTGTATACTTCTCTGAATTCTTGAGCGAAACCGTTTTCATTAATGTCTTGCCACCACCTGAATCTTCTGTTGTCATTTCCATTACAAACCCACCCATTGAAAGGGTGTTGTGCTTTGCAGCCATTTTTGCGGCACGGAATACACCAACATCATTCGATAGTGTAATCTGATCGGTAATCCATACTTCACCAAAGATTTTCTTAAAAGTGTAGGTGTATTTTTTGCAGGTAAGACCCAATATTTGCTTAGTTTCAGAGGTTGGCACAATTTCAAGTTTCTTCAAATCAGCTTCAGCAGGATACTTATAACCACCTGCATTATAATATGGTTTGGCATTCCCTCCCGTGCCCATAATCTGGATGGCAATTTCATTTTTCTTGTCAATAACAGTTTCCATCCCATTTCCTTTTCCATCAGTAACCAATTTAACTACAAAGTTTTCACTTTCCGATTTGTAGTAGGTTTTGTACTGCATGGTTCGCATCAATTCGTTTCCTTTTGCATAGAACTCAATTTTAAAGGTGTTACATTTATCAAAACTGTAGCTCTCATCCCACTTTACACCAGGAGCTTTGATCTGGAGCTGTCCGAAAACGGAAACTAAAGAAAACATGGTCATTAAAAGAATAACTGATTTTTTCATTGATTCCTTTTTACGATATTGATATTAAAACTTCTAATTGCAAAACGATACAAATTGAATGGTCTCCTTACTGAACTTCAAATATATATATTCCAGCAGTTGAAAGACTGATTCCTTTCGAAGATCCTTTTCCAGCAAGATCCCAGCCTTCAGGGTATTTAATAGCTTTAATGCTTTTATTCCCGGGTGCCGGTAGCCAAGTGGTTTTTAATCCTTCCGGGATTCTGAATTCGAAGCGGATCGTTTTATCCTTCCACCACCAACGACTTGTCACCACACCAGATGGAAAGATTTTCTCAACATAGAGAGAATCCAGGTCATTAACCGGACGAGGTTTTAAATATACATTATTAATATCCGGATTTTCCTGATCTGGTTGAATTCCTCCCAGCCACTTAAGATACCATTCCGATACGGATCCAAACATCGGATGATTCTGAGAATAGGTATTATTGCTCTCTTTCCAGGTTTCCCAAAGTGTTGTAGCTCCATTATCAACCATATAACGCCATCCTGAAAATCCTGGCTGATTTACCAACCGATAGGCGATATCAGTGCGGTTGTGATATGAGAGGGCCTCTAGCAGATACTTTGTTCCGAAAATACCCGTAGTTACGTGATAATTAGCATCCTTTAACACATTCAAAAGCCTGCCCATTGCAATCTCCTGATCTTGGGAATTCAATACTTCAGATGCTAAAAGAGTTGCTAAAAGGGTCTGCTGATTTTGGACTGGAATGGATGGCGTATCCCAAAAAACATCAATGATCCTGGTTTTAATTCTCTCAGCTAATTCATTATACGCAGTTACTCCTTCCTGATCTCCATTCACCGCGGCAAACTTCGACATTATACCGGCAATCTGATAATAATGGCAAGTCCCGATTAGCTCAACAGGAACTTTTTCCAAACTTTCATGGTCACTTAAACCATTATCAATCAAAAGATTTGGATGCAGCCTGGCTATTTTTTCCATCCAGGTTTTGTTAGTTTGATATAAATCTTTGACGAGCCCTGTATCGCCATAATGAATCCACAAGGAATTCTGCAGAAACAAGAAAGCTGATTCCCAACTCAATCCGCAATATTCAATCCCAACAAACGGAGCAGTGTCCACAAATCCATCCGGTTTCATGGCATCAACCCAATCATAAATAACCTTGCGGTAAATATCCTGCATATTATAATTATATATATAAGCTTCTGCTGTTGCATTTATATCCCCTCCATAGCCGAACTTCTCACGCGCAGGACAATCCGATTGCACACTCTGAAGATTGCTTAAAAATGTCCATTGACAGTTGGCGTTCAGCTTATTAAGAAACTCCGACGAACAATAAATTCTACCAGCCTCATCAACAGCCGAATTTAATCGTCCCGCTTGCAAATCCGTTTTTGCCAGATCTTTCCTGATTCCGGTAACCTCAACATATCGGAATCCATGAAAAGTAAAACGAGACTGAAAATACTCATTACCACCACCTTTGGCAATATATACATCCATTTGTTCAGCAACAGCCGGTGAACCCGGGCCACCAGTTCCAGCTTTCTTGATCTGTCCGCAAACGGTTGTCATAGGGTTCACAGAGCCATCCGGATAAATTTGCTCACCGTAACGGAATCGGATGGTATCACCAGCCTGACCATCTATTCTGATGCGAATCAAACCGGCAAAATTCTGACCAAAATCAACCACCTGACGGGATTTCAAATCCCTTGTAATGCTCAATGGTTCCAGCCATTTGGTTATCCTGATCGCAGGAAAATAAGACAATTCCAGTTTGCCACCCGGACTTTTAACAACTTTTACCGGTTCCCATCCAACCTGATCACTGCCCTGATTGTTCCAATTGTAAACCTCTTTTCGGGCATCATACCATTCACCCAGATAAACGCTGTTCCGAATAATAGGTCCTGGTGCTGTAATCCATTGATCTGAGGTGCAAAACACCTTTCGTTCTCCATTCTTTAATGTTACAACCAGCTTAGCTATCACACACGGCTTTCCCACCGGCAATGCGTTTCTGAGATTTCGATTTCCCCACATCCTGAGTGGTAATGGATTATAAAACCCATTGCCCAACATAATTCCCCATGTGTTCTTACCTTTTCGTACGGCGGTTGTTACATCTAAATAATTGACATATAGTCGCTTCGAATAGTTGGTCCATGCCGGGTCAAGTTGCTGTTCACCCAATCTGCTACCGTTCAGCCAGGTTTCATAATACCCTGCTGCGGTAATCCACATTTCAGCCTTTTCAATATCCTGACTAATCCCAAACCCAGTTTTTAATAAAGGTGCAGGATGATCCTGGTAAAAGAGACTGTCAGAAGCTGGAATAATTGAATGGTCACTGATCCAAACGGCACCTTTCATTAAAGAATCTTTGACAGGAAAATCCTTAGACTGCGGAACCGCATAAATGGGACGCAATTCTCCGGCAGCAAAACCGACTAGAATTACCAGGGAAAAAACGTTAAATATCTTCATCAGGTATCGGGTTAAATTAGATCATCATTATTTTTAACTGTGTACAAAGAAGTGATTCGTTGGCAATCCATGCATACTGCCAATTGCCAACTGCCAACTGCCGACTTATGCTAGCCGATTGCCTGTTGCTGACTTCCGACTTCCTACTGCTGACTGCCTCCTGCCTGCTTCCGTCAGGCTTCTCCCTAAGCCTGGTAAGGCATTACCACCTCAATCACTTCAGGCAAATCCATCCCAATCGACTTCAAATGCTCCAGTGTTGGAACACCATTGGAATTCCAACCCCTGCGTTTGTATACAGCATCCAGCAACTGCTCATAACGTCCTTCGCGATAAGCCCTTAATGCCTTTTGCTTTTCTTCAGAGGTTTTACCCTCGGGATCAAATCCAACCTGTTCTTTGAGTTGCTTATCGTACCTCTCTGCCCTGCTCTCATACTCCTCAATCGTAACCGGACCCGCAGCGCGGAAAGGCTGAGCATCATGCTTTCGTACTCCATATCCCCGGCGCAAATTAAATACTCTCTGGAAGTTATAAACTCGTTCTGAATCCTCAATCAACCGCTTCTTGTCAAACTCTCTCCCAGTTACCGCCTTATAAATGGTAACATAATTATCAACATGTTCAGGTACTTTGGCGGGTTCATCGGTTTCTGCATTGTTAGCAGGCTCAACATCGTTCCAAGGTAACTTACATAGCCCAACTAAACCGAACCAAGTCCGGAACATCGGAAAATAATGAAGCGCTTCTGCCTTTTTTTCAAATGTAGGAATTTGGTTATTAACCATATCCATAAATATCAACCACGCTTCATCATGCTGCGGTCCTTTGTTGGTCATTGCAAAACCTCCTTGCTGAGCCAACGACTCCTTCGATACGTATTCCGAATACTCCAATCCTTTATTTTCCATGCCAATATCATTCATAAAACCCGGATCTCCCCACCCTTCATGGGCAAAAATCTCTTTCATTTTCCGGATCCCTTTACCTGCAATCAGCCCAAACCCTTCACCACGTGCCACACGGTGCAACAATTCTATTGCACCTTCGGTATTCCCAAAATTTAGTTCAATTCCTCCCGTCCGCTCCTTATTTAGAATACCCGCCTCATAACATTCCATGACAAAAGCCATGTTTGTGGCCCAGCTTATGGTATCCATTCCATAAGTATCGCAATAGAAATTACACTCAATGATATAGTCAGGATCAAAAATCCCACAATTCGAACCCAATCCAGCTGCATTCTCATATTCAGGACCATCAACCAAAACATCTTCACCTTTGTATGGACCTGTTTTTACGATGTAGTGATTAACTGCTTTTGCACAACCCATATTGCAGCCAATCCAGCATCCGTCAGGTGTTCCTTGCTGAAAGCGAGCCTTCCAAACCTCTGAATTAATCAGATAGGCATCTTTATGTGAGCCATACTTATAATTCATTGTGGGTAACAAATCATAATCATTCATGATTTCCATGAGATGAGCAGTTCCCTTGGTCCTCATTTCACACTGCTTGTCATCCAGTTCCCTGATTTCTGTATTAAATCTCTTACCCCTCTCCGTTATTGCAGGAAGATCTACCACATTATTGAGATTTCCTTTAACTCCCGGAATCTTGCAAACCAGCGCTTTAACTTTTTTATTGCGTAAAACCGCTCCTATTCCTCCCCTACCAGCTTGTTTAAGGCGAATTCGTCCCTTTTTCTTGTCCCAAAAACTAAAATTCAACATGCCCAGCCATGAATGCTCCGCTGCCATTCCAGTGGAAATTACCGAAACATTGTGCTTGCTCTCTTCGCTATCAGCATACATTTCTGTTAGAATTTCACTGAGCAAGTGACTATCCAACGGCTCGGCTGGTGCCTCCTCTATTCTGATACTCCCCGTGGTTCCGTCAATTATTACGATAACATCACTTTTCGATTTTCCCTGTAGTTCGATAGCATCGAATCCGGAAAATTTAATAAACGGGCCAAAATATCCACCTGCGTTGCTATCGGTGGCAGCATTACTCGCTGGTGAAATCGTTACAACTAATGACTTGCCTGTTCCGGAATATTGCGTGATCCCGGCAATCGGTCCCGATGAGATAACTATTTCGTTTTCGGGATCATCCCATTTTGTATCCGGGTTGGTAGCATCCCAAAGGAGTTTTAACCCATAGCCCTTTCCTCCGATAAATTTCTCCTTCATCAAGAGCGGTATATCCTTGATCAGAAAAGTATTGTCTGAAAGATTCAGATGAAGCACCTTATCCGTATACCCTTTGTCCAAAGGGGTCACACTGTATTTGAATTCGGCAAGTAGCTTATGTTGACCGAGCATTTCTTTGATATTCATAAAACTGAATTTTTGCTTTCGATTTTGACAAAAATAGCACTAAATCCTTCCGTAAACACCTATCATTTGATGATTTATATCATTATGCAAGATCATGCATATCGGTACTGGTTATCAGATTCTTTATGTATTTTTGAAATCAAATTATTTCCATGGAAGATCCTGTTTCGGTTCTGTTCGATAGTTTCCCTTTTGATCCGGAAAAAATCCTGGCTACCGCCTGCGGTGATGCTTACTTCGCAGTGATGCTGGCTAATGGGCAAATCGGAGTTTGCTCAACACTTAACATTCCGATTGAAATAGACCCCCTCCAGCTGGTAAAACCTGATCTGAAGCGCATCGACCACCGGGTACTGGTTACTGCCTACGCTAATTCCCACATAAACTATCCTCCAGATGTAAATTTCGGCACAGGTGATATTTTTGATCAGGTTGATTTTACGATAAAAAAAAACACGGTCATGGTCGGATATTTTCCGCCACTGGTAGAAAAATTCAGGAAATACGGATTACCATTGCTCGCCTTTGATCAGGGACGGGATTATCCAGATCTTACTCCGATCACACAATTGAATGAATCGCTCAACGTTACTGATTGTGTGATTATTACCGCTACAACCCTCACCAATTCAACTTTTCAGGAGATTCTTGGAATGATAAAGCCTCATGTGGATATTTACCTGCTGGGGCCATCAACACCGCTCAGTACCAAACTTTTTGAGCAAAATAGAATCACCGGGCTATTTGGAATGATTTTCAAACCCTACGACTTTAATCTCTTGGAAATTATCAGCAAAGGTTTAGGTACACAATCGTTTAGCAAAAAGGGCAAAAAAGTATCTTTGCATGCATGAACTGGGTTGCTATAAACGCTAAACTTAAAACAATGAGCGCCGGAATAGCCGGAGCTGGTGGACTTGGATCCAATTGCGCAGCTGCATTAGTGCGGGTAGGTATTGGTCGCTTGGTAATCTGCGATTTCGACCTGGTGGATGAATCAAACCTGAACCGGCAATTCTATTTTCGCGACCAGATTGGTCAGCCAAAAGTTGATGCTCTTAAAGCAAATCTATTGAGAATAAACCCATTTTTAACAATCGATATTCATCAAATTACCTTAAATTCCGACAATATCCCTGAACTTTTTTCAGACGTAGATGTTCTTTTTGAAGCTTTTGACCGGGCTGATCAAAAGGTGATGATTATTGAATCTGCACTGACCACTTGGCCTCTGAGACCATTGATCATCGGATCAGGCATGGCAGGATTCGGGAATTGCCACACACTTCATTTGCGATCGAGCGGCAATCTTTACATCTGCGGTGATGAGTCTACTGAGATTTCACCTGAAATGCCTCCTTTGGCTCCCCGTGTTGGGATCGTAGCAAATATGATGGCGAATACTGGAATCGAATTATTGTTAAAAAATTAACGCATTAAATTAATATATTGATTATGAGATCATTTGTAAAAATACTTATCCTTGGTTTTGCATCAGCTTTTCTCATTAATTCTTGCAATACCGGAAAAAAAGCCTTCCAGCAAGGGAACTATTCAGAGGCTGTTCTTCAATCGGTTCAACGATTGCGAGACAATCCTGAAAGTAAAAAATCCGGAGAAACCCTGGACCAAGCTTATCCATTGGCAATCAGTACTTTCAAGCAGGAGATCGAACAGCTTTTAACCAGCCAGGATCCATTTAAGTATTCTGGTATTACTGATCGCTATGAAACCATGAACCGAATGGCCGACGAAATCCGCCATTGTCCTGCAGCACTGAAAATAATAAGGAATCCTGAATCCTTTGCGGAACAAGTTGCAGGTGCCCGCCAAAAAGCAGCCCCGGAAGCATACGCAGCCGGAGTAAACTTGCTTAAGCAAGGAACCAGGCCGGCAGCCCGAGATGCTTATTATCAATTTCTTAACGCCGATCGTTATGTCCCGGGATATCAGGATGTGAAACAGAAAATCGAACAAGCCAAATTTGATGCCACCCTGAAAGTAGTTGTCGAACAGGTTCCTGTCCCAGGCAGGTACAAGCTCAGTTCAGATTTTTTCTATGATCAGGTTTATACACTCCTCGCCAAAAGCAGCAAACAAGAATTCGTTGAGTTCTACAATCCTTCGGCTGCAAAGCAACTGCCCTATGTGGATGAAATCCTGAGAATGGAATTTGATGATTTTGTTGTTGGCTCAACCTACGATAAAGACACGGAAAAGGAATTTACCAGTCAGGATTCTGTTAAAACAGGGACTGCAACCATAAACGGTCAAAAAGTTGATGTTTTCGACAAAGTAAAAGCAAAATTAACAACTCACCGCCGCGAAGTGGTTTCCACTGGGGTTCTTGCTGTTCAGATGGTTGATGCCCGCACAAATAAACCAAAGGCAACTCAGAAATTCCCTGGAACTTATACATGGTTCAGCGAGTGGGCCAATTTTAACGGAGACGGCCGTGCCTTAACAACCCAGCAACTCGATTTGTGTAAAAGAAAACCATCGCTTCCACCACCTCCTCAGGATCTGTTCCTCGAATTTACTAAGCCGATCTATGAACAGCTAAAAGTATTCCTCCGGAACTATTATAAGAATAACCAATAAAAATGAATATCGAACTTAATAATAGTCCCGACCAACTTCCGGGAGAAGTGCTGACAATCAGAGAAATCATTCAGCTTAAAAACTATACTTTCCCAAACCTGGTGGTAAAAATTAACGGACAACTGGTTAGAAAACCACAATATGATTCTGCCCAGGTTCGTGAAGGCGATTTTGTAGAGATCATTCACCTGATCAGTGGTGGCTAACCTGCCAATAAATAGTCTAAAGTGCTGCAATTTTTCTGAAAGTTGCAGCACTTTTACTTTATATGCGTCTTTAACTTGAAATATGGAAACATCAACATCACATAACCTAGTTCATAAAGACCTGCTTGATGCCTGTAAAAAGGGAGACTCAAGAGCTCAGATGAAAATCTACCGGCTATATTACAAACCAATGTACCATGCAAGCCTGAGAATCATCGGAGATACTATGGAGGCTGAGGATATTATGCAGGAGGCCTTTTTGGTAGCCTTCAGAAACATCGGATCAATTGATCTTAATGTCAGTTTCGGAGCTTGGCTCAAGCGAATAGTAGTCAATCGTTCTTTGGATGCGGTCAGAAAAAGGAAACCTGAAGTAGAATTAGTGGCTGATTATCCAGAGGAGGTTCCATCAGAATCATCGTACCTGCCTCAGGAAGGTACCATTGAAGAAAAAGTGGAGAAAATTCGACGGGCATTGGAAAAACTTCCCGAAAAGTATCGGATGGTTCTGTCAATGAACTTATTCGAGGGATATGATCATGATGAAATCGGCCAAATACTCGGAATCACACCTTCCACCAGCAGAGCACAATTGTCAAGAGGAAAACAAAAACTCCTTCAACTAATGACCGGATAATAACTCCAAACCCGATTGAACGCTTACTGACTTTAAGAATTATAACTCAATACTAAAACAAAGGAACACATCATATGAACTCACTCGAAGATTTTATTAAGGAGAACAAGGAAATGTTCATAAATACGGAGCCCAATGAAGGGCATTTTGAAAGATTTGGCGAACGTATCAACAAACTGCATCGCCAGCAAAAAGTTCGCTTCATTACCCGCATCAGCAGTATTGCAGCCGTCGGCTTGTTGTTAATCACTTCATCAATATTTATTTATGACCGGTACTTCGATCTTGATCCCCAATTACTTAATCTGAGCGATCTGAATCCACAAATGCAAAAAGTGGAATACTATTACACCAGCCAGATTGATAATCTTTCAGTTGGGTTGGACTCCCTATCGGCCAACGCTCAGGAAAATATTAAAAAGATGATGTCAAATGAACTGGCTGAAATGGATTCCATTCACAAAGACCTGCAAAAGACTTTGAGCACCAATCCCGGCGATGATCGTGTGGTAAATGCTATGATCACTTATTATCAAACAAAGCTTGCGATGATGAAAAGCTTTTTACAGACGTTAACTCAAATCAAACAAACCAATAATTCTAAAAATGTTAGTCATGAAAACACGCTACTTTAAACAATCAATGCTTGTTGCATTATTATTTGCTGCCAGCCTTACACTTGGAGCTCAAACGCTTAGAGAAGAAGACCAAAAGGAATTCTCCGCTTCTTCCTCAACAGAACTATCGATCGACAATCAATTCGGAAACATCACCGTCGTTGATTGGGATCAGAGTAAAGTTTCTGTCAAATACATTGTTGAAGTCACTAATTCTGATGAAGCCAAAGCAAAAAAGCTCATGGATAGGATCAAGGTGGAGTTTAAGGAAGAAGGAAACCGGATCATTGTAAAAACTAACCTTGGAGAACAAGGTAACCTTAACCTTCACAATAACAAAGGCGAAAAACAATCGTTCCGCATCGATTACTTCGTTAATTGTCCGAAAAACATTAAACTCAGTCTCAACAACCAATTCGGCGATATGATTATTAGCACTCTAACTGGATCATTTAGTGCTGATCTACAGTTTGGTTCCTTTAATGCCGTTAGTTTAACTGGTCCGGAAACTAAAATTGATATGCAATTCGGAGATCTCACCATAGGCACGATGAAAGATGGGAAAATAGATATTCAGCATAGTGATGCGTTGAAAATAACAGAATGCGGTAACCTAACTGTCGATGCCCAGTTCACTGAAATTGAAATCGGAACAGTGAATTCAATTAAAGCGGACTTGAATAGTTGCAAACTTTCTATCGATAATCTGAATGAAAACCTTAAGGTGGATGCAAATATGGGCAATGTAAAAATCGAAAATGTTGCCGCTGGGTTTAAGTCAATTATCGCAGAACAGAATATGGGCGACCTCACTCTCGGTATTGATCCCAAAGCTGGCTATACACTTAAGGCTGATGTTAATATGGGATCAATAAAAGTTCCTCAGGCATTGAAGATAACGAAAGAAAAGGAACATGATATACCAGGAGTTACGGCTGAGAAAATTTCCGGAACATTTGGGAATGGCTCCTCAACTGTTACCATCAATTGTAATATGGGATCGGTCAAAATACGATAAAAAACTCAAATCAACCTTTCACCAATCAACCGGCTCAGGAGTGTTAAAGCTCCTGCAGCCGGTTTTTTATTAACAAAAGGTTGCTCACTTTGTTATAGCTACTAATTAGTATAAATAAACATATGATCAGCATACCTGAACCACCAAAGCCAGTTAATGAGGAAGTACGTACTTACAAACCAGGATCTGCCGACCGTCTTGAACTTGTTGAAACCATACGACGGTTGAAGGAAGAAAAGTCAGATATCCCCATGTTTATCGGCGGCAAGAACGTAAAAACAGGGGTTTTAGAAGCGATTCGCGCTCCCCATGATCATAAAACCGTACTTGCACATTTTCACATGGGAACAGGAGAACAGGTGAAAATGGCAATCTCGGCAGCATTATCGGCCCGGCAAAAATGGTCGGAAACTTCGTGGGAACAGCGTGCTTCGGTTTTCCTCAAAGCCGCTAGTTTGCTATCCGGGCCTTTCCGCTACAAAATTAATGCTGCCACAATGCTCGGCCAATCAAAAAATATCCATCAGGCCGAAATCGATGCGGCTTCAGAATCCATTGATTTTTTGAATTTCAATGTCCAGTTTATGGCTGATATTTATTCCATTCAGCCTGAAAACAATAGATACACCTGGAACCGTTTAGAACAGAGGCCATTGGAAGGATTTGTTTACGCTGTAAGTCCGTTCAATTTTACTTCTATTGCACTTAATCTTGCTGCCGCACCGGCACTTATGGGAAATGTGGTGGTTTGGAAACCTGCCCAAACTCAAATCTACTCTGCAAAAGTTCTGATGGAGGTATTCCATGCTGCAGGGTTACCCGCTGGGGTAATTAATATGGTCTTTGCACCCGGGAAAGAGGCTGCAGATGTGGTTTTAAGTCATCGTGATCTTGCAGGCATACATTTCACTGGTTCAACCGAAGTTTTCCAGTCCCTGTGGACTCAGGTTGGCAACTCTATCAAAAGTTACAAATCTTTTCCACGTTTGGTAGGGGAAACCGGAGGAAAGGACTATATACTTGCTCACCCCAGTGCACGTCCCATCGAAATAGCTACCGCCCTGTCACGTGGAGCATTTGAATACCAGGGCCAAAAATGTTCTGCCGCATCACGAGCTTATATACCGGAGTCTCTTTGGCCAAAAGTTTTGTGTCATCTACTCGATGATTTGAACCAGTTCAAAATGGGCAGCCCTGAGGATTTTGGCAACTTTATTAATGCGGTCATAGATGAAAAAGCTTTCGATAAATTGATCAGCTATATTGATAATGCCCGCAACGATCCATCTGTTGAGGTTGTTGCAGGTGGAAATTACTCTAAAGAAACCGGCTATTTTATTGAACCTACAGTAATTCTCACCCGCGATCCAAATTATGTAACCATGCACACGGAGCTGTTCGGCCCGGTATTAACTATTTATATTTATCCTGATGATCAGTTTATTGAAACCCTTGATCTTGTTGACAATACATCCCCATATGCTCTTACGGGGGCTATTTTTGCCACTGATAGGTATGCCATTGATCAGGCTAGCAAACGACTGGTAAATACAGCTGGGAATTTCTATATCAATGATAAGCCAACTGGCGCTGTTGTTGGCCGTCAGCCATTTGGAGGATCACGCGCATCTGGTACAAACGATAAGGCAGGCAGTATGCTCAACCTCCTGCGCTGGGTTTCCCCAAGGACTATCAAGGAGTGCTTCTTGCCTCCTGTTGACCATAGTTACCCATTTTTAGATCCGGTCAATTAACAAGCTTTATTCCTTTGCAACCACACGATTTTTGAGATATATTTGTACCAGAATATGAACAAGAAATTCTGGCATAGCTTGCTTACCCTTGTGGTTAACAAATACTTCTTAAGTATTGTTGGCTTTTCCATATGGATCATCTTCTTCGACCAGCATAACCTGGTTGATCGTTACAAATCAAACCAACACCTTAATCAGCTGGTTCAAGATACCATTTTCTATCAGCAAAAAATCAGGAATGATCGCGCAATGATCAAGCTCTTAAAAACTAATCCCCAGAATCTCGAACAGTTTGCCCGTGAAAAATATTTAATGAAAGCACCTGATGAAGAGATCTTTGTCATTCTAAAAAAAGGGCAGTCTAAATAATCCTGCGATTTCCCCGCCCCTTTTCATAGTCTCTGTAGTTTTCCAGCAAATCCCCGGCAGATTCTCCGGAATCTATTCCCAGAATCAAAGCTAAGCGTAAAGCCTCTTCCAGCACGGGCATTTTAACATAAGTATGCTTATGCACTTCGTTCAGGTACCGAAGTATCATAAATCCATTGAACCATCCAAAAAACTTATCACAAAAGGTTTGTTCACTCGCTGAATAGCATCGCATTTCTTGAATCTTATTCAGTGCACCCTGATTCGTCATAAATTCAGCCAACCCCTCAGATATACTTTCCCATTCGCCAAATGATTGCAGCTCTTTGTCTTCCATACGCCAGAATGATCCTATCTGGCGAAATAATTCCCTGATGGGGGAAAAACTATCAAGATTATAAACAGCCAGATTTACTTCGCTTTGCAGCCTGGTTATTGAAGCCCCGGTCCCAAATGATACACGATCAGATTCCCTTACCGAAGGACGGACTGTTGTATCATTGATCTCCCAAAAGTTTTTAAGCTGAATACATTTATGAAGGAAATAAAAATCTTCACCGGCTTTATAACATCCCATACCATTAACACGAATGTATGTTTTGGCCCTTGTTGAAAAACTGGAGCCAACAGTATGAATAGAATATGGATGCCCGGTGGTTTCAATCGCCAATCGCATATATCTCAGGTACAATTCATATTGCGTAATAGAATGATAATATCCCGGAGGCAAATCTCCATGTAGTGGATGCTCATAATATATATTAGCTGTACGTACACCTGGGTTTTGCAAATAAAAATTGGCAATGGATCTTAAATACCCTTTATCACACCGCGAATCTGCATCAAATGAAACAATTACCCCATTTGGCTGGCCTATTGTATTAAATCTGTAAATGGCCTGATCCATCGCCTTTTTTCTAGCCAGGCCTACACCGGCATGACGCCTGGGCATATCCGGGTTCCACAGGCAATGAATCTGAAGATCATCCCTGTTTAAACTTTTACTTAATTGCTGGCAAGCAGTTAACGATTGTTGGCTGATCACGACAACAGTTTCGTCGGAATTTTCAGGATAATTGATATTGATCAGGATCTCCCATTTTACGCCAGGCGGATCACAGGAAATCAATGATAACAGACTGCTGCTAAGGTCGGGTTCTTTAAAAGCCGGTATCGTAACAATTAAAAAAAGATCAGGATCAGGTTTTGGTAAAATCTCCAAAGGTCCCGAGCCATATCTCTCCAGGTAAAGATCAGCAAAGCCGACTCTACTTGGCGATTGTTTTCCGATACGTTTCATTCAGGCGATCGAGCACCTGTTTGGTAATGTTCATATTCCCGTCGGCATAAAGCAATCCTCCCCCAAAAGTATTGCTGAGAACAATATTGTATCCTAGCTTGATATTAATATCTCTGACGGCTGCGGTAACTGAATCATGCAGTTGTATAGTCACTGTTTGCTCATCTTGCGCCAAACGGTTTTGCATGTCGTTTTGCAAATTTGATAAAACCTGCTGCTGTTCGGTAAGTTGTTTCTGCCGAGCTTCAGCATCCCACGAGGTAATCAGCTTTTTTTCAACCTTATACTGAAAATCAGATACTTCCTTTTGAAAAGACTCACCCTTACCGGTTAGCTCTTTTTCCAGACTGGATTTCTTTGCAAGAAGCCGGTCAGTAACCACTTTGTAAAACTCATAATTGGCCAAAACGGAATCTACAAATACATAAGCAATCTTTACCTCGCCTAAATTTCCCATTAATACTCCGGGCTGGGTCTTCTGGTTTTCAACTACTTCAGTGTCCTTACCCGAAAATTGTAACACAAACAGCACTATCACTGCAATTGCCAGGACGCCGCTGATAATCCGGCTTGAATTCTCTTTAATCATCTATCAATCTGGTTTTTATTGTTTTTTCGCGTCACAAAAATACATTTTTTAATCATGCAAATTGTGCCTCTTATCATACTAACGACTGATAAACATCATGGAAGTTATCACAACCTGCTTCTATTTTTGTGACCACTAATTTTTACCTGCCCCCATCATGTTAAAAATAACCGAACATCCTATACTGAGCATTGAAAACCGCCAGACCAGCGAGTTTCTTTTTGAAGGTCAGCAAGTAACAGGGGATAAAGGCTTAACGATAGCCGCAGCTTTACATCAGGCTGGATACCCTGTTCATAGCCATAGCCTCAAAGGAAGAAACCGTAGTCTCGAATGCGGTATTGGCAAGTGTGGTGCTTGTGAGATGCTTGTGGATGGAAAGGTTAAACGTATCTGTATTACAAGAATTGATGGAGTTAAGGAAGTCACCGAAGTCCCACGCGATTATAGGCCAAATCCTTCGCCTGTCGAAAAAACAACACCTGCACAAGTGTTCAGAACCTCGGTTGCCATAATTGGAGCCGGTCCGGCAGGTTTGGCTACCCGCGAAATTCTAAATCAGCATCAAATCGATAATCTGGTAATCGATAATAACGATAGAATTGGCGGTCAATTCCTCATGCAGACTCACCAGTTTTTCTTCTTCGAAAAAGAGAGAAAATTTGGAGGTATGCGTGGCTTCGATATCGCAAAAACGCTCGCCGGGGAAAACCTCGATGGTATCTTTCTGGATTCTGCAGTGTGGGATATTTTGGAAGGAAAAAGATTGGCAATCAAGAATATCAGCACACAGGAAATCTATTATGTGGATGCAGATTATCTGGTTATTGCTACAGGTGCAGTTCCATTCATGCCAGCATTTGAAAATGACGACGTTCCCGGAGTTTATACGGCGGCAGTGGTACAAAAAATGATGAATACCGAATTTACCCTTTTAGGTAAAAATATTCTTACGGTAGGTGCCGGCAATATTGGCTATCTTACGTCTTACCAACTGATGCAAGCCGGTGCCACTGTTAAAGCAATTGTAGAAGCAATGCCCCGTGAGGGGGGATTTCCGGTTCAGGCAAATCGAGTAAGAAGGCTCGGTATTCCGGTAATCCTAAACCATTTGCTTATTAAAGCGATTCCAAATGAAGATCGTACCGGGATAACAGGAGCGGTAATCGCTGAATCACACAACTTTCAGCCAATCCCCGGCACTGAAAAAATTATCGAAGGTATTGATGCTATAAATATCTGTACCGGATTGGTGGCAGACGATCAACTGCTGATTAAAGGGAAAGAAGTATTTGGACGAAAAGTCTATGGTGCCGGAGATGCAATCCGAATTGGCGAAGGTACCAGCGCGGTTCTTCGCGGAAAACAAGTGGCTTATGAACTCCTCGAGGAGATGGGAGAAAAGTTTAATTATGATGAATTTTTGAGCATTTCAAAAGAATATATTGATAGCCAGCAACATCCTGTTCGCATTATCGAAAAGCCAGATCTTCCGGATTCAGAAAGAATGACTTCTAAAGGATTTGTTCAGATCGACTGCCTGTATGGCTTTGCCTGCAACCCTTGCGAGTTTGCTTGTAAGCAAGGTGCAATCACAAAAACATCCACCAGCACAGTACCCGTTATCGATTTTGACTTATGTACCGGTTGTATGGATTGCATTTATCAATGCCCGGGCCTTGCTATTTTTGGGTATAATTTTAAAAAAGACTGGATCTTCATTCCAGTTGAATATGCTGCTGAAGCTGGTTCATCTGTAATTCTTGTCGATAATAATGGGATAAAACTCGGGATGGGTACCATCGATAAAATCCTCAAAAAACCAAATAAAACCAATATTGCAAGGGTCCGCGCTTTTGATATTCACGGAGAGGATCTTGTTAAAGTAAGAAGTTTTATTCTGGAGGAAAAATTTCCTAACCCGCTATCATTACGGTCAATAAAGTTAGAAACTGAAAGCCCTGTCTATGTATGTCATTGTGATGACGTAACTTACGATGAGGTTCTTAATACCATTGGAGACCGGAAGTTTATTTCAGTTGATGAAATCAAGCATACCACCCGATTAGGAATGGGTGCCTGTCGTGGGAAACGATGCATTAAACGCCTTAAAACAGCCCTTTATAATAGTGGAATTCAGATCGTTGGAGATGCCACCCCCAGAGGACCGTTGTCCAACCAAATTGAAATGGGTGAATTATATCCGAAAGAGGTTCCTGAAAAGGTAAGATTGGTTGATCATATCAGGCAGCCTGAAATAATCCATGTGCCTTCATTGGTTGCAGGTGGAGGTATTGGGGGCTCTGCTTTGTTCCGGTATCTCGCCGAAGCCGGTCAAAAACCGGTTCTGATCAATTTTGGCAGGGGAGCTTCCTGGAGAAATATCGCCGGTGGACGTCCAAATTTCAGCGTCCCGGAATTGTCCGATATCGCACGCCAAAACCTGAACATTTTTAAGGAATTACAGCAACTTAAAAACATCGACTTTCGTCTGATCGATTATGTCACTTTTGCTCACGATGAACAAACGTTTAATGCGCTTGAAGCATCAATGGCCTGGTCTGAAGCTGAAATGATCGGTCCGGAAGATTATCGAACCAGAATTTCTCCATTTATCAACCAAAACCTGGATAAAAACTACCAGGCTGCCTTAATTACTCATGATTGCTGGCAGGCCACACCAGGCCGGGTCATCGACCTTATCAGGAGACTCGGAATTAATAAAGGTGGCACTGTTCTCGAAGATTGTAAACTGATTGATGCCAATAAAAGTGGTGACGAATACGTGTTGCTGGTTCAGAACCATGAAAAGAAGTATTTGGAAATTCACACACCTGTTTTTATTAATTCAATGGGACCGGATGGCCATTTGCTTGCTCGAAAAATGGGATTCGAAACTGGCCTTTATGCAGTTAAGCATCAAGCGTTCATAACCAGGAGATTGCCAATGCTGGGTATCAATGGTGCTCCATTGCCTATGCTGATAGATCGCCGCAGATATAAAGGTTTTTCCGCCGTATACGGTCAGCAGCTTGGAGAAACCGGTCAGGTGATTGGTTGTGCCTCACCGGCAACGGATGCCCAGGAAGCAGAGAAAAATCTAAAAATTAATTCGCAGGACTTTCTTGAAATCGCTTCCGAGGTTTTTGTAAACTGGATTCCCCAATTATCTTCCGTTGGTTTCCAAGCTGTTTGGGCTGGTTATTATGTTGAGCCCAGAATGATTATTGACACCCATTTGGGATTATTTCTGGGACTCAGGGGCCAAGGCTTTATGCTCGGCCAGTATCTGGCCAAATTGTATGTCGACCAGCTGCTCGGCCAGCCTGTACCCAACTATTTCAGCCAACTATCCATAACTGGTGACGGTCTTTTAGAAAAAGCCTTCAAGTAGGGACGAATAATTTTGTCCTACATAATAATTACATCCAGTTTCCCGGCTATCCAAAACATTTTGAGCCTAGGGTTGTTAATTTACTAAACAACCCTGATATGAATAAAAGAGAATTTCTTAAATCTTCCGCACTTCTTGGAGCTGGTATTACAGCAGGTTTTACCCAGATCAACCTTGGATCTGTCGGAGGCGTAAATTTCACCCCCCCTTCTTTAGATGAACCGGGTGAATATCTTCTTCCTGTTTTACCATATGATTACAATGCTTTGGAACCTTATATCGATGAAGCAACCATGAAGCTACATCATGATGTTCATCATGCCGGATATGTTAAGGGCTTGAACAACGCAACAAAAAAAGTGGCGGAAGCAATGGACTCAGGAGATTTTAGTTTAATTAAACATTGGGAGCGTGAACTGGCTTTTCATGGTGCCGGGCATTTTCTTCATAATATGTTTTGGAAAAATATGGGCCCAACCCCGGGAATTCGGAGCAATACCCTTGAGAAATACCTGACAAAATCCTTCGGATCATTTGAACGGTTTGCAACACTCTTCAAGCAGGCAACCACTTCTGTTGAAGGAAGCGGATGGGGTATATTGGCTTTCCAGCCGGACGGAGACCGTTTAGTGGTTCTCCAGGCCGAAAAACATCAGAATCAAACGCAATGGGTAACGATTCCAATTTTGGTTTGTGATGTGTGGGAACATGCTTATTATTTAAAATATCAGAGTAAAAGAGCAGATTACATTACAGCTTTTATGAAGGTGGTTAATTGGGATGCAGTATCAGAAAACCTTGAACGGGCCATTAAATAAAAAAAGGCGGTTGGGAGCCGCCTTTTTACCAACAACACTTTTCATGTCCCCACAATCAAGAACCACCTTACAGATAAGAAGAAGTTAAGAAAAATATTTTTATTGCAACTAAGCCTAAATCCCTTTATCTAATCTGTTAAATTTTCCTCTTTAACCTTCCCTATCTAACCTTTTGCATCCGAAAGATACAACGTGAAATTGTAAACAACAAATTTCTGCAATTCTTTTTGACGTGTTTTTTCAACACTTTTAGTTTTATTTTGTAAATTAATGATTTACTGTGATTTACAAAAACTGTTTTACAGCAGTTCGTAATTATACAGCAAATCACCCAATGATCGTTTAGGTACATGATGAACCTGATCCTGATCACGCCAATATCGGATGTTGCCATCTTTAACAGGTTCAATTTCAACTTGCTCAATGGGTTTACCCAGAGCTAACACCAATAATATCTCCAGATGCTCAGCAAGGCAAAAAAGGTTGCGAAGAATTTCACGCCGGATCGAACCAATCATGCAACCTCCTAAGCCAATTTCACTAGCGCCTAAAAGTATCGTTTGTGCACAAATCCCAAGGTCAATATCAAAACTACTGCCAAGCATTTTATCTCCTAAGATGATTATATAGGCAGTTGGACGCTCCTCTTCAACGGGTCCATCCCAATCTTTCAAGTAACCTGCCCACGCAAGCGATGGAAAAATCTGGGCACATTTTTCAGGTATATTGATTAAAACAAACTTAAGAGCCTGCTGATTACGACTTGAAGGACAGACTCTTGCCAACTCTACAAGTTGCTCCATGGTCTCCATGGTAATGGTTGTACTGCCATCAAACCTTCGAAAACTGCGGTTTTTTAGCACAAAATCTTTTAACATATCTGGTTTAGGATTTATATATTTGTCATCAATCAAAATTTCGTACCAATGAATCCTGAAGAATTACTGGCAAAGATCGCAAAATGCGTTGAAAGAGGTAAAGTTAATAAAACATCCCCTTATCCCCCCGACCTAAAAGGACAGGACGGTGCCGATGAGCTTAGCGCTCAGGCATTGCTGGAAGGAATTCCTGCCGACCAGGTTCTGAGTTTGGGCCTTGTTCCGGGAATGCAAATTGTTGGAGTAAAATTCCGTGAAAATAAAGTTTTTGTGCCCGAAGTTTTAATGGCTGCAAAAGCAATGAGTTCCGGAATGAAACACCTGAAACCATATTTTCAGTCGGGAGCAGTTAAAAGAAAAGGGGTTTTTATTATTGGTACCGTAATGGGCGACCTTCATGATATCGGAAAAAACCTCTTGGGTATGATCGTGGAAGGTGCAGGATGGCAGGTTGTTGATCTGGGTATTGATGTTCCAGCTGCAAAATTTATCACTGCGGTAGATGAGCATCCTGGTGCATTTGTTGGACTGAGCTGCCTGCTTACCACAACTATGTTGAACATGGAGAAAATTGTAACCGAGTTAAAAGCTTCGCGTCCCGATACTAAAATTCTTATCGGAGGAGCTCCCGTCACGGATGATTTTCGTAAAAGAATCGGTGCCGACTGGTATTCTCCAGATCCCCAGGGAGCAGTAGAGTTCCTGAATAAACTTGGGTGATATGCCCATAACCCCGCGTGAAAATCTGATCCGTACGGCCCGTCGACAGGGGTTTGAATGGATTCCTGTTGACGTTTTACTCTGTGATTCTCAGGTTGAAGACTTTAAGAAAAAATTTGGCGATATTGATTACTTCGACTGGTTCGGAGTGGATTTCCGATGGGTGACACTCACTGAGCATCCTGGTTATACTAATGGCCGTTTGCTCTACCACAGAGAATCCCTTCCCGATGACACAATTATCGATGTAATTGGTGTCGGTCACTCCAAGGGCTCTGAAGCCGCTTATCACATGACCCGTATGCACCATCCCCTTCAAGGATGTGAATCGCTTGATGAAATACTAAACTATCCAATGCCGGTTTTCAGCCGGGAAGAAAATCAACCGCTCTTCGATCGCGTCAACAACCTCCATGAACGGGGTTTAGCTGCCATGGGTTCCATGCAAATGACTATTTGGGAAGCCGCATGGTACATCCGGTCAATGCCCGATCTACTGATGGATATGATGATGGAGGATGAGAAAGCCTCTGTACTGCTCAACCGCATTACCGATTATTCTGTCCAACGGGTCCAGTTGTATACCCAGGCCGGCGTAGACATAGTTTCCCTGGGTGACGATGTTGGCATGCAGAGCGGCCCCATGATGAGCGTTGATTTATGGGAACAATGGATCAAGCCGCGCTTTAAGAAAGTAATTGATGCTGCCCGCAAGATTAATCCGCAGATTTTGGTGTTTTACCACTCCTGCGGCGATGCCACGGCCTTTATTGAAGGGTTAATCGATTGTGGGGTTGATATCCTCAATCCAATCCAACCAGAATGCATGGATTTTAACCGAATACATGAGATTTATGGTGACCGCCTATCTTTCTGGGGAACTCTGGGTACTCAGCAGCTATTGCCTTTTGGAACTAAAGAAGAAGTCAGGGAGATAACTCTTGAAAGAATCCGGGTTTGCGGTAAAAAAGGCGGTATTATTATCGGTCCAACTCATCTGGTTGAACCCGAAGTCCCTTTCGAAAACCTTCTGGCAATGAAAAATGCCGCCAGAGAAATATATCCTCAAATCTGAATATGAAAGGCAAAGAGCTTGTTTTACACGCAATGAAAGGTGGTTATTGCGACACTATTCCATGGGTGCCATTCGTTGGTGTACATGGTGGCCATCTTATTGGAAAAAACGCCAATGATTATCTTCATTCCACCGATTTGATGGTCAGTGGTATCAGTCAAGCAATCCAACTTTATAAACCCGATGGAATACCTGTCTGTTTTGATCTTCAGATTGAAGCGGAAGCTCTCGGCTGTGTGCTTGGCTGGGCCGATGAAAATCCACCTGCTGTTCTTTCTCACCCTCTCGCTGGAAATGTTACGCTGGCCCAGCTCCATCCTCTTTCGCCAACCCAGGGAAGAATCCCTGTAGTTTTGGATGCTACACGAAAGTTGAGGGAAATGTATCCCGATATCGCTCTATATGGACTGGTAACTGGTCCTTTTACTCTCGGGCTGCATCTGTTAGGTACCGAGATATTTATGAAAATGTTTGAAGATCCGGCCTCCATTCACAAGATTCTTGACTTTGCATCTGAAGTAACAAGGTCAATGTCAAGATACTACCTTGATGCTGGTTGTGATATCATCGCTGTAGTCGACCCGATGACTTCGCAGATTGGTCCCGATCAGTTTACCGAATTCATACACCACCCGGTTAAATCTGTTTTTGATGATATCCGCAGAAACGGAAAGCTTAGCTCCTTCTTTGTTTGCGGCCATGCACAACAAAACATTGAGGTCATGTGCAAAACCGGCCCGGATAATATCTCCATCGATGAGAATATTCCACTCGATTACGTCAGAAATATCTGCCGAAATCATGGGATTAGCTTTGGCGGTAATCTTCAGCTAACTCTTGTTATGCTAATGGGTACCCCGGAAGATTGTCAGCAGAATGCAGTGGATTGTATGGATATTGCAGGGAATGAAGGGTTTATCCTGGCACCCGGTTGCGATCTTCCCATGAAAACACCCATAGAAAACCTTCAGGCAGTGAGCCGCGTAGTCCGGGATTCCTACCAGCAGGATGTGATTCGCACTCTGGAGCACAAACCTGGGAAAACCAAAATAATGAACCTCGATGAGTATGGTAAAAGTGACCAGGTAATCGTGGATATTATAACACTTGATTCTGAATCCTGTGCCCCTTGCCAATATATGGTTGAAGCAGTCAAACAAGTTGCCCCTCACTTTGAAGGACTCGTTGAATGGCGCGAACACTCCATAAAAAATCTCGAAGGTGTTACCTTTATGTCATCCCTCTTTGTTAAAAATATTCCAACTATTTGCATCGATGGCAAAATCACTTTCGTATCTCAGATCCCGCCACGAAATGAACTGATTCGTGCTATCCAGAACCGCATCAATGAAAAGCTGAAAATCCGCCTGCGGGTAAAACATGGTGAAATACTCCTTCTTGGTAAATCAATTGAAGAAATTGCACCACTGCGTGAAAAAACCCGTCAAGCTATTGCTGAACTTGGAGTTACTATTGAAGTCCGCGAAGAAACAAACCCGGAAGTTATCCTTTCTTTTGGCGTTGCGCAAACACCCGCTTTGGTAACAGTTAAATACAAAATACGCAGTGAATCAGGCAATCCGGGAACCGATGTGATCAAAGAATGGATCAAGGAAATCATCTGAAAAAAGTACCTTTTGTACTGGTAACCGGCTTCCTCGGCAGTGGGAAAACATCCCTTTTATTAGACTTGGTCCGGAAATATTCCGAACACATTCGCTTGGCAATAGTCCAAAACGAATTTGCTCCAGGAAATGTTGATGGTATTACTCTTAAACAATCAAACAAACCATTTGAGCTACTGGAAATCAACAACGGAAGCGTTTTTTGCGCATGTCTTCTAGGTGATTTTCTTACTCGCCTGGCTCCATTTATTGACCAACACAAGCCCGATCTGATTCTTTTGGAAGCCACCGGTTTGGCTGATCCCATATCACTTGGCCAAGTGCTTCAGGCACCAGAACTTTCCGATAAAATATATCTCGCTGGGTCCTGGTGTTTGGTTGATGCAGTTAATTTTCATAGGGTTATAAACTCTGTATCCCGCGTACTTCATCAAATCAGAATAGCCGATATCGTTTGGATCAACAAAACCGATCTGGTCTCCGACACTTCAGGAATACGAGATAAGATTCTTGAATTCAACCCATTTGCTAAGATCGTTGAAACTAAATTTGGGTCCACCGATCAGTTGGATTTAGGGGATGAAAGTTTAATAGACAAATTGTTGGGAATTAAGTTCCGGATTTCGAATCCAAAGAATCCAGACTCCAACGATTTAAATGGTCAGCCAACCGGACTTCTCACTCACCAGGGGCATCCAATTTCATCGCCCGGTACACTATTCCCCAACCCAGACACCCGCCCTTCCCTCTCCTCCAGTGTGGTTCGATCAACCGGATTCTTTATCGAAAAACAGGTCAGGGATTTCATCCTTCAAAAATCACATACCCTACACAGAATAAAAGGCTATATTCGTATCGATGAAATCAATACGATGGTAATTCAAACTGTATTTACTGATATATCATTCATGTTCATTGAAGGATATAAAGGCCCTTCGGAACTGATCGCTATTGGCCCGGACCTGAATAGCCGTGAATTCTCAAAACAACTATTATCCTTACAGAAAAGATGAAAACAAAGCTGACTGAACGGTTGAAAAATGGTGAAATTATCATTTCCGACGGCGCCCTGGGCACAATGTTGCAATCTGCAGGTATTGAACCAGGCACTTGCCCCGAAACCTGGAACATCGATTTCCCCGAAAAAATTGAAGCTATCGCAAAAGCATATGCCGATGCAGGCTCCGAAGCAGTGGAAACCAACACTTTTGGAGCTAATCGGTTCAAATTAAGTCATTACGGACTTCAAAATCAAGTTACTGAACTTAACCGTAAAGCAGTTGAAATTACCCGACGTGCAATTGGACCCGATAAGATTGTACTCGGTTCAGTTGGGCCAACAGGTGTTCTGCTAATGATGGGTGAAGTAAGCGAGGATGAGTTGTACGAAGCTTTCAGTGAACAGTGTATTGCCTTGGCATCCGCTGGTGCCGATGCAATTTGCATCGAAACCATGACTGCGCTTGACGAAGCCACTCTTGCAGTTAAAGCCGCAAAAGAAAACACAAACCTTGAAGTGATCTGCACAATGACCTTCGATAAAACCATACAAGGTGATTTTCGCACTATGATGGGCGTCTCTCCGGAAGAAATGACTCATGTCCTAATTGCCGCTGGTGCCGATATTATTGGGACCAACTGTGGAAACGGGATGGAAAACATGATCCCTATTGTGGAAGAAATCCGCCGCACCAATTCAGGAATACCAATCCTGGTTCATGCCAACGCCGGAAAACCTCACTACCACGACGGTAAAAACATCTTCGATGAAACTCCCGAAATCACAGCTTCTTACATCCCCCGCCTCATCAATGCCGGTGCAACCTGCATCGGAGGATGCTGTGGAACCACCCCTGACCATATCCGTAAGATCAAACAGGTTTCTGAAAATATAATCTGATTAAGAACCTGCTACCAGGGCCCGTGAATTCAACAACCAAAAAACCGAATCCCTATTACCCTTTAAACCTTGCCTCCACCTCTTGCCAGTTTACTACATTCCAGAAGGCAGAGATATAATCAGACCGACGGTTTTGATAGTTCAGGTAATAGGCGTGCTCCCAAACATCCAATGCCAGAATTGGAGTTCCCTTCACTTCTGCGATATCCATAAGTGGATTGTCCTGATTCGGGGTTGATGTTACGGCTAGTTTCCCACCGGTATTTATTAGCCATGCCCAGCCAGATCCAAATCTCGTGGTTGCCGCACCGGTGAATTTTTCTTTGAATGCCTCAAAAGATCCGAAATCAGTTTCAATTGCCTTCAAAAGTTCCCCCGATGGCTTACCCCCTCCATTGGGCGACATAAAAGTCCAAAAAAGATTATGGTTGTAAAACCCTCCCGCGTTGTTCCTGATCCCTACCGGATATTTCAAAACATGAGCGAGGATCTCTTCGATACCCAAAGTCTCAACCTCAGTTCCCGTAGCCAGATTATTTAGATTATTTGTGTAGGCTGCATGATGTTTGGAGTGATGAATCTCCATCGTTCTTGAATCGATATAGGGTTCCAGCGCATCATAAGCGTAAGGCAAATCAGGCAATTTAAATGACATATTAATTCCTCCTTATATTTGTTACTTAGATTTATTCTAAATAACAAAGCAGAAATTGTTTTGTTCATGCTTCCCGCTTCACATTCTTACTCCTCGCCCTGGCTGATTCATAATGCCGGCCCATGAAATCGTATACAACTAACTCCTGCAAACGATGGCGTGTCCGAAAACCACGGTTTAGGCTTATATGTATCAAATCAGGTATTACTTTGGATTCGAAAAACTGTTGGTCGTCAATAAAGGTGGCTCGCAATTGCTTAACAATTTCAACCGCCTCCTCCGACCGCTTTAATAAGTAAACACTCATCCCTTCCGTGCCGGAATCCATCACAGATTTTAATAAACCAGACATTTTTCGATATTTCTCATCCAATTGGCCTTTCATGCTCCTGTTTAAACTGAAAAGATCAGCGGTGAATTCCTTTAGCCCATTGATTATTTTAATTTTATCATCAATCTTAACACCAAAATCGTTTAATAAAGCATCAATTGACCGAACAGCACTTTTCCAGATATCAGCATCAGACTCCCTCGACAAACAGCTGATCTCTTCAAGCCAATAAAGCGAATCTATTTCAAACCAGCTTTCCACAATCGCTAAACGATCAAAACCATAACGTTCATATTCTGGCTCATAAGTTCCAACCTCAATTTTCCAGATCAGATCTTCCACCAGTAATTCTTTACAGGAACTCTGAATTTGGTGCAATAATATTCCAGCCTCATCCGGTTCAGATAAAAGAAACCGCAATCTCAAATGATACTCGGGATCCAGAAAGTGGATAAAGTGAAACTGCTTCACCATTCCTGAAAATCTCCACTCAGATAAACGTTCCCTGAAAGAATTCATTAACCAGGCTTCTAAAGCCTGCGGACCTCCGTAAATCCTGATATATAGCCATTCACTTCCAGGGGGAAATTTCAATTTTGGATTCTTCATGTTTTCCGAAAGCAAAAAACAAATTGGTTTGCATGCGATCCATCCTGGCTTTTTACTGGTGTGCCAGCAGACAGATAAAAAGGCCGTACCCTAATAAAATTGAATTTGCTCACTGTATCCCAAAGTGACAATAGCAAATTTGGATTGGTCCAATTGAAAAAGAGTTCCTGATCATGCGACATCCATAACATTTCATCGGGCATCTTCTTGCTATTCTTCCAGGCTAAAATCTCAGGTAAGTCAAGTTCGCTCTTACTCGAATGAAACCATTTGGATATATCCTCACACCGAATTTGCCAAACCGGGTGCGAAAGGATCATATTTTTATACCGGATACCTGGAATAAATGGAGCTTGATTGACAATGTTTCCCCAATCAGGACTAAATACGCGATCCGAATCTTGCAACCGAAAACGATTCAGGAACTTATAAACCGTTAGATTTCCGAGCTGGTGATTATAGGCATTAGTGGTGTATGGCCTGATCTTTTTCCCTGAAATTGAGGAATAAAGGACCAAACGATGCTTCTCAACAGCTATTAATAGATCGGTTACAGGAATCTGATATTCAGCAGGTTTTGCAGATTGTGCAAGGTAGGGAATCTCGAATTCAAGAAATGCCGGGCGTTGCAGCACATTTCCGGTACGATCCTCAGGCAGATGAACAATCTCTGCGAAAACGGTATCCGGAAAAGCATTTCTCTCATCATCGATTAACTGACTGATCCACTTTTGAGTAGAATCAGGATCGGCAAATCCAAAACGACCAAGCAAATAGGCAGGATTACCCGACCCACCAAGCAAAAAATGAATACCAGCTTCATCGGGTGTCTCCGTCTCAAAGAGCTCTACCATTGCTGTCATTTGGTTCGGCCAGTCACCATTATGTAATCCGATTAACTGCAAATCTGCCGTTTCCAAATTCAAATAATGTTGACCATTGCGGATAGCGTCATAAAATTTTCCAACCAACCAACTATTTCCCGAATCACCTCCTGCTGTTCCGGAACTGAAGGTGGGCCCCCATTTAAGATCATCAATCCATGGCATCGGGTCCGTCCAGTAACCCTCCACTAACCCTTCCATCCCAATTCCGGTCTCTGGATCCAAAGCCTTAACCAACAACACCTTTCGGTCTCCATATCGCTTAATAAAAGCATCCCGGAACCCCTTTAAAACATCAAAATGAGAATTAGCCGTTAGCGCTTTGATGATTCTGAGACCTAGCAAAACCTGGCCGGTAACTGGCGTTCCAACCATCATTGAACTATGACATATATTCATGTCAACCTGAATCAAATGGTTCCTGTTAACGGGTAGTGAAATCGCAGCAATAATTGGCTCAACTAAAGGCAAATGCGAAAGCACAAATGACGGTTGGTTCATACTGTCAAATAGTTTTTTCAACTGAACCAGTGATCGTACGATGTCGTTTTCTACATGGCCAGACCCAAGTTGAGCTATCAGGTAATCAATGTATTCCGGGCCGCAGATCACTGGCTCTAAAACAGAAACCAAAACCTGTGAATCAACTAGCGATTCTACAAAACTGTTGATTTCAGATTCTGTCCGTTCGCTGGTCATCAAAAAACTACGGATGTCGTCCAAATGCTTGCCGCCTTTACAATAATCCAGAACACCTTCAATTACACCGCTGTCATCAATCGTTACAATATCATAAATCTTTGAGGCTCTGACTGTCGGAATTTTCACTTCAACATAATGCCAGCACAAACCCACACGATAAAGGGTTGTATTAGGGGTGAACAGGAGCTTTTCCCTGACTGAGGAATCCGCCTCCAGCAAACGGGCAATACCCATCAGGTACTCCATGTCAGGCCTGGCATGTAATTTATGATCTGCATTTTTCCCTAGTCTGACCGCTGTTGCCATTCCGATTTTCCCCATGGAAAAACCTGCAAAAGTTCCAAATGGGGTACACCTGGAGGAAAACCGGCATATATAACGGAGTAATGCATATAATACTTCCGGTTCTGGAGATGACTTCTTTTTAATAACTAACTCTTGGTCAATAATCTGGCTAAAATCATAACTCCCAAGCATCACCCCTTCCCTGATTATTGGGTCCTGCCATAATGATGTCAAAAAGGGTAAAAGCTCACCCTGTAAAACTGGTATTGTCTTGAGAATGTCCACAGGCAGCTGAGGTGCCCGAAGCATAAATTGTTCATAAGGATCATAGGCAGTGCGCTTCCCCATTTCCTTATCTTAAGTAATAAAATAATCTGCTGGAAAATCATTGATCAATCCGGCAGCAATGGACTTTTCAATTAAAATTTTGATAGCTCTTTTCCCTTCATCACCAAGTTCAACACTATACTCATTTACGAACGTTCTCAGATGCGCATCCAGCACCTCCTGATCCATTGATTGAGCAAATTTTCTCATATAAGGAATCGTACCTTTGGGATTTGATAAGGCAAATTCCAAACTCTTCCTAACCAACTTGTTAACCTTTTCAACAACCTCTTGTGGCAACCGCCTGTGCGCCATGATTCCCCCTAAAGGAATGGGTGCGTCAGCTGATTCTTCCCAGTATTGTCCCAAATCTGCCAGCAATACCAAACCCTTCTTTTCGTAGGTAAACCTATTTTCATGTATTAATACACCAGCATCAGTTAACCCATCCAAAATTGCCTGCTCGATATCGGAAAAAACAAAAATCTTCTTTTCTTTTATGTTCGGATAAGCCATGCGCAACAATAGGTTGGCCGTAGTATATTCGCCTGGTATAGCAATGGATAAGCTCAGGAAGCGCGGATCCAGACATTGGTTTCTCGCCACCAATACGGGTCCGCTTCCTTTTCCTAATGCACTGCCCGCATCTAAAATCCGATAACTTCTCCAAACGTGCAACCAGGCATGAAAAGAGAGCTTTGTAACATCAAGCTTCCCTTTAAATGCCAGTAAATTCAAATCTTCAACATCCGTGAGAAAAGGCACAAACTCCAGTCCTTCACAATCGATTTTACCATTGACGAGTGCATCGAAAATAAAGGTATCGTTTGGGCAAGTGCTGTAACCAAGACTTATTTGCATACTATTTCAGATATTACTTTGGTTAAGGCATCTATGGCTTCATCTATTTTCCAGTTGTACCGGTCCCGAACGCCAACATAATTTGAAATTGCACGAATTTGTATCACAGGAATACCTTCCATCTTACAAACATAAAAAACTGCCGCACCCTCCATGCTCTCGATCTGTGGATTAAACTTTTCTGCCAGACGTGCCTTGCGATCAGGCCCGGCAGTGACCAAATCCACGGTGATGCTCGTAACAGCTTCCAGTTTAAGTGTCCGGTCCTCCGGAACATCCATCCACCCGTGCCGAAATGGTTTTTCATCTGGCTTCCATAGGTTTTCATGAAAGATCCATCTAAAAATACCACCATGGTCTATTCCAACATCAACAAAAGTATCCCGAATAACTTGTACAACCTCAACGGGCTGCAAAGGAAGAAAATAGCTGCCTGCTATACCGCCATGTATAACCCTATCATAACTATTAACACATAAATGCCTGGTAAGATTGTACATAACCGGAACTGATGCAATACCAGCAATCAATAATCTCCACCCACTCTCTTTCTGTTGATATAGTAATGGATCTTCAGTAGGAGTAAATCCGGCGATTCGAATCAGCGGTAAAGCTTCACTAAGCGTAGGAATGACAATCAATTGGCTCATTTCATGTTCGGGAATGATGCCCGAAGGTAATCTTTTTGAACAAAATTTGTTCTTTCTTTGTCATATCATTGTACCAATATTTTACCAAATCATCAAAACATGGAATTCTCACTGCATGAAAACAACGGAAATGGTTATCAGAAAATCGAAAGATATGACGATGAAAAGACAGAAGAACTTGCTCAGCACTACAGCAGAATCCTGGATCTTATTGGTGAAGAATCTGGCCGCGAGGGTCTTTTAAAAACACCGCTGCGTGTAGCCAAATCCATGCAATTCTTTACGCAGGGATACAAGCTCGATCCTGTTGAAATGCTTAAATCCGCTACATTTCATGAGGATTACAGGCAAATGGTTTTGGTAAAAAACATTGAATTATATAGTTTATGTGAGCATCATCTACTTCCATTTTTCGGCAAAGCACACGTTGCCTACATTCCCAACGGACAAGTAACCGGCCTGAGTAAAATTGCCCGTGTTGTGGATGCATATGCACGCCGGCTTCAGGTTCAGGAACGCCTTACCACCCAAATCCGTGATTGCATTCAGGACACGCTTCAGCCTCTCGGCGTGGCTGTGGTTATTGAAGCTCAGCATATGTGTATGCAAATGAGGGGTATCCAGAAACAAAACTCAGTTACAACCACCTCAGATTTTACAGGTGCTTTTCTACGGACTGCTACCCGTGAAGAATTCATTCATCTGATCACCGCACGTCTCCATTAATACTTAAATATGAAGAAAGCTTATGTTTTTCCCGGCCAGGGAGCCCAGTTTCCCGGTATGGGAAAAGATCTCTATGATCAATCTGAAATTGCCCGCTCTCTTTTTAAACAAGCCGATGATATTCTCGGTTTCGGCATTACGGGCATCATGTTTAACGGCAGCGAAGAAGACCTTCGCCAGACAAAAGTCACGCAGCCTGCTATATTCCTTCATTCAGTGATATTGGCCAAGGTCATGGGTGATCGGTTTCAACCCGATATGGTTGCCGGTCACAGCCTTGGCGAATTCTCCGCTTTAACCGCCGCAGGTGCTTTAAGCTTTGAAGATGGACTCGCCCTTGTATTCAAGCGTGCTATGGCCATGCAGGAAGCCTGCGAAATGAATCCGTCAACTATGGCTGCCATCCTGGGTGCCAGCAATGAATTAGTAGAAAAAGTCTGCGAAGAAATCAATGAGGTGGTCGTTCCGGCTAATTATAATACTGTTGGCCAGATCGTCATCTCTGGATCTCACCAGGGTATCGATCTCGCCATTGTTCGCCTAAAAGAATTAGGCGCTAAAAGAGCCCTGAAACTTTCCGTTGGAGGAGCATTTCACTCTCCTTTGATGGAACCTGCAAGAGCCAAATTGGCAAAGGCAATCGAAGATGCCCCCATTGTGCAACCTGTATGCCCTATTTATCAAAATGTTGATGCACTCCCGGTTTCCGATCCGGCTACCATCCGTAAAAATCTTGTTGCCCAATTAACCAGCCCTGTTCGGTGGACTCAAACCTCCCAGAACATGATTGCTGATGGTGCTCAGCAATTTATCGAAATTGGACCTGGAAACGTCCTCCAGGGTCTCATCAAAAAGGTCGATAATACCGTTGAAACATCCAGTGCATCGATCATCTGAGTTACCTTTCTACCATAAAACCAGTAGAGACGGATAATTATCCGTCTCTACGTGCTTTATCAAATAAAGTTGATCAGTATTCTATATTACTCCCTGATCAACCATAGAATTGGCAACCTTAATGAAGCCGGCAACATTAGCTCCTTTAACATAATCAACGTAACCATCAGCTTGTTTTCCATTAATAACACATTGCTGATGAATATCTTTCATGATCTGATGCAAACGCGCATCTACCTCTGTTGTTGACCAACTAAGTTTCATTGCATTCTGCGACATTTCAAGCCCGGATGTTGCAACACCTCCTGCATTCGCTGCTTTTCCCGGAGCAAACAGAATTTTTGCTTCATGGAATACCGCGATGGCTTCAGGGGTAGATGGCATGTTAGCACCTTCACTAACACATTTACATCCATTTTTAATCAGGTTCAATGCATCTTCCTTGTTGAGTTCGTTCTGCGTAGCACACGGCAATGCAATATCACAAGCCACTTCCCATGGATGCTTTCCCGCATGGAATTCAACACCAAACTCTTCAGCATAAGGCCTGACAACATCATTATTTGAAGCTCTAAGCTCGAGCATAAAATCAATTTTCTCCCCCTTTATTCCGTCTGGATCATAAACATATCCATCAGGGCCAGATATGGTAACTACCTTTGCACCCAGTTCCGTTGCTTTTAGAGCAGCTCCCCAGGCAACGTTCCCAAATCCGGAAATACAAACTCTTTTACCTGCAAAGCTTTCACCTTTGGTTTTCAGCATCTCGTTAGCAAAGTAAACATTCCCAAAACCAGTTGCTTCCGGACGAATCAGCGATCCTCCCCATCCACGACCTTTTCCAGTAAGAACACCGGTATTTTCTCTTGCAAGCTTGCGATACATCCCATACATATAGCCGATTTCACGTCCCCCAACTCCAATATCTCCGGCTGGAACATCGGTTTCAGGTCCTATCATTCTCCACAATTCCAGCATAAAACTTTGGCAGAAGCGCATTACTTCACCATCAGATTTTCCTTTTGGATTGAAATCCGAACCACCTTTAGCACCACCCATAGGTAAAGTGGTTAAAGCATTCTTAAAGATCTGTTCAAAACCCAAAAACTTCAAAATACTCAGATTAACACTTGGGTGAAATCTTAGTCCCCCTTTGTATGGCCCAATTGCATTATTAAACTGGATCCGATATCCCAGGTTTACCTGAACTTTTCCGTGATCATCTGCCCAAGGTACCTTAAATGTCAAAATCCGGTCCGGCTCAACCAGGCGCTCAATAATGCTGGCTGATTCAAATTGTGGATTCTGGTTGTAGGCCTCCTCAATGGATTCCAAAACTTCACGAACTGCCTGAAGATATTCCACCTCTCCCGGGTGTTTCTTCTCAAGATCGATCAATATTTTTTCAACGTTCATAAAACAAAATTTTAAGCGTTAAATTACTGGTAGCAAAGGTATTCTTAAGACCGGTTTAATCACACAGTTTTTGTCAGGAAATAGTATGATTTAACTCAATGTTCCTCATCAATTGAAATGCATAGGTGTCCGTCTCCAAAATTAACTACCCCCTATTTACCCCCGAATCCAGGTTTATAAATCACACCCCGATTTTGGGCTCCGTCGATTTTTATATGCAAAGGATCTTCAAATTGAATATGTCGGATGTATTCATCCTCATATACACTTTCAATACCAGAAAGGAAATCTAAATTATAATACCCATCGTTCAAATAAGGATTTATCGTGAGGTACCCGACTCGAAATGAAGTCAGATTTTGAAAAAAATGAGTCCCCTGGCTCGGGTCAATCCTGTATTCCGGCAACCCCGATTCCACTATTACTCGTGCACTCGATATCTGGGGCCATTTAACCGGTATTCCCAGCCAAGGATCACTGGATCCCCAGCGGCCAGGCCCAACTAACACATAATTACCTCCTTTGGCAATAAATTGATCATTCAGCCTTTCAATGCGACCCGCAATGATGTTGCTGTCATTTGACCTGAAAGTTTCCGGTTTAACATAAACAAAGTCTCGGATATTTCTTATCAGGCCATTACCCAGCGCCGAAACCGAATATATAATGGTATTCTTTTCTTCAACCTCTTCTAGCCTGAAACTGAGCTCGTCTGAATTTTCAACAACCGGACGTATTTGAAGAAAATTAAAAATTTTGGGTGAACCTGCTGGAACATCCAGGTTAACCGCAAACTCCATCTCAATTGGATTATTCATTTCTGTTTCACCAACTCTCATCAGGGTATTTAATATGTCCGCTAATGGAAAAGTATTGTATTTCAGTATATTATTAAAAGTTATTACACGCCGGCCCTTGTCGGTAAAATTATCACGGATGATGTGATTATCCATGTCGTACGTGGAGGCAACAAATCGTATGGAGGAATCGTTCTCTGCTTCTCTGATTTTCAACTTCGATATATTAACCCCATCATCTGTGGAAGGATAGAAATGATCGGCCAACAGGTCCAGTGCATAAAACTCACGTTGGGTTTCTTTCAAAGCGCTATCTGCCGAAGAAAGCTGCAATACTTTTGCAGGATATTTAGGTGAAAATCTCAATCCTGACCCTCCTTCAACGATCAGCTTCCCTAAACCAAAAGCTATATTGGCAATGCCATCTTCTGGCTTCTCCATCCCGACAGGATAAAAATTGATTGAACGTGCCACACCCGATATGGTGGGATAAAACCGGTTTCCATACTGGGTTCCGCAAACTTCCTGTAGTATTATTGCCATTCTCTCGGCGTCAATAACATTCTGGGTTGCAGCAAGATAAGTTTTCGAATTTTTGAAATAAACAGAGGCATAAACCGCCTTGATCGCATCAGCAAGCATATATACCATCTTCTGCTTGTCGGAGTCAACCTTGGGTAACATAAAAGTGGAATAAATACCTGCAAATGGCTGATAATGACTGTCTTCCAACATACTCGATGACCTTATTGCAATTGGGTTCCTAACAACTCGCGCAAAAGCATCAAGATCCTTGTAAATCCGTACAGGCAAAGTTGCCACAACAAATTTCTGAAGAATCTGCTCATCCGTATAGTTGCCCGTAACCACTCGCCATAGATTGTTGAGATCCATATACTCCTCAAAAACATCTGTCGAAATAACAACCGTCCGCGGAATGGTCACGGTAACTCCATCCCAAGCATTACTCAGATCATGGTTTTTTAGAAAAGAATCGATGAATGCAAGCCCCCTGGCCTTACCACCCAGTGATCCTTCCCCAATTCTCGAAAACAGCATATACTCATCAAAGCGGCTCCTCTCAAATGTTGAAATAACACCTCGGGCTTTCGATAAACGATAACTGGCAATGATGTCAAATATATACTGCCTGCCAGTTTCTACCGTCCCAAAATCGTCGAGGGTTTTGTGCTTAAGATGTCGCCCGATCTGAAAAAATGCCCTGGCATTGAACCACTTAGAAAAATCATTGTTTTGAAAATGGTATTTCAGTGAATGAGTTGGAATTTTTAAAATTATGTCCTGCATCTCCTTGAGGTTGGAAGCCCTGCCAATTTCTTCTCTGCTTTCGGGTTCCCTGAAAATAAAATCACCAAAATTCATATACCTGACCATGAAATCCCTCAGCTCAATATCCAACGTTTTGGAATATTTATGCAGAAAACTTGCCTTTAAACTTATTGTTGCTGCCTGATTTGTCAGGTCGGATGATTGTAGAAGGACTGGTACGTATGGGTCCACCTCCCTAACCGCTTTGCAAAAAGTTAAGCCCGCCTCCTGGTCTTTCTTCCCTTGTCGTTTATACGAGATGTCAGAGATAATTCCCAGAGTGCTGTCCCGGTATTTTTGAAAAAGCTCAATTGCTGCTTCATAGTTGGTTGCTAAAAGGATTTTGGGACGTCCTCGCATCCGTAGCATCTTGCGATGCTCATTTAATCCTTCCAGCATGAATGATTTTGATTGCTTAAAGACAATCTTATAAATCGCCGGTAAAAAAGAGGAATAATACCTCACCGAATCTTCCACCAATAGAATGGTTTGAACACCCACTTCATTAACGTCGTAAGCCAGGTTCATCCTGTCTTCAATCAACTTAATTATTGCTAGTAAAAGATCAGCATTTCCTAACCACGAAAAAACATAATCTATGGCACTTAGGTCTTCCTTCTCAAGCTTGATTGAAACCTCCCGGCTAAAATGAGTCAATACAACAATCGGGATATGAGGATATTCCGATTTTATCTTCTTGGATAACTCAAAAGGGTCCATTTCGCCAACACTCAGCATAGATATTACCAGATCGATATGCTCCCGTTCCAAATGGTCAAATGCTATCCTTGCTGTATTGGCTTGAATAAAAACAGGCGGATACCTTAGATTCAATGACACATACTCATTGAATATCTGCTCATCAATCCTGCCATCTTCCTCAAGCATGAAGAAGTCGTAGTTACTGCAGATAATCAGCACCTTATTTATCCGGCGCTGCATGAGGAATTTAAATTCCGCTTCGCCGAAGTCGGTATTTGGCCGGTTTAATTGCGAAAATTCGTTCATGGTATTTACTTTTCAATCTCTTTTGATTATTCCGAAGGTAGCAAGATTTGTAAAGAGCCGACCTTTAAAAATATATTATTGAAAAAGGTTCGCAAATGGGCTCATGTCATCATCATATTGCAAAAAAAAATGAAGGCAGTTGCCCTCATTTCTTTCTGATTCAGGGTCTGCAACTGAATTATTTCACTTCCCAGGTTGAGCCTGAATGTAAAAGGTCATGAATCGTGTGAATTTTACTCTTTTCATGAATTATTTCGATCTGCTCTTCCATCTTAATATCATAAGATT